>CAYVKO010000006.1:0-34573 GCA_964452185.1 uncultured Candidatus Saccharibacteria bacterium
TCACTTGATCAGGATGATGACGGAACTGATCAACCACAGCCAGACGTAGCTGGTGTGCAAGACTCCTCTGGTACACCAGGCTTTCCAAACACCGGTGACGGTAGTCTCGCAGTTCCTGCGGACGGATCCTTCGGAAAATAGGCGAGCAACCTAACAAAGCATTCAAGGCAACAAACGCCCCGATTTGGGGCGTTTTTTATATGGGTGAGGGTAGCTGTTATATAACAAGTAAAAATTAATTATATAATAAGTTATATAATTCTTCTGGTCCGGTCTATCCACACAAAATCTTTTGTCGGTAATCTTGCTCGAGGCTTTATGTGCCGCATACATGGTTGCTGATGGTGGCAGAATCTCCAACGCTTTTTGGCAATACTCAACTCTAATAAACACCCTGTCGTTATCGGGACGTTTATTATTTGAAATAACGCCCTTTTAAAGTCCGTATTAGCTTTTTTGGTCCTATCATTGTACGTATCAGGTATTGATCTATATAAATAAGGTATACTTCTTGCTATCAGCTATCAGGGCCCTCAAATAGTCTACAAAAGAGAGTGTTTTAATGGTGGTTTTTAGAGTGGTTAACCAAGGATAGCAGGAGCCGGTTTTATGTGAAGTTAAAAATTCTGCTGTATTTCTATGCATGTAATTTTTATGCAGGTCAAGAGAGTGCTTGAATATATATGCTCAGATGGGCGGTTTCAGCTTGCTTGAATACCAATTAGGCAAAAAAATCGGGTGTACAAAGGTGCTGATTTCTTGACAGTAAAACACCTGTTGTTAACTTGTCACTACACAAAGAAATATTCACCAGAAATATTCGCGAAAATCGATTTACTACAGGAAAGAGAAGAGAACTGCCCTTGTGGGCAAACGCTTCCACCCCTCACCTTACTCAGTCACGATCCTTCAAAAGCCGTATTGCATTTTTAGGGTTGTGCCTGAGTAGCAGAAAGGCATGATGTTACGTGTAGCTTCTGCTGGGTCAGGAGGAAGTTACATCACAGTCGTGCAGTTGGCGGCTTTGGCAACTCTGCAAGCTAACCTTATTTTTTGCATCTGTTGCTTTGGTCGTCTAATTACACATTTCATTATCAGGTAAGGGTAATTCACAAATCATTATGGCTACAGAAGTTCGTCCAACAAAAAGAGTTTCAGAGGATTCAACAAAAAGAGTTGAGGATGATTCAACAACAAAAAGAGTCTCAGAAGAAAATTTCCAGATGAGCGATCATTATTCAAAGTTAGAGGCTAAGCTTTTGCCGAACGGCAACCTCTGCATCTGTGAGATGGCAGACGGCGGAGCTCCAGTCATTGTTGTGGACTTCCGCAAGTATACAGACTGGATGACGCTAGAGCAGAAGCAGGAGGTGGCCGGAGAAATTATGGAGCAGTACGACGCTTGCTTGACGAAAAGCTTAAAATCCGAGTAATCAAAAAGTTACTTGACAACTGAGATCAACCCCTTACATTAAAGGGTGTAGATGAGCGAGAAGAAGCAAAAACCCGCATTGTAATAAATGCGGGTTTTTATTGGGCCTGCCGGCTTAGACTAGACATTGAGGAAAATTAACATCTTCGATGTGTAGCCTAAAAGCCTGTAGGATGAAGACTATTTTGTACTGTCGAAATTTTACAGAATATCTACGTGGCTTGGCTTCAAATACTCATCTTGCCGAAATTTATTATCAACTAGAACAACAAAAAGAATAAACCCCTTTGACTTCGGTTCTGTTTGGTGCTTGTCGTATTTTCCAACACAGTTTCTAATTTTTGCGGGTTGTGTGTCGGAGGTTTTGTTCACACAAGAGGTGTTTAGATAACTCTTTTCGCCTTTTGTGTACTCTTTTTGGCCTCCGACACACAGCTTGCAAGTTTCTTTATGCTGGACACCTCCGAAAGGTGGTGTTTTTTTATTAAAATAACCTACTAGTGGTAGTTGACTTTCTGTATTTTTATACCTTAGGTTAACCTATACTTCGCAACCACGGCTACGCTTGTACGTTTGTAAGATGATTGATTTTTCCGCTACTTTTAAGGGTATTTTTTTTGCATTTTAGTTTGCAATTACCCTGGCTGTATGGTGATACTTTCGATTGAAGAGAGGGTGGAAAAGTACTGGATTTTAGCTCGTGTAATAAACCCTCCAGCGATGCGTCTACATGTATCCACACGGAAGATATGACAACGGTACTGCGCAGCTGATGAATTAATTAAGGTGGTTGGTTGTACGTGTTACTGTCAGTTGTACTGTGCTGTTGTTTGGGCACACATCACGATAAAGGATTTAAGCTCAACAGCACAAAGAGATTATTCGTGTAATTATTCACTCTATTATTAGCAACTAATTTACAAGCTAGAGAGTGTTAATTCACTCGTATCCACTCACCTCAACTTGTCATTACTAGGTTTGCGGATTTGTTGTTCTCGGTTCGGTTGAAACAAAAAGAGTTCAAGGAAACAAAAAGAGTCTTGATCACCAATTTGTAACCGAGCGCTTTTGAAACTTTTCGCGATTCCTGTGACAAGTCAGCACGTGTAGTGCGTGAGGGAGGTGGGCTAGCTTGGATTTACCCACTAACTCACAACCTACTATGGATTTATCAAAGAATGTATTAACGAGCGTTCTTGTGGTTGCATTTGCACTTTTGGGTGGCGGCTTTCAATCAGTTGCTCCACAAGTTGCAAATGCGCAAACAGAAGACTTGACACAAATAACAAGCCCGAATTCCGGTGCGGAAGTTTCTGGTACGACAACTCTGAAAGCAGAATATTCTGGAACGACGACTCCAAACCGAAACGGAAACCTTGTTAGCTTTGCTGTTCGATCGGGACAGTGTGGTAGTACAGACAGTACTGTGTTTGGGAACGTGGACGGACAGGATGACCCGTACACATACTCAACATCTACAGGAGAATTCAGTGCTGAATTTGACTCTACAACGGAAGCAGACGGCGACTACTGTTTTGTCTTCAACCCAAGTGATGAAGGAGATACTGCTGAGGAAGAAGTGAACTTTACGGTTGCGAATGAGATCGAGGACGATACAAGTGAAGTTGATCTCAACGTAAGCAAGACTGTTGACGGTGGTGATGCCACGTCGAGTGACTTCACCTTTGAGGTACTCGATGAAAATAATGACCCGATCCAGTTCTCTTCTGACGGAGAAACGAACAGCGAGTTTCATGGGTCAGCAGACGGCACAGACTTGTCCTTTTCTGCGACTTCATCAGCAACGACAACGTACTCGGTAAACGAGGTGTCTGACGTATCTGACTACACGCCGACGTTTGCCGGAGACTGTACGTCTGTTGGTAGTATAGCTGTTAATCCGGCTAACGATACCAACTATAACTGCGATATCGTGAACGAACTTGAGGGAACAACTACAGCGTCTGCCAGTATCCAACAGCCGGAAGTTGGGGAAGTAACAAGCGGAACAACCACTCTGGAGGCAACGTACGATGACGGTGACGATGAGAACGAAGGTATTTCATTTGCTGTGAAATCTGGTATGTGTGAAATGAACCAGAACCCAGATGAAGGTGGAGAAGTGGTATTTGGAAACGTAAGTGGTCAAAATAGCCAGTTCGATTTCAACGGGGAAGACTTCTCTGCTGAATTCGACACCACAACAACCGAAGACGACAACTATTGCTTTATTTTCAACCCTGAAGAAGACGATGAGGTAGAAGGTGACGTGCGAGTAACACGTGACTTTGAAGTCTCAAACGAAGATGAGGATCCAGGTGATGGCTTCTTGGAGCAGTGTAGTGCTGTGAGCGTAGAATCGTTCAACCAAGCACAGAACAAGAATGGCAATGACGTACTATCAGCTCGAAGCGACTCATCAGAAGCACTTGGTGCAGAAGATATGGAAGACCACGGAGAAAATGAAAACAGACCACCGTATGACAATCCTGAAGAAGTAGACTACGTCACGCTTGGGTTCGGTGGATCAATCACTCTTGAATTTGACGGTAACGTACCGGTGCAGGAAGGTGATGATCTCCGCATCTACGAAACCAGTTACCCAGAAGACCCAAACGACCCGACGGAATCGCAGTATCCGGAAACTGCAGAAGTAGCAGTATCTTCGGACGGTGACGACTTTGAATCTGTCGGATCTGTAACGCTTGACGGCACTGTAGATATCGGTGACCGACAAGACATACAGTACGTACGAATCACCGACACGTCCGATCCAAGCGACTTCGGAAACGGTGAACACGTTGACGGCTTTGACCTTGCCGGAGTTGAAGCCATCCATTGTGATGATGGAGAAGAACCATCTCCGGAAATGGGTACAGTTCAGATCTGTAAGACAGCTATCGATGAAGACGGTAACTTGATTGAAGGCGGTGCTGATACACAGTTCGACTTCAGCCTTACCAATGGCTCTAGTGCTCAAGTGAGCTTCAACACTCCACTTAACTACACAGAAGGCGTTGATATCTACACTAATGAAGGTAACGACGCTGCATGTGCAACCTTCGACCGGTCGGTTGGCTCATATGAGTATAACGCTGAAAATGTAAGCGGTACAACCACTGAAGCAGACTGGAACGCAACCTACGACGATGATTATCAGGTTGGAAGTGAGAGTGCAGTAAACGTCGGCCAGGCGTACAGCACAACAACCGCAGAAGCTGACGGAGAGTTGGAAGTAACTGCAGACTCAACCACGACATTGGCTGTCGTAAACCAAGAAGTAGAAACTGAGATCAGTCGATGTGAAGCCGGCGATATCCTTCACTTTGCAGCCGGACCGTCAGTAGTAGAAAATGACGGTAATCTCTACCGAGTAGATGCATCAACAGGCAGTTCAACACTTGTTGAAAGTTACGACCAGAGTCAGTTCCACTCATCATTGGCGACTGACGAAGGTGGAAATCTGTTCGCTATCCGAGAAGACAACAACAACTTGGTAACACTAGAAAACGACGAATCGATCGACACAATCGGAGCTACCTCAGAACTTATTCGACCGGTAGCAATGACGCTGGGTGAAGATGATAACCTCTACGTCCTTGACCAGAACCAAGACGGACTGTACGAAGTTGATATGACGACAGGATCTACAACTGAAATCGATCTGTTTGCTGACGACGAACTTGATGTTCAAGGAGGTGACTTAGAAGTGGCTGATGACGGTGATCTCGTGTACGTGCGGTCAGAAGGTGACGTGTATCACATCGACACAAGTAACGGATACGCTGTAAATGAGGTCGGTTCTCTGTCGCAGACAGCACACATCTCTAGCGTAGCGAAGGTTGGAGATACCTACTACGCACTTGATCGTACGACGGAGGCTGCCGAAACAGCTGATGACGACTACTACACATTCACGCTTGATGAGACTGATGATACGTTCTCTTCTACACAGCAAGAAGGAGACAGCGGTCCGTTCTACTACGGTGATGCCGCTCGCTGCATAACAGACACTAACGGTAACGGTGATGACGGAGACGATGATGGAGAAGGGGGCGACTCCGAAACTGCTGCCTTTGGTGCTGGTGGAGTACTTGCCGGAGCAGACGGTGACAACGATGATGACAACGGAGTTGGCGGTATTGGTGATGTAGAAGGAGATCAGGACGATGCAGACACAGAGGATGATGAAGCGGATGAAGAAGAGGGGGTAGACTTGCAGGCAATGTTAGATAATGCCAGGAATCAACTAAACCAACTCGTGTCTTCACTTGGAGATGACCAGTTCGGTGTTGGCGGTGGTGAAGTGCAAGGTGCACAAACTGACTCACCAAATCTACCAAACACCGGTGACGGTACCAGTCCTGCTGAAGGCAACGGAAACGAACTCGGTTGGGGATTCTTCGGAGCGTTTGCCGGCATTTTGGGATTGTCCGGAATAGTCTATCAGACTACCAACCGCCGAAAGCGAGAGTTGTTCGAGTAACGTCCGTCTTTGCAATTTCTGCAAATCTCAAAAGCACCCCGTTTGGGGTGCTTTTATAATGTCGAACCTTGTAACTAGGTTTTTGTGTCGATTTATTAGTCAGATTACGGTATTATGACATTCGTATGACAGGCAACAATCCCAACAACTACACACAGGCGTATATGGCGGTTCTGCTGGCCGTAGCTGTAATTGCCGGAGCAGGAATGGTGGTGACTGCAAACGCCCCAATTTATGAAGGTAAGCAGGCGACTACTACGTCTGAATCAACTCAAACGTCAGAATACTCACTGGCCACAACCACTACGTCGATTCAGCCTGATCGACTCATAATCCCAAAGATTGACGTTGATGCAGCAGTTGAGGAGGTTGGGATAAATGAACGAGGGAATATGGGAGTTCCAAAGGACTGGCGTAATGTTTCGTGGTATGAACCGGGATACCTTCCGGGTGAGGCAGGGAATGCAGTGTTGGCAGGTCATCTGGACTGGGACGGGAGCCAGGCGGTCTTTTGGGACTTAGAAAAGCTGGAGAGTGGAGATCTGGTGCAGGTAACTGACGATAATGGAGATAAGCTCTCTTACGTGGTTACCAGCACGGAAGTGTACGGTTACCAGTCTCAGGCAACCGACTCGGTTTTTGGCAGTCAGGGGCGTTCACAGTTGAAACTCATCACATGTGACGGGAATTATCTGGACGGGGAGGATACATATCAGGATCGTTACATAGTTACTGCTCGTCTGATAACTCCAAACAACGGGGAAGAGTTGTCAACTTCAACTTCGAGAGTAGAAGTATTACAATAGATGATGAATTTCGATACAAATTGTCTACGTTAGAATAAACTATTTAAACTGAAAATACGTTATGTCAAAACATCTAAAAGACCATTTTCACCCACACGAAGGTAATGACAATCATCCGCATGCTTACAGGAAAGGAAGTGCAATAGCGCTTGCGTTAGTGGTTGGTTTGGTGCTTGTTGTTTCGGCGCTTCAGACTGGTTACATTAATCGCTCCGGTCAGTTCATGTCGTCAGTCCTGCCGGCTGTGCTTGTTGATCTCACAAACGAAGATCGAACTGATAACGGACTCCATTCTCTGGAGCCGAACGAAACGCTGGCTGAGGCTGCTCAAATGAAAGCAAACCATATGGCGGAGGAAGGATACTTTGCACACGATGCCCCTGACGGAACTACACCTTGGGAGTGGTTTCAGGAGGCGGGATATACGTACCGAAGTGCCGGGGAAAACTTAGCAGTTAACTTTGCTGACTCGGAAATGGTTGAGGATGCCTGGATGAACTCTCCACCACACCGCAAGAATATCCTTGCTGAAAAATTTACTGAAGTTGGTATAGCTACCGCTCGGGGTGAGTATGAGGGTAAAGAAACGGTGTTTGTGGTGCAGATGTTTGGTCGGCCGGCACAAAGCGAGTTATCCGAAAGGGAATCTAATAATGAAAGTGAAGATAGTACTGTGGCTGCCGCCAGCGAAGATGATGAAAATGAAGAGTTTGCAGACAACTCAACTGCAAGCGAAGAGGAGGATGATCCCGCCGAAGAAGAGGCAGACGAAGACCCAGAAACCGAAGAGGCTGATGATTCAGGATTTCGCATGCAGGATGGTGTTCGAGTACAGGGTTCCAACACTAGCTCGCCTACCACTTCAACTCAAGGCTCATCCGAGAACCGAGAGGTAGCACACCAAACACAGCACTATGATGACTCACAGGCAGCCATGACCGATGATGAACTCGTGTCTACAGATACCGCAACAACATCTACTACCACGACGGATTCCGAAAGCGGAACAGCTACCCCAACAGCTGTGGCGCAGGTACAAGGAGGGCAAGGGGCAGCTTTAACGCCACAAGCCACCATCTTCGAGCATCTTCTTAGTCGTCCGCAACTTATCTTTCAGACACTTATCGTTACACTCGCCAGCCTTATTGCTTTGGCGCTTCTGATATCAGTTGCCGTGGAAGCAAAGAAACACCACATAAAACAGGCGGGGTACAGCTTGATGGCACTAATTATACTGGCTGGCGTATTCTACTTTGGTAGTAATTTGCTATTCCCGGAACCTACCATCGCTAGTCAGAGTGACAGCCGGCTGGAAGCTTCGATATCTGATCGCGGTTGAACTTGACGATCTCGGTTCGTATACCCAGCCAACCCAATCATTGTGGCGTTATCAGTTGTAAGTTCCAAAGGGGCGGTGAGTAAATCTGCCTTTAGATTATCGGCTACATCTTCAAGCTGATCTCGTAACAGCTGGTTGGCGCTAACTCCACCACCAACCAGAATACTCTCTGCCTTTACCTTACTGGCTGCCGTCTGCGTCTTTTTTGTTAAGACTTCGATAATTGCTTGTTGTAGTTCGTATGCAAACGCACTACGCTGTGTATCGTTAAGTGGTTGGTTTTGCTCTATTTGCCGTACTGCAGCGGTTTTCAGGCCGGAAAAGGAGAAGTCAAGGTTGTCGGCATTGATCATTGGGCGAGGCAGGGAGAATGTTTTATCTGTACTATCTTTCTTTTTGGCTAGTTGTGCAATCTCCGGTCCGGCCGGATAAGATAAACCAAGCAGGCGACCTATCTTATCAAAAGCTTCACCGGCTGCGTCATCACGTGTCTGGCCAATCTTTTTATATGAATGCCATTTGTCCATTTGAATAAGTTCAGTGTGGCCACCACTGACAAGCAGTGCCACGGCAGGAAAAGACACGTCTCTTATTTTATATGTTTGGCTGTCTGATGATTCATCCGGTACCAGAGTGGAAAGTAGATGACCTTCCATGTGATTAGTTGGTATTACTGGAATGTCAGCTATGAGAGCAAGGCTTCTGGCAATGTTAATACCGACCCAAAGCGCCGGCTCCAAGCCCGGGCCAACGGTAACGGAGATAGCATCTATGTCGGTCATTCCGTGGTTTTTAATCAACTCAAAGATTTTGTCTGCACAGCCTTCATGGCGGGTAAGCCATTGGCGGACCTGCTTCTTCTTATCTTCCGGTATGTCCGGTTGCGCAGTTTGTGTGCTGTTTTTGGTGAGTTCAGTAAGGAGGGCTGGTAGATTTTTGGCATGTAGGCGCTTGGCCAAGGAAGGGTAGACGCCACCGTACTCTTGATGGGCTGCTACCTGGCTAGCCAGCTTGCTATCAATGATCTGCATCTGTACGTCCGGAAAATCTCCCGAGATCTCCAAAAGGCTCACTGCAGTCTCATCGCATGATGTTTCTATAGATAGAATACGCATTTGTGCGTTAATGATAGCATCTTTTTGGAGGTGAAGACCACACTTTTGTAGCCTTGTTGCAATGTGTGCAGTACGGTATTGTATAGATATCTAAGGAATAATAGTTAACAAATACAGACCTACTATGAGTAATACGGCAAAAATAATAATTTCAATACTGGCGTTAGTTGCACTGATTTGGGGTATTACAGCCCTAACAGGCTCAGAGGAAGATCCGGGTGATACAGCTACGACTACACCTGATGATAACCAAGCTGCTACAGTACCGGAAGGCTGGGAAGAGTATGAAAATGAAGACTTTGATTTCACACTCTCTCATCCGCCAGAAGCGCAAATGTCAACAGAGGCGGGTCAGGTAAAGGTTCAGGTGCTAGGTGAGGATAATGAACCAAACACGGAAGTCACTGATGGTATAACCGGATACATTAACACTGAACCAATTGCTCAGGAGGGATTGGAGACGACAGCGAACCAGGTGTTTACTCAGCGGGAAGCAAACAGCCAAGAAATAGTATCTGAAGTTGAATCAAGTAGCTTTGCAGAACGTTCCGGGTACACCTTCCAGTTGCGTAACCAGTTGGGGTCTGTTACCACGTATCACATACTGCCGGCTTCAGAAGACCGTGCATACATCATTTCTTACACGGCAAGCGGGTCGGACAGTGAGTCCTATGTAGATACCATGGAAACAATAGCTTCGACACTATCTATCACGGCAGAAGCTTCAGCGGGAGGTGATACCAGTGGTGTGTCGGAAGACGGCGATGACACAACGACCGACGATTCGGCTCAAGACGGAAACAATTCCGGAGAAGATCTAGCGCAAGCGTGTGAAGATGCAGGGGGTGACTGGTTGGCTGAGCATAACGAGTGTGAGGATGTGGCGGCAGATTGGTGTGAAGCTCGTGACGGTAACTACAATCGATGTGCTTCAGCATGCCGGCATGATCCAAATGCAGACATGTGTACTACGCAGTGTGTACAAGTGTGTTCCGTATCTACTGCACAGTAAGGATTTCAAGCTAAGTAAATAAAGTTAAAAAAGCAGCCATTAGGCTGCTTTTTGTTGTGAGCGATGGAGGACTTGAACCTCCGACCTTCCGCGAGTCAGGCGGACGCTCTACCAGCTGAGCTAATCGCTCTTCTTGTTTTTACTTTTACTCTAGAGCGATTAGTAAAGCTGGTTACAGCTGTGCCGAGAGTCCTGCGACCAAATACTCCTGAGGTGAGCTAATCGCTCTTATGTCTTGTTGAATCCAGTTACAAGAATAGCAAAAAATTAAAACTGGTGCGACCTTCAAGCTTCATGTGGGAGAGTTGCTTTCTTTCATGTTCTCAGTACTCAAACCTAAATCTAGAAAGAAAAACAGAACTGTTAAACTAAATGGTGACCCCGACGGGAATTTCACTACTCATTCGCAAACTCACTGCGTTTTGAAAACCTCTCGGTTTTCAAGTCTTTCCTACACGGAGAAAACTAAAGTTTTCTCCGACCCTCTTTCCAGTTCAAATCCCTGCATAAATAAATATGCGAACGTACCAGAATCTAAACCAAGAAAGAGGGCAGGATTATTAAGCTAAATGGTGACCCCGACGGGATTTGAACCCGTATTTCTAGGATGAAAACCTAGCGTCCTAACCAGATTAGACGACGGGGCCATGCAATGAAAAATCGCCCCCTCTGAGCGACATAATTACTATACCACTTTTTGGATAACATTAAAAGTAGTGCTAATATTGGAGTGCAAAAGGAGGGTTGGCAGAGTCTGGTTTAATGCGCTGCACTCGAAATGCAGTAAGGGTTCATCCCTTCAGAGGTTCAAATCCTCTACCCTCCGCCCTTCGACAGGCTCAGGGCAAGCAGCAAATGGTATTAAGGAAGGTAAAGAAGCAAATTTCTTTGCTTCTGTGAGAATTTGAAAGGCGCAGTGATGTTTCTGTTTGAGCGGAGCGAAAGGCAGAAACCACGAGTCGGGGTCGAGAAATTTCTGTGTCAGCAGAAATATTCGTGACCAAATCCTCTACCCTCCGCCCTTCAACAAGCTCGGGATAAGTAGTGAAAATAGTATTATATAACTTATTATATAATACTTTCTAAGTTAGTTGACGTACCGTATCAAAAGTATAAGATTTATTCAGATAATCATTTATTTTCTTTTTCAAAACCACAAGAGGTAAGTAGATATGGAAGTAAAAGACGCACGTTCTGTTAAAGAGCGATTTCAAGGGTGGAAGTGGCTGCAAGAACTATCTTATTCTAAGATACGGCATAGAATAAAAAATGAGAAGCTTTTACGTAGCTTCTTTACGTCTGGCAGAGGGGAGATGCCGGCCAAAATGGTAAAGAAGTTACAAAGAAAAGTCCGTATTCAAAAGATATTTGAAGTAGAATTGCAATCAAGAAAACAAACGAAATCAAAAGCTACCAACAACTAACAAAGCCCGCATTCGCGGGCTTTCTTTTTTGGTTTAGTTGTAAAAAAGTTAGCTTTTTTGCTTGCGTACCCACTGATACAAGTCTTCGACTGCTTTTACGGCATCTCCGGCAGCTATGTTGTTTTGGTGGTACAGGCCGTTAGTACAGTCGCCGGCAGCCCAGATACCCTCTTTTGAGGCACGTTGTGTTTTCGGGTCAATCACGAATTGGTTAATCTCATTCGTTTCCAGAAGATCTGCTGCGTACTCGGTATTCGGTACAAGTCCAATTTCTACAAATACTCCTTCGGCCGGAATCTCGTGTTTTTCACCGGTTTCTAAGTCTTCGTACACCATAGTTTCGGTAAAGTCGTCACCCTTAATTTCCAACGGTTCAGCATTGAGATGGGCGGTCATGTTTTCGTGCTCAAGCACGCTGTTAACGGTAATTTTGTCAGCTGTAAACTTATCGGAGTGTTGTAGTAGAGTGACGCTTTCGGTATAAGATAAAAGTTGTGAGGCTGCCTCAAAGCCGGCGTTTCCACCACCGACAACCACTACGTCCTTGCCGGCAAAGAGTGGACCATCACACGAGGCGCAGTATACTACGCCTTTGTTTTCAAATTCAGCAGCACCGGGAATTTGCAATTTTTTGCGGTGTGCACCGCTGGCTATAAGCACCGCTTTCGCTTTAATATCTTCTTTTTTGGTTGTCTCTACCAAGAAACGGTCGTCTTCTCGGGTAAGGTTTGTAACACGAGTTCCTTCTTGAATATCAAGCGTATCGCCTTCATATTCTCGTACGTGTTCTTCAAGCTTGGTAGCAAAATCAGTACCGGAAATTGATTTGGTGCCAATCCAGTTTTCTATTTTGGGTGAGTTGTTACTCTGACCTCCAAATTCAATAGTAACCAAGGCTGTATCGAGCTTCTTGCGAGCTGCGTATACGCCGCCGGCTACACCAGCCGGACCGCCACCTATAATTATGAGTTCATAGTTGTTGTCTGCCACGAGTACGGAAAAATTTATTAATCAATAATTATTCTTCGTCCTCTTCGCCTTCACGCTCCTCTTTCTTTTGTGACCGCCGGAGGAAGGCAGGTACAGCACCCCAGTCTTCGTGCTCTCCTTCTTCAGCTTGTTCTTGTTCGCTCGGGAAGGTGTCGAGGTCATTTTCGCTTTCTTCTTGCTGAGAGTCTGAAGGAAGATCATCAAATTGGCCACGGCTAGCTTCGGCGGCTTGATCTCGTATCTCATTTTCTGAGAAGTCGAACATGGAAGAGCTGTCTTCTTCGGATAGTACTTGATCTTCAGGGAAGCCGGTTGCAATAACCGTAACTCGAACAGTGTTGCTATCGAGATCGTCGTCTTTAAATGCACCAAAGATCACCTTAGCTTCTTGGTCAATTGATTCAGTGATAATCTTGGCGGCTTGTTGTACTTCATGCATCTTCAGGTCATCACTGCCGGCAATGGCGAACAGAACTCCTTCGGCTCCGTCAACGGATACATCAAGGAGTGGAGAGTTGATGGCTGACTTAGCAGCTTCTTGCGCTCGCTTGTCACCGCTTCCGGCACCGACTCCCATAAGAGCTGAGCCAGCACTTTCCATGACCGAACGAATGTCTGCAAAGTCTACGTTTACAATACCCGGAGTAGTAATTAGGTCAGAAATACCCTCGACCGCTTCTCGAAGCACTTCGTCACAAAGGGCAAAGGCTTCTTCAGCGGTAGTGTCTTTGTTAACAGTTTGAAGAAGTCGATCGTTCGGAATCACGATAAGAGCATCAACTTCTTTTTGTAGCTTAATCAAGCCCTCTTCAGCAATTTGTTTTCGTTGTGCACCTTCAAAGAAAAATGGTTTAGTAACCACAGCCACAGTAAGTGCACCGGTTTCCCGGGCTACTTGAGCTACTACCGGAGCACCGCCGGTTCCGGTACCACCACCCATTCCACAGGTGATAAATACCATGTCAGCTCCTTGTAGTTCGCCCTGAATTTCTTCTTTGGTTTCTTCAGCAGCACGCTTGCCAAGTTCCGGACTCATACCGGTGCCAAGGCCGCGAGTTAAGTTTTTTCCTATATGAATTTTTTTCTCGATAGGGGACTGGTGTAGATCCTGAGCGTCTGTGTTGATAGCAACAAACTCAACTCCGGATACATCAGCTTCACGCATGTGATTTACTGCGTTCATTCCAGATCCGCCAACACCAACTACCTTAATTCGTGCGAATGTTTGTACGTCTGTTTCAACTTCCTTTGACATAAATTATCAAAAATTAATGGTTAGCTGTGGCTACTAACTTAGTTAAATCCTACCATACGAATGAGTTTACTGAAACAGAAACAGTATCCTATAGTAATTGTCAAGCAAAGAGATAAAGACTAGGGAAGGAACTGTTTGAGCCAATCGAGAATAGCATTTTGTGAGTTTCGGATGCTGGAAAACATGCCGGTCTGCCGGTTGCGAAGTGCGCGGGCAGCTGTACCGTACGCTACAGTCCAGGAAGAGTTCTCTAACTCTCGAATAACTTTTGTTTTAGGTAGTTTAACGTGAGCAACCTCGGACGGTAATTCCAAAGTCGATTTAGCAATATCCTCTACCATAGACAGGCTTGAGCCACCGCCGGTCATAATGATTCCGGCCGGCAACAACCCTTCACGGTTTATGGATTTAAGATGGTCTTCGATAAGTTCGAAAATGTCAGTGAGGCGGGCGGCCATAATCTCTTCCAGCTTCTTTTTGGAAACGTCGCTGCCGGTGATGCCGCCTAACTTGATTTGTTCAGCTTTCTCAAGTGGTACTTTAAGACCCAAAGCTATGTCGTTGGTGATGTCGGTAGATCCAATAGGGAATACGGTCAAGGAAACAGGGCGGCCGTCGTCAAATACAATTACGGATACTGTTTCTGAGCCAATGTTGGCCAACACGCATCCAGCTTTTTTCTGGGCATTTGTGAGAGTGACTTCGCTGGCGGCAAGCGGGGAGGCGATTATGTCATCGACATTGATACCGGCGTTTTCAACGGCCTCGACGAGATCGTAAATATGCTGGGAAATAGAAGTAATAAAAAAAGTGTGTACAGAGAGCTTCTGGCCGACAAGTCCGTTAGGCTGGCCGTGAGTGGTGCGGCCGTCTACCTTAAAGGCAAGTGGGAATCGATGCAAAACCGTACGGTTTTTCTGGTGTTTTTGGATTAGTACATCTTGGCTTGCTTCAAGGACTGCATCTACATCACCTTCGGTAATCTCGTGATTCTCATTATTAAAAGAAATGGACCCGGTAGATCGGTGCCCTTGAAGGCTAGCACCGCCGATAGCCAGGTGGGTGTTTTCTATATTTTGGCCAGCCGATTCGCTTGTTTGTTGAATAGCTTCTTCAACTCGCTCAGTAACAGCAGGAACGTCAATGGCGTAACCATGACGTAATCCGGCCGATTCTGCAAAACCGGTTCCGCGAATTTTGGGTAAGTCAGAAGTGGGCCTGTCCTCAACAGCTACAGCTTTCAATTGGTGGGTGCCGATATCTATACCGACTGATAGATTATGAGCCATAATGTAAGTGGATAAGCATAACTATTCTATCAGTCTGCCCGAAGGCAGCCAATGTGTAAAAGTTAAAGTGCGAGTAAGACCAAGACCTAACGACGTCGACGGTCAGGAAGTTTTCCGAGCTTGATAAGCTTATCTACCTCCTCAATGCGGTTTATGTATCGAAGCTTCTCTTTCTTCTTCTTTGCATCCGAAGGCGGCCGAGACCGGTACCGATTTTCTCGCTTCTTCTCAACCACGCCGGAGTTACGCACTCGGCGAGAAAAACGTCGGAGAATATTGCTGTTGCTTTCTGACTGACTTCCTTCTACTTTTACGTTGATCATTGGTGAGATAATATCACTTAAACGTTTCTTAAGCAACTTTTTTTAGGTACTTCGGCAAGTGGTTTATGCTAACTGTTTCCTGTGATCGTGTTTGCATATCACGTACAATAGCAGCGTTTTCTCGTACTTCTTTAAGTCCCATGATAACAGCGTACGGAGTTTTTAGTCGTTTAGCGGCTGTAATTTGATCACGCAGTTTGTTTCGAGTCAGCGCTTGCAAGACGGTAATATTTTCTTGGCGAAGTTTTTCTATCACCGGCAAACTGTGCTTTTTAGCTTCAGTACCTAGGTGGAGATAGTATACTTGCGGACACTCTACCTCTTCACGATCAAGAGTCTTGTACGATTCTCGGCGCCCGCCCGGAATATCGATTGAGGCGGAAACGGTTGGGATGCTGCGATTGTAATCCATTTTTCCTGGCACGCTAAGGTGGCGTTCACCACGAGCTAGCACCGGACTGCCGTGAGGAGGTCGGCTTCCATCGAATTCCTTGATTTGAAACAAGGTGTGAGAGTGATGGTGGTGTGAGCCAACCAAAGCCGGACTTATCCGATACGGAGCTGAAATTGCTTCAAGATACTCACAAATTTCTTTCAGGTGACAACGATCTTCCTTATTAAGGTGGTCAACAGCTTTCGGCCCGTTTCTTGTTATTTGTGTGCACGTATCATCGTCGCATGTTGTAAGTCTGAGTGGGTCCTGCTTGAAAAGTGTTTGGCACGTAGGGCGCATGTCTTCAAGGTGTTTCTTGACGTGGTTTTTGAACCGCTCGCTAAACGCTTCTTTCGCTTGGCGGTTTCCAAGACAGTTTATGTCTACTCCAAGGTTTTCGTATCCAAGCTCGTCTAGAATGGCCAAAGTGGCGGCAATGATGAGCCCTTCGGCAACGGTTTTGTTACAACCGTAAGCAGTTAAGTTTACCTTACCTACTTTTCGGCGCGGGTGACGAGTATGGCAGATGAGGGCAGGTTGCGGCCATCCGTGCATATCCTCAATGTAGCGATTAAGCTCTGCCAGCTTATCGCCGAGATGGATATACCATTCGCCGGTTTTTTCACGCTTAATTTTACCCTGGTGTTCCTTG
This sequence comes from uncultured Candidatus Saccharibacteria bacterium, assembly GCA_964452185.1. Lineage (GTDB taxonomy): Bacteria > Patescibacteriota > Minisyncoccia > Phycocordibacterales > SW-6-46-9 > SW-6-46-9. The sequence goes on from CAYVKO010000006.1 coordinate 16,557, forward strand.
GCTTTTTCATCTAGCGAGTCATCGATTTCAACAGGTTCCACTAAATGGAATCCGTAGTGGCGTGCAGTGTCAACAGCTTTAGCAAAATCTTCGGGCCCCTTATACCGAAAATGAGTAGGGGTTTCTTGAGCCATCAATGGATCGTGAAGCGTTATATGTGGTGCCATAAATAAAACTAAATAATTACTTACAAAATCATGGCGCTGTTAACGCCGCACCATAACCGGGTGTCAAAGAAATATCATTTGGAGGAAGGAGTTGGAGAAAAGCTCGACCAACAAGATATCGGTCCGGGAGTGTACCCCAAGTGCGGGAGTCGGAACTGGAGCGGCGGTTATCACCCAGCACAAAGTACTCGTTGTCACCGAGTGTTACTGACAATCTATCTTCATTGGTGTTTTCGGACGCTACGTACGGCTCAGAAAGGGTTAGGCCGTCAGGGTGTTCTTCATTAATGATGGTTATGTCATTATCATCTACCTTGACTGTTTCGCCGGGGAGGCCAATAACACGCTTGATAAAGAATTTGTCTGGGTCGTCCGGATAACGGAACACAACCACGGATTTACGTTCTGGATCTTCAAAACGGTACGATAGCTGATCGATGATAAGGTAGTCTCCGGAGTCGAATGTTGGCTCCATGGAAGCTCCGCTGACAATAAACGGCTGCGCTACAAATAATCGGATGGGGAGGACGATGAAAAGCACCAGAAGCCCGATACGGATAATCTCGGAAAAGAATCCGGAGTGATTCGATCGGGAGTCTGTGTGCCTCTCGGTCATACTACAGATATTGTATTCTTTAAGACGGTAGAAAGCAAAGGAAATGTATGGTGAAACTGTAAAAAATACTTTTTAAGATGATATTCTGGTAGGCAATATGAATTATCTTGTAGTTGGACTGGGAAATCCGGGAAACAAATACAAAAACACACGACACAATGTCGGTTTTTTAGTTGTGGAGGAATGCGCTCGCACATGGAGTGCCGGTGATTTTACTAAAAGTGGTCAAGCTGAAGCACTTACAGCCAAAACGAGTGTGGCAGGGCAAAATTTGCAATTGGTAAAACCACAGACTTTTATGAACAAGTCCGGCCGGGCTATTAAAACGTTAGTGGATTATTTTGAAGTGCCGCTCGAAAATATTCTGGTGGTACACGATGATGTTGATTTGGGGTTGGGGCGGTTGAAAATCGTTCACGATCGTGGCGCCGGCGGTCACCGGGGAGTGCAGTCAGTCGTAGACGAACTTGGGTCAACTGAGTTTGTTCGTCTTCGTATAGGAATAAGCCCCACCGATGAGGGAGGGGCGGTAGATAAGCAAACTGTACCCGGAAAAGGAGTGAACCCCTTTGTGATGGGAGAATTTAGTCAGGCAGAACGTGATCAACTTGAAGCTGAAGTATACGAGGCTACTCTAAAGGGGGTTAAGCGGTGGATCAAGGATGGATTGGAGGCAGCCATGAATGTCACTAACTAACAGGTATTGATTTGGTTGTTGGAGACTTACTCTTCGACTTCTTTTGAACCCTCGTCTTCGTCATCCTCCTCACTTTCTTCGTCGTCAGATTCTTCCCCGTCTGCGTAGGAAAGGGCCATTCGTTGTTCGCGTGGTTCAAATAGATTGATGGAGAAGGTGTAGGTTTTACCAAGTTCCAGCGTACTTCGAAGATCCTCCATGGATTCGAAGTCGGATACATGTACAAGCCCGGCAACGCCTTCTTCAATGGCGGCGAGAGCTCCATGTTCGTTGAACTTGATAATAACTCCTTCCACTTCTTGGCCTGAGTGATATTTATCTGCAGCTTCGATCCACGGGTTTTCTTTAAGCGCCTTGATAGACAGCGAGATTTTATCACCTTCTTTATCAATCACTTTAGCAGTTACATTTTCACCTACTTCAAACAAGTCATTCGGGTCCTCTACGAGCCCCCAGTCGAGCTCGGAAATGTGAGCTAGCCCTTCCAGGTCTTCTTCTATCTTTATAAAGACCCCAAAGTCGACGATTCCAGTAACGGTTCCTTCCACGACTTCGCCAACTTCGTATGCATCCACGATTTCAGTTCGGTCTTTCTTGGTTGGGCTTTTTTCAGAGAAGATCAGTTTCTTTTCTTGCGGGTCGGCGGTAATAATAGAAACGGAGAGCTTATCTCCAACTAGCTCTTTTAATTCTTGTAGTATGCGATCTTTGTCACCACCTTCTACGCGAGGGTAGTGTTCTGGTTTGAGCTGGGAGGCCGGCAGGAAGCCGCGAATACCTTCCCAATCAAGCAGCAGTCCTCCTTTATTGGCGTCGGTTACAGTAAGTTCAAAGACCTCTTCATTATCTTTGGCTTTCTCAGCTTTCGCCCAAACGATAGCCTGTTGAGCTTCCTTGAGAGATAGTTCGGTGTATCCGTCTTCGTTTTCGGCTTCAACAACTTTGGCAGATATAGTATCGCCGACAGATACATTCCGAATAATATTTCTGGCCTTGATGAATTCACGGCCATAAATAATACCCGTTCCATGTGGTTTTAGGTCTATATATATACTGGCGGTGTCGACAGCGATTACTTCTCCTTCGACTATTTCACCAGGGTCCGGAAGCGGAACTGATGAGTCATATACCGCCTCCATTGGGTTGTCTTCAATATCTTCTTTTGGTAAATCCGGCTGACTGATATCAGTTGGTTCTCCAGCACTGATATCAGCTTCTTCTTTTTCATCTTCTTTATTTTCCTCCTTTTTCTCTTCTTCAGTATCTTCTTTAGTGGTAGATGTAGGCATAGAAATAAATAGGTGGTAGGCGGTGGTTGTACACACCAAAGCTATCGTAAGTCATAGTGCACAGGTTTACACAGCCTTCCGGTGAATAATTTGGCAACTACTTGCAACTGCAGGAATTATAGCGAAAAAACAGGGAAGAATCAATCGTGTACACGATTTCTTTTGACAGTAACAAACTGTCGTGTATACTAACAAAGGCACGGCTTGTGTATTTATTTGGTTTTTATACGATATCTCAAGAAGCAGTATACACAAGTGTTATACAGTAAAAAATCAGTTAAATGAGATCGCGCCGGCGATAAGCCGGTGCGAGGCGTGTGCATATTTCTGATACCCCTCTTGTTGTTATTTATTAGGCGCAAGCGCAGAAAGCTGAAGTATTCTTTTGTCGGCCAACACATCTTCAGCAAGCTGCCTTGTGTATCATCTTATCACCTCACACTCTTCACATGGATCAAAAAACGTTTTCGCAATATCAAGAACCACTTGTCGACTACCCAAACTTTGTTAAGGACCAGTTGGAGTCATTCCAATGGATCATAGAAGAAGGTTTGTGGGATCTCTTTTCTGAGTTTTCTCCGATTGAGGATCATTCTTCAGAAAAGTTTTCATTTGAATTTAAGGATATCGAACTAGGTGAGCCACAGGTGACTCCTGAGTACGCACGGCATCATGAACTTACGTACGATGCACCGTTACGGGCAACTATCAAGCTTACTAACCATTCAATCGGTTCTGAGAAAGAGCAGGAAATATTTATGGCGGACTTTCCGCTGATGACCGATCACGGTTCCTTTATTGTTAATGGGGTAGAGCGCGTGATAGTACCGCAGCTTATTCGATCCTTCGGAGTACTGTTCGTAACCAACGAAAAGCGTGGTGATGAGTACTTCGGAGCCAAAATCATCCCGGCTCGTGGTTCGTGGATAGAAGTGGAGAGTGATCATAATGATGTGATTAGCGTACGTGTTGACCGGAAACGCAAGCTCCCGATCACTACGCTTCTTCGTGTGCTGGGGGCAGAAAGCGATGAAGATATTTTGGAGCTATTTGAGGATGACGAGCTTGTAAAGCCGTATCTGGAGGCTACGTTGGCTGAGGACGGTGCTCAAGGAGAAGAAGATGCATATGTTTCCGTATACAAAAAACTCCGAGAAGGTGACATTGTTTCGTACAAAAACGCAAAAGACTACATCGACTCACTATTTACTGAAGAACGTTATGACCTTTCAGATGTTGGTCGTTATCGTTTCAATGACCGCTTTGATAAGGGGTTAGACGAAGAATCGCTTGATAAACAGACTATTGATCTGGACGACATGGTGACGATTATTCGGCACATAGCCGAACTCAATAATGACCCGGAAGCACAGCCAGATGATATCGACCACCTAGGAAGCCGGCGAGTTCGTTTCGTGGGAGAAACACTTAAAAAGAAAGTTCGAGTGGCGATGACGCAGATGAAACGCAACATCCAAGACCGGATGTCGACTGTAGACATCGATACAACACTGCCGGTTAAATTCTTGTCTCCGCGACCACTTCAAGCACGGCTTAAGGAGTTTTATGCGACCAACCAGCTATCGCAGTTTATGCACCAAGACAATATCCTGCATGAGATTGAACACCTCCGTACTTTCTCAGCCATGGGTCCTGGTGGTCTAAAGCGAGAACGTGCTGGTTTTGACGTTCGTGACGTACACCCGTCACACTACGGTCGTATCTGTCCTATTCATACTCCTGAGGGTGCTAACATTGGCCTTATTCTTCACCCAGCTAATTACTCAAGAGTAAACCACTTCGGCATCCTGGAAACCCCGTATGCTCGAGTGGAAGACGGTGTGGTGACTGATCAAATTGATTACCTGAATGCATATGTTGAGGAAAATCAAAACATTGCTCACGCCGCAACTGAACGTGATGAAGACGGTGAAATCACCGAAGATAAAGTAGAGGTTCGTTACCAAGGTGACCCAAAAGAAGTTGAGCCTGATGAAGTGGATTATATTGACGTGGCGTCTGACCAGGCATTTTCAATTGCTACTTCGATGATTCCATTCCTTGATCATGACGACGCAAACCGAGCGCTGATGGGGGCTAATATGCAGAAGCAGGCAACTCCGTGTATTGATCCAGAAAAACCACTGGTGGCAACAGGTATTGAAGAGAGAGCAGCCAAAAATACCGGTCGTGTTGTGCTGGCACAGGCTGACGGAGAGGTAACCGAGGTTGATGGTAGTCATATTGTTGTAGAACGTGATGATCCGGGTCGTGGTGAACCAAAAGAAGATGAGTACACATTATCTACCCACGAACGAACTAATGCATTTACGGCATTCCACCAACGCCCAACTGTTGACCTTGGTGAATCTGTCGAGGCGGGAGACGTCCTGGCTGACACTTCTTCAAGCGAAGATGGGCAGATGGCACTTGGGCAGAATGTGAAAGTGGCCTTCATGTCATGGTACGGCGCTAACTATGAAGACGCTATCGTTATCTCCGAGCGCCTTGTAAGAAAAGGCGACTTTACCAGTGTCCATATGGAAGAGTTGGACGTTAACGTTCGTGATACAAAACTCGGACCGGAAGAAACCACACATGATATTCCGAACGTAAGTGAAGAAAAGCTACGAAACCTTGATGAGGACGGCATCATTCGTGTGGGGGCTGAGGTTGAGCCCGGAGATATTCTTGTCGGGAAGATTACTCCGAAAGGCGAAACACAACTAACACCGGAAGAACGACTCTTGCGCTCCATCTTCGGAGAGAAAGCGCGAGATGTGAAAGATTCATCCTTGCGTATGGAACAAGGGAAACGGGGTCGTGTAGTGGGTGTAAAGGTGTTCTCGCGAGAAGAGGGGGATGAGCTAGAGTCCGGAATCCTCAAGCGAGTGGTTGTGGAGATAGCGCAGCTTCGGCCGCTTCGAGTGGGGGATAAGCTGGCCGGTCGGCACGGTAACAAGGGGGTTATTTCCAAGGTGCTACCAGAAGAGGATATGCCGTATGACGAAAACGGTGAACCAGTTGACGTACTGCTTACGCCGCTTGGGGTTCCGAGCCGAATGAACTTAGGTCAAATACTGGAATTACACCTAGGGCTAGCGGCAAAAGAGAATGATTATCAAGCTATTGTTCCGCCGTTTATGGGGGCAACAGAAGAGGAGATAAAAGAAGAGTTATCCAAGGCTGGGTATCCGGAGAATGGTAAGGTCACGCTTTATGATGGCCGGACTGGCGAACCGTTTGATCAGGATATTGCGATTGGGTACAAGTATATTCTCAAGCTTCACCACATGGTGGAAGACAAGATTCACTCCCGAGCAATTGGTCCGTACTCACTTATTACACAGCAGCCGCTTGGCGGTCGTGCACAAAATGGTGGTCAACGATTTGGGGAAATGGAGGTTTGGGCTCTGCTTGGATACGGTGCTGCACATACACTCCAGGAGGTGCTCACGATTAAGTCTGATGACATTCTCGGTCGATCCAGCGCCTTCGACGCTATGGTGCAGGGTGAGCCAATCGAGCATATGAACGCACCGGCATCGTTTAATGTGCTCTTGAACAACCTGCGTTCACTTGCACTGGATGTGGAGGTTGTGTTGGATGATGAGGCGCCTGAATCTAAATAGCCATTTATATTTCTAATAATTTTAACTAACTTATTTTATGGAGAAACGAGATAATCCACTCAATGCACTCAATCCAGCTGACGTAGATTCTGTCACGCTGTCTCTAGCACCACCTGAACGGGTGAAGGATTGGTCGCATGGAGAGGTAACAAAACCTGAAACCATCAACTACCGCACGCAGCGGTCTGAAAAAGACGGGCTTTTTGACGAGAAAATTTTTGGTCCGGAAAAGGACTACGAATGTTACTGCGGTAAGTACCGTGGCGTTCGATACAAAGGAGTCGAGTGTGAAAAGTGTGGGGTAGAAGTAACTCGTTCAATTGTTCGTCGTGAGCGAATGGGGCATGTTGAGCTTGCCAGTCCGGTTGCACACGTCTGGTTTGTTCGCGGTATCCCTTCTCGTATGGCACTAGTCTTGGGTCTGAAAAAGCGAGACCTGGAGAAAGTGGTGTACTTCTCAGGCTATATTGTTACTGATGTTGACGAGGCTGAGCGTCAGCAGCTACTTAAAGATCTTAATGACGAGTACGAAAACCGTCAGGCAGGCGTAGATGGTGAAGAAGCTGAAGATCTCGAAGAGCGGTTCCAGATGATGAAAGATGAGTTGGAAGAGCTTGAAGAAGGCATGGTAATTGATGAAGGAGATTATGATCGCTTCCAGTCCAAGTACTCTGCATGTTTTGAAGCTGGTATTGGAGCGGAGGCTATTTATGAACTTTTCCAGAAAGTTGACTTGGAAAGCTTGATTGACGAGCTTGAAGAGCGTTATCAGCAGTCAGGCAGTAAGGCAAAGCGAAAGAAGCTTCGCAAGCGCTTGAGCCTTCTGGAAAGTATGCACGACTCTGACCAGCGGCCGGAATGGATGTTCCTTGAGCGGCTACCGGTAATTCCTCCATCACTACGCCCTATGGTCTCACTTGAGGGTGGGCGGCATGCGACATCTGACATCAACGACCTTTACCGTCGAGTCATTAACCGCAATAACCGACTAGCGAAACTGCAAGAAATTAATGCGCCACACGTAATCCTGCGAAACGAGAAGCGTATTCTGCAGGAAGCGGTTGATGCGCTTTTGGACAACTCAATTCGACGCAACGGTTCGTACACTTCTAGTGGCGGGAACCGTCGTCAGCTCAAATCTCTGGCTGACAACCTAAAGGGCAAGCAGGGAATCTTCCGGCGCAACCTACTAGGAAAGCGAGTTGACTACTCCGGCCGGTCAGTCATTATTATCGGACCTGAGCTTGAGCTTGATGAATGTGGGCTTCCAAAGCACATGGCACTCGAACTTTTCCGCCCGTTTGTAATTAACAAACTGCTTGATAAAGAGCTAGCGTACAACGTTAGTGGAGCCAACAAGTTAATCGATCAGGGAGCTGATGAAGTCTGGAGTATTCTAGAAAGTGTAATCGAAGATAAATACGTTCTTCTTAACCGAGCTCCGACACTTCACCGACTAGGAATTCAAGCCTTCAGACCAAAACTCATTGAAGGGCATGCGATTCAGGTTAACCCGATGATTTGTGCTGCCTTTAACGCTGACTTCGACGGTGACCAAATGGCTGTTCATGTACCGCTTTCACAAGAGGCGCAGACAGAGGCTCGAGAAATAATGGCTTCTGACAAAAACCTTTTGAAGCCAGGTACTGGTACTCCGATAGTTTCAGCAGACAAAGATATCATCCTTGGGTGTTACTGGATGACAAAGATTTTGGATGATGAAGATAAAGATGATGAGGAAATGCAGCACTTCCCGAGCCCGAACGCCGCTATCAATGCATACGATCACGGGAAAGTAGAAATCCGTTCTCGTATTAAAGTGTTGCCAACCGACAGTGATCGATATGCGCAGTTTGACGGAGAAATGTTTGAAACCTCAGTCGGTCGGCTTATCTTCAATAGTCTTCTGCCCGGAGACTATCCTTTCGTCAATAAGCTCGTTGACTCAGGAGTAGCTAAATCAATCGTAGATGATCTGATCAGAGAGTACGGAATTGACCGTACTCCGGAGATACTTGATGAAATCAAACGTGTCGGATTCCAGTATGCAACTGAAGCCGGTATTACATTTGGTCTTGATGAAGTAGTTGTGCCAGACGAGAAAGAAGAGGTGATGGAAGAGGCACAAAGTAAGGTGGACGAAATAACAGAGCACTATAATCAAGGGCTGCTATCCGACGAAGAACGCCGTAAGCAGGTTATTAAGGTATGGCACGAAACAAAATCAAAACTTGGTGACATGCTTCCGGATGCACTAGACGAAAACGGTTCCGTAATGGACATGCTTAAATCCGGAGCTCGAGGATCCATGGGGCAGGTAAACAACATGGCCGGAATGAAAGGGTTGATTGTAAACAACAAGGGAGAAACCTTTGAATTCCCGGTCAGGACTTCTTCTAAGGAGGGGCACACTCCGATTGAGTACTTTACTACCACTCACGGTTCCAGGAAGGGGCTTACTGACACGGCGCTAAAGACGGCGACGGCCGGATATCTCACTCGTCGATTGTTCGATGTGGCTCAAGACATCGTGGTTACTAAAGAGGATTGTGACACTGACGAACATATTACCCTCCAAGAAGAAAATCTTTCGGGTATTAAGATACCTATTTCAAAACACGCGGAAGGTCGCTATGCAGCAGAGGATGTCGTAACCGAAGATGGTGAGGTGCTGTTTGGTGCCGGACACTATATCACATACGAAGATGCTCAGACGATTGAAGAGGCTGAAGTAGAGGAAGTGCCTGTACGCTCACCAATGACGTGTGCAACACCACGAGGTGTATGCAAGAAATGTTACGGCGTTGATCACGGCGATAATAAACCGGTGGATATCGGAGAGGCTGTTGGTACGGTAGCAGCACAGGCGATTGGCGAACCGGGTACGCAGCTTACGATGCGTACATTCCACGCCGGAGGTACTGCTTCAGTCGGGGGAGACATTACACAGGGTCTGCCACGAGTCGAGCAGCTGCTTGAGGTTCGCAGTCCGGACAATCCGGCTATTGTCAGCGAGGTTGACGGTACTGTAACGGATGTTTCGGTGGAAGATGAAGTGCTTTCAATAACCGTGATTCCGGAAGAGGTTGAAGAGGAAGATGAAGCGGTTACGTACACAGCTTCAGCACGACGCAGCTCAGTGGTGGATGAAGGTGATGATGTTTCCGGCGGGGAGTTGCTTACAGACGGAGCTGCAGAACTTGATGAGGTGTTTGACTACGGCGGTAAAAAGCGAGCTCAAAAGCACATCATTCGAGAGATCAACAAGATTTACGAACGGCAAGGTGCTTCTATCTCACGAAAGCATATTGAGGTAGTCGTTAAGCAAATGTTCTCTCGGTTTGAAATTACCGATGCCGGAGATACCCGATTCACTGTCGGAGACGTTGTTGAATTCGCAGATTTGATAGAAGAGAACAACGAAGTTGAGGAGGCTGGAGAAAAACCAGCTGAAGCAGAACTGCTTCTTAAGGGTATTACTCGAGTATCCTTAAGCCGAAAGAGCTGGTTGTCTGCAGCTTCATTCCAGCACACAACGCGTACCCTCATCGATGCTGCTGTTCGAGGTAGTCGAGATGAGCTTGCCGGTCTTAAAGAAAATGTCATCTTGGGGCGGCTCATTCCGGCTGGCAGCGGATTCGAAGGTAGTCCAAAGTCAGAGATGATAGAAGAGGAGGTTGGCGAGAAATAGACACAGATCGTTTCAGGGTGTAGCGACAATTACCATTAAAGTTCTTTAACTTTAGTAAAGATGGCTGGCGATGTTGATAAAATTAAAGCTCGTCTCACCATCGAGGATGTGGTTGGTTCGTATATTGAACTACAGAAAGCAGGGAAGTACTTGAAGGCCAGTTCGCCATTTGCAAATGACAGTAATCCGTCCTTTTATGTATCCCCCGAAAAGGGGCTTTACCACTGTTTCTCGACCGATAAAGGTGGTGATATTTTCACCTTTATTCAAGAGGTTGAAGGGGTGGAGTTTCGAGAAGCGTTAGAGATTCTGGCTGATCGAGCCGGGGTTGAGCTTAGTGGTAGCGGCGGAGACAGCGGCCAGATGAAACGGCTCCGAAGCGTAGTTGGAGATGCGGTATCCTTCTTTGAAGAGACTTTGCAAAGTAAAAGTGACGGTAAGGAGTACCTCAGATCACGGAGTATTACAGAAAAGACAGCTCGTCAGTTTGAGTTAGGGCAAGCACCAGACGCCTGGCGTGATCTACTGTCACACTTAAAAGAGAAGGGGTACACCACTAAAGACATTATTGCTGCCGGACTAGCCAAAAAGCCGGACAACGGAAAGTCGCCGTACGACCGCTTTCGCAACCGCTTAATGTTTCCGATTCGGGATACTGCTGGTCGTCCGATAGCCTTTTCTGGACGTCGGCTTGATGAGGACGATCCGGCCAAGTACATTAACTCGCCGGAAACTCCGTTATTTAAAAAGAAGCAAGTACTGTACGGATACTACTTTGCAAAAGAAACGATGCGCCAGCTGGATGCAAGCATCCTGGTGGAAGGGCAAACGGATCTCGTGCTGTCGCATCAAGCAGGGTTTACGAACACTGTAGCGAGCTCCGGTACTTCAATAACGGAAGATCAGTTGTCTCTCATCCAGCGCTTGACTGATAATCTCATTCTGGCGCTGGATACGGATACAGCTGGCATGGAATCTACCCTGAAGGTAGCCCGGTTGGCACTTTCGATGGGTATGACCCCGAAAGTCGTGGATCTTCCGGAGGATTCTGACCCGGCGGATATTATCAGTGAAGGCGGAGCTGATAAATTCAAGCAAGCCATTTCGGAAGCCGATCATGTCATTTCGGTAGCGGTGAACTGGACTCAGAAAGGAACTGAGGACCGTCGGGATTTCCTTTCTGGCCTGCAAGATCGAGTGTTTCCGCTACTTTCTAGTATTGATAATGACATCACTCGTGATCACTTTGTTTCCAGAGTGGCAGATCAGGCAGACATTCGTGAGAAGACGCTGCGATCCGAACTTTCCAAGCTTCATCAAGAGAAAGCGACAGAAAAGACCACTGACCCGAAGACTGCCACTGACAGGCAGTCAAATCCTCTAACGCGTGGCGAGCGGAAACAAAAAATACATCAAAAGTTGAAGGCGTTGTGTCAGTGGCAGGCGCAAAAAGAAGAACCTGATGTTGATGTGGAGTCAGTAAAACAGCGTCTAGATGAGATACAAGATTACGACCTGTCTACTCTTAACGATGAGAGTATGGAGGAAAGTAAAGTTTTGGCAATGGAGGTAACTTATGAGTCGACTGAAAGTAAGCGTATCAAGCGGGATGTGGAAGAGTTACTGCTTCATCTCGAGGAACAGGTACTGGCAGATACATACAAAATTGTTTCCCGGCAGATAGCCAAGGAAACAGATCGCGAGAAAAAACAGGCGTTGTTGGAAAAGTGTCAGAACATATCAAATCGGATTCACACGCTTCGTGATAAAATTGACAAGCATGTGTAATATCCAATTATTTACATTGTGTAAACCCTATAAAGTATAATGCCTCGATCTAAACCAAAAGAAGAAGAACGCGAGTTTGAGCTCTCAGAAGAAGAGCGGCGTCGTCAGGATAAGATAAAAACCCTTACCTCAAAGGGGCAGCAGAAGGGTTTTGTTACATACGATGACATACTCAAGAAGTTTCCTTTTATAGAAAAAGACCTGGATCTTTTAGAAGAGCTTTTAGATAAATTTGATAACGCTGATATCGAGGTTCGTCGAGAAATTGGGTTATTTGACAGTGAGGGTGAAGATGACAAAAACGTGTATCGTCGTGGTAGTGCAGCCTCGTTTGATTCGGTACAGCAGTACTTGAAAGAAATAGGGAAGTACCAACTGATTGATGCACAAATGGAGAAAGACTTGGCTAAGCGTATTCAGGCAGGTGACGATGAGGCGAAGAATATTCTGGCTCGAGCGAACCTGCGGTTGGTTGTGTCTATAGCCAAACGATACGCTTCCCGCTCTTCAAATCTAACACTTCTTGACCTTATTCAAGAAGGAAATATTGGCCTGTTTAAAGCGGTCGATAAATTCGACTGGACAAAAGGATACAAGTTTTCTACTTATGCTACATGGTGGATTCGGCAGGCAATTACGCGAGCTTTGGCTGACCAGTCGCGCACTATTCGCATCCCGGTTCATATGGTTGAGACTATTTCTAAGTACAAGCGTATGACTCGTCAGCTGAGTCAGGATCTTGGTCGTGATCCGCTCCCGGAAGAGATTGCCATGGAGATGGGGCTTGAGTTAGAGAAAGTCCACCAGATTCAAAAAATCCGACAAAACACTGTGTCCTTGGAGGCGCCGGTAGGAGATGAAGGGGATGATCAGTCAACACTTGGTGACTTTATCCCGGACGAGGAGCTTGATGACCCGGACGAAGATACGTCACACCGAATTCTTTCTGAACACCTCGAGGACGCTCTTAGTGAATTAACCGAGAAGGAGCGGCGAATTCTAGAGTTGAGAAGCGGACTGGCTGATGGGGTTGGGCATACTCTTGAAGAAGTAGGTAAAGAGTTCGGGGTAACACGTGAGCGAATTCGGCAAATTGAGGCCAAGGCTCACGAAAAAATCCGGCAAAGTGAAAAAACTGAACGGCTCAAGAATTACCAGTAAACGCTCGAGAGAAAGGCTGTACTAGTTGATTTTTTGTGCTATACTTACAACCAAATGAAAGAAGAAATACACCCACAAAATTTTCGTAAAGTAATTTTCCTCGATACAACAAGCGGGGAGAAGTTTCTGTTTTCTTCTACAATAGACACGGACGAAACCGGTGAGTGGGAAGACGGGGAAGAATATCCGCTAGCTCGAATTGAAATGTCGAGTGCGAGTCATCCATTCTACACCGGGGTGGAAACAGTCGTTGATACGGCCGGTCGAGTAGAGAAGTTCGAAGCTCGATTTGAGAAAGCTGAAAAGAAGCAAGCAGAAAAGCAAAGCCAAGACCAAGAAGAGGCAGAAGATGAAGAAGCAGAAGAAGAGTCTGAAGATGATGAGGTCAGTCAGGAATCTGCAGACAAGGAGGAAGAATCCTAACCAGAAGTTTTAATAAAGCCACTGACACTCATTAAGGTCAGTGGGGTTTTTTATATATGAGCAACGATACTACACCACTTCGCAAAATACCGCCCGAAGAGTTGGGGGAGCATATTGGCGATTTAAAACAGCATCATAAGACGAAATTCTTGGCTGGAGAGCTGGAACGAATCAATTCAGAAATAAAGGAAACAAAAGAGCTTGCAAAAGAGGACGAAGAAATGGGCGATCTTGTGGACGAAGAGTTGGAAACTCTACAGGAGCAGAAAGATGGACTAGAAGAGCAATTGGCTAGCATTATAGAAGGAGCGCAGAAAGCTGATGAGTTCCCCAACAAAATTATTATGGAAGTTCGGTCAGGTGCTGGTGGAGATGAAGCGGCTTTGTTCGCTCGTGATCTTGTTCAGATGTATCTAAATTATGCAGAAGAGCAGGGTTGGCAAGCAAAACAGGTTAATCTTTCTGAGAATAGTCTTGGTGGAATAAAGGAGGCAGACTATGAAATTAAAGGAAAAGATATCTATAAGTGGCTGCGTTTTGAAACGGGGGTGCATCGAGTGCAGCGAGTTCCGGAAACTGAAAAGTCAGGCCGTATCCATACCTCGACAGCCAGTGTTGCTGTGCTGCCGGTACGCAAAAAGAAGGAAGTGACTCTCAAGGATGAAGATTTGGAAGTGAGTTTTGCCCGAGCTGGTGGCAGCGGTGGCCAGAATGTGAACCGTCGAGAAACGGCAGTGCATATGACGCACAAGCCAACTGGATTGCAAGTTCGTTGTACTGAAGAGCGTACACAGCGTAAAAATCGTGAACGAGCGAAAGAGATACTACAAGCGAAGCTGGAGCAACGTCAACGAGAAAAAGAAAAGCAGGAGCGATCACAAAAAAGAAAGGAGCAAATAGGAACTGGTGGCCGGTCGGAAAAGATTCGTACATATAACTTTCCGCAAGACCGGATAACCGACCATCGTATTAGTGAATCGTGGTCTAACATTGAAGGGGTTATGGCCGGGGAGGTCGGTGATCTATTGGAAACTCTTCAAGAAAAGGCACAACAAGAGGAGGGCTAACCCTAAAGCATTGCGACTTGCCTGTGTTTTTGGTATTATTTCAAACGTTGAAAAAGTAATTTTATGCCTCAAGCAACCGCACTACAAAAAGCAAAAAAAGCCGACGTAGATCCAGATATGCTGGAAGAAATGTTTGATGCTGGCGCTCACTACGGTCTTAGCCGCAGCCGGCGACATCCAGCTACAATGGATTATATTTACGGGTTAAAGAACGGAATCGAGATTATAGATCTCGAAAAAACCAAAACATTACTAGAGGAGGCAAAAGATTTTGCTGAAGAGCTTGGCGAAGAGGGTGAGCAGATACTCTGGGTAACCAGCAAAAGTGAAGCAAACCGGATTGTACGCACTCTGGCTGAGTCGATTGATCAGCCGTACGTAACCGGTCGTTGGATTGGTGGAACACTGACTAATTTTGATAATATTACCGGACAAGTCGAAAAGCTTGAAGAACTGGAGGCTAAACGTGAGTCCGGTGAGCTAGAAAAATATACTAAAAAAGAACAGCTTCTTTTTGAGCGTGAAATTAATCGACTTGATCGTAAGTTTGGGGGAATTCGCAATATGAAAGAGAAGCCTACAGCACTATTTATCGTAGACACTGAAGAAGAGGATATTGCAGTGCAAGAAGCACGACAGAATGATATCCCTGTTATCGGGCTTTGCAACGTTGACTGTGATATTAATCAAGTTCAGTATCCAATCGTAGCCAACGATAACTCACACGAAAGCATTCGTTTATTTGCACAACGCATTCGTGATGCGTACGCACGCGGTGCTGATATAACTGTATAAACCATGTCTGATATTTCGACTGATAAAGTAAAAGAGCTGCGTGAACAGACTCAAGTTTCTGTGATGAAATGCAAGGAAGCTCTTGAGGAGGCTGAAGGAGACGTGGATAAAGCAGCCGAAATACTTGCAGAAAAAAGTGACGCGGCAGCCAAGAAAAAGGCCGGGCGTGATTTGGGGGCTGGTGTAGTAGCTTCTTATATTCACAGCAATAATACAGTAGGAGCCATGGTTGAACTCCTCTCCGAGACGGATTTCGTGGCTCGAAACGAAGATTTTCAAGATTTGGCATACCAGATTGCTATGCATGTTGCGGCTATGGAACCGCAGTATGTAAGCCGGGAGGATATTCCGGAAGATGAGATTGAGGAGATAAGAAAGGAGTTTGCGGAGGAATTTACAGATAAGCCAGAAGATGTGCGGGAAGATATAGTGGATGGTAAGCTAGACTCTCACCTTGAAGAGATGGTACTGCTTGAACAATCCTACATAAAAGACGAAGACAAGACTATTCAGGATCTGTTGCACGAAGCAACGCAAACATTTGGTGAAAATGTTAGCATCGGAGATATCTCTCGTATTGCTACTTTGTCATAACGTATGCTGACGCTACCTTCAACAAATATATTCTTGCTTGCTTTGGTGGGGGTTATCGGGTTTTTTACGCTTAAGGTTTATGAGATTAAAATGGATCGCAGGCTGATCTTTGCCAAGACACGCCAGCGAGCCAACGAGTCTTTAAAGCACCTCTTGAATCAATTTAGAGGAAAGGTTCCTAGCAACCGCAGTTCTTTACAAGGAAAAATGCGAGCGATAAGTGGTGCGGTGTTGGATCGATTGGCGGATTGGATTAAGCGGTTGGCTCGATCCATCCGCGATTAACTCTCGCACTTTTTTAAAAAATCGTTATAATATGCAGTGTATTGGAGCGGTTAAAGGTTTGCCCTGTCAGAGCCGCCTTAGCTCAGTTGGTAGAGCAATCCCCTTGTAAGGGATAGGTCCGGAGTTCGAGTCTCCGAGGCGGCTCCGACGGGGTAAGCAACTAAATCTCCCATTTACTTTTGACTTACAGAAAATTCAGTATGAGTGACTCTAAAAAACAGAACGGGCACTACCATCCACTTTCTATTTTGCAGCGTCAGGCTAACGAAATTTTTTGTAATCAAGGTTTTGCTGTAGCTGAAGGCCCTGAAATCGAAGATGAATTTCATAATTTCGATGCATTAAACATTCCCGCCAATCATCCGGCTCGAGATCTCTGGGATACCTTTTGGTTGAAAGAAAATAACCTCGGAGAACTTTTGCGTACTCATACCTCCTCGGTTCAGGTGCGGTACATGGAGAATTCCGACAACGAACCACCGCTACAGATCATTGCTCCCGGCAAAGTTTTTCGCTATGAAGCCACTGACGCAACCCACGAAACTCAGTTTTATCAGCTGGAAGGGTTGATGATAGATGAGGATATTACCTTGGCTCACCTAAAAGGAACCCTGGAAGCGTTTTTTGCTGCGTTTTACGGAGAAGATATGGAAGTACGGTTTCGTCCAAGCTTTTTTCCGTTTGTGGAGCCGGGCGTGGAAGTTGACATGCGGCCGGCCGGATCCGATGCGGATTGGGTAGAGATAATGGGAGCCGGAATGGTTCATCCTAACGTGTTAAGTGCTGTAGGGATTGATCCGCAGAAGTGGCAGGGGTTTGCTTTTGGAATGGGTGTTGATCGATTAGCTATGCTCAAGCATGATATTGAAGATGTGCGGTTGTTCTATTCTGGTGATCTGCGTTTCGTCAATCAGTTTTAAGTATGCTTATATCGTACGAGTGGATAAATGAATATTTTAAGCAAGATCTGCCTGAACCAAAACAGCTTGCAGATAAACTTACACTACATGCGTATGAGGTGGAGGAAATAAAGGAGGTGGCTGGCAATGCTGTACTTGATATTGATGTATTACCCAACCGGGCCGGAGATTCGTTGTCTCATATTGGAGTGGCTCGGGAAGTGAGTACACTCTTGGATATGCCACTGCAACAGCCTTCAAATAATATTTCTTCTAAATCATTACAGTCGGCAGATTATGTTGATTTGTCAATCGAAAGTCAGTATGTGCGTCGAGCTACTAAGCGGATTGTCACAGACGTAGAGGTTAAGGAAAGCTCTGGGGAAATCAAGCAACGACTAGAGGCTTTGGGGCTAAAACCCATCAACAATGTTGTTGATTTAACTAACTACGTAATGTTGGAAACCGGCCAACCGGTCCATGCTTTTGACTACGACAAAATCGCCGGTGATACACCCAAGGAGATTGTGATTCGAGAAGCTCGGAAAGGGGAGGTCATAACAACTCTAGACAACAACGAGTATGAACTCGAAGAAGGTATGTTAGTGATTGCCGACGAAGAGAAACCGTTAGACATAGCAGGGATCAAAGGCGGGCTTAATTCTCACATTGACCAGGATACAACTCGGGTATTGCTTTCAGTGTGCAGCTTTGATTCAACCAAAATCCGGACGACCTCTCAGTCACTTAATTTACGGACTGATGCTTCCAAGCGGTTTGAAAATGATATAAGTCCAGAAACTGTCGGGGAAGCCATGCAACGGCTATCCGCTCTAGTAGAAGAGCATGCCGGAGGGCAGGCGGGCGAAGATGTACAGGATGTGTATCCAAAAAAGTCTGGAACGTATGTAAC
>CAYVKO010000006.1:34673-36315 GCA_964452185.1 uncultured Candidatus Saccharibacteria bacterium
GAAGAACCGGAGGTAAATAAACAGTTTTACTACGAAAACAAAATCCGTGACATCTTAGTGGAAGACGGGTTTTCTGAAGTGTACACACACGCTTTTGATGAAGATGGTGTTATCGAACTTGAGAACCCATCCGATGTAAACCGCAAGTATATGCGAACAAGTCTTGAAGAAGGGTTGGTTGCGGTACTAGAAAAAAATAAAAAACATGAAGCGTTGCTCGCCGGAGACAGCATTCAAGTGTTTGAAGTAGGGAAAGTATTTACGGCTGACGAAGAAGTATTGGTCCTGGGGGTAGCTTCAGATAAGCCAGCGCTTGTAGATGATGCGGTAAGCCGGCTGTGTTCCAAACTCGACCTTGAAGCTGGTGACTTTACCCTTAAAAACAATAACAAACTGGCGGAAGTTAACCTCTCTGAGGTAGAAGAAAAGCTTTCAGCCCCAAGCTCATACGATGATCTGAAGAGTGTGAGTGCGGCGGTGACGTATGAACCATTTTCTAAATACCCGTATGTTTTGCGGGATATTGCGGTCTGGACTCCAGCCGGAACTCAAAGAGAAGATGTGCAAGATATTATAAGATCTGCAACAAATGAATGGTTGGCTACGAGCAACCACTTTGATACATATAAAAAGGAGGACAAAATTTCCTACGCATTCCAGCTGGTATTTCAGTCAGATGAAAAGACGTTATCAGACGAAGAGGTGAATGAAGTAATGAGGGAGGTTGAGAAACGATTGAACAAACAGGACGGGTTTTCAGTTCGGTAAAACCGGAGTTTACGACTTGGCGTGACGCCAGTGCCATGGCTCAAACTGTGTACCTGCATTATTTTCTTTCGGGTAGCTCAAAGAGAATCCGAATCTATGTGCATTGCTTTTTAGCCATGTATAATCGGCGGTCCGAGAGAAGTCATACATGTTGTGTGGACCTATAAAGGTACGGGTTCGTAAGTCAAGAGCCTGCTTACGGCTGTCGGCATGTTCGCTGTAACCGGGAAGAGCTACTGAATTGAGAGTCTCCTGAAAGTTCCAGTCATTGGATCGTAGCTGAAACAAAAATACAAATAACTGATAGGCAGGCGATCGATGGCCGGACTGGATTACGAGCTCGCGACCGGTGTCTTTTTTTAATGAGTGATTCATTGCCTGAAACGCTCGGTATGTGCTGCGTGGTACGAGTCGGGGTGGTATATCATGCACGCCGTCACGTGTTTGGTATGTTTGGTTGCGCACAACAACCATGCTGCTGTTGTGTCTTGTTTTAATGCGGCGACGGTTTACATCAAAATTATCCGGTTGCAGCGAATTAAGATCTTTGGCAAATCTTGTGGCTTGCGGTGACAGGTTTTGTTTTAACTCATCAAAGGAGGTTGCTGCAGCTTTGTCATCAGTATTTATTTTTTTAAGCATGGTACCGATTACTTCTTGAGCATGCTGTTTTTGGAGGTGTGTTAACTTCATGTATTTATATTGTATCTGATTAACCAAAACTTCTTGTGGATAGCGTTAACCCACCCTACACAATGTGTGATTTATGCTATAATAGAAGCTGTAAAGTAAGCATTTAAATGGCAAACGAAGAGAAAAAAGATGTACCACCAGCGCAGTACCGCGCCGAGGACATTGAAGTGCTTGAAGGTCT
>CAYVKO010000007.1:0-36084 GCA_964452185.1 uncultured Candidatus Saccharibacteria bacterium
CACGAATCTGATGCGTCCGGCCCGTTTTCGGATACGCCGTAACAAGACTAGCGGTATCTGTAGCTTTCTCTAGTTTAAAATCAGTACGAGCCGATCTTGCCTCTCCACGCGTATACGGCTCTACTGCCCGCTTACGAAAATCACCTTGGGAACGACCCAAGGATTTATCAATTGTAAACTCCCTTTTTTGTATTCGGCCATATACAAAAGCGTTGTATGTTTTTGTCACCAGGCGTTCTTTGAACTGATTTTTTAGATGCGTGTGAGCTTCGTCGGTCCGAGCCACAAGAAGCACCCCACTCGTCTCACGATCAAGCCGATGAACAATGCCTGGTCGCTTTATCACCGTACCGTCCTGCATTTCTATCGGCTCTCCCACCCCTTCTGTTTCCGGATAGTGTTCAAGAATCCAGTCGCAAAGATTCGGTTCGTCTGTTCGGCCATCTGCATGCACAATCAACCCCGCCGGCTTATTGACAGCCACGACTTCTTTGTCTTCGAAGACTACCGATACATTATCCAGAATACTAGTCACGTTCGATGGTAAAGTCGGTTAACTGGTCCTGGAGTGTGTCTTCCCAGCGGATGTCGCAATACTCAACATTCGCAAAATACGGACCTTCTTTTAGATGCCCCACGAAGGTTTCAAGTTTGTCCTCGGAGCCTTGCGCGACGCATTCCACGCTGCCGTCGTCCATATTCTTCACCCAACCGGACAGTCCGAGTTTATCGGCTTGCTTTTTGGTGTATGCCCGGAAACCAACTCCTTGTACCTTCCCGGTAATTTTTGCTGAAATCTCTTTCATACATTGGTATAATAACCGCTGTGTATGAATTTTGAAAAAGAATTTTCCATAGAAACCCAAAAAGAGGAGTCGCCGAAAGATGAAAAAATCATCAACGGAGAAGAAGTTAAGCGACGTGTCCTAGAGATCAAGAACGATAAGACAAAGCTTGTCCAGGCTCCAAAGATAAGCTCACAAAGCCCGCTTCACAATCGTCTGCATGAAAAAAGGCCTTCGAGAGATACCTCTCATGAGGTAGAAGACTTTGCCGAACCAAGAAAGGAAATACTGGAGTCATTCGGAATCCAAAATGATGAAGACCATGTAATCATTCTTTCCGGTGACGAAGATAGGCTACCCGGAGGAACTCAGCGCGACTTCCGAGCATTCAGCATCATCTTTGATGAAAAAGAGGGTGAGCAAATCTACGCCGAGGGGCGTACATGGCACGAAAAACTTAATAAACGAATAGCCCAACGCCTTTCTGAAATCCTCAATCAAGAAATACACCTTGGTGACATAAAAGAGGAAATCAATGAACGATACATCACCATCAAGGGATTCTTAAGCGATGATAAGTTTGCAGAACTCGAAGACGACTTTCGCGACCACCAGTCTTTTGCTTTCGAAACTGAGGACGGTACGATATGCCGAACACCCGCCGGCTGGTTCATAAGCGGTGGCAGTTTGTCTTCCTAGAAGTTGATTTTTTCCGTTCAGTTAGTATCATAATCCTGTATTGGAGTTAAATACGGGCGGTTAGCTCAGCTGGTAGAGCGTCTCGTTTACACCGAGAATGTCGTAGGTTCGAGTCCTACACCGCCCACCAGAATCGTTATCCTGCCTAGAAGCCTCTGACAAACAATAACTTTTTTCGTGCACAAAAGAAGCGTGTCTAATCTGGATAAATTATTGATTTTTTATAAACATTTGCGTATTGATCCATTTCCATTCTCTCCTCCCTTAATTCTCTCAATTTTTCAGTACTCAAGCTCCTTTCTCCCCATATTATCCATACAAGCTTTTGATTTGTTGCCTCTAGGTATTTTTTTAATAAATCCTCCCTTATATAGAAAACAGAGGAATTAAAATAATTTTCTTCACGATTAAATTCACGATATATGGTAGAGATATCGCCTGATGAATCATACAAATCTAGCGTATTTGCGTGATTAACCAAACCTAGGCTTTCAGCGAGTGCTGGTGCAACACACTTGAAATAAGATCTGTTTAGCTCACTATGGTATGTTTCCCAACAGTATTCATAAACAGGTGCTTCGACACTGATATCATCAGGCACGTCAGGGTTATGCAGAAAAGGTTCTCTCGTATCTCTCTCCGCAACTCCTTCAGCATCTCTTACGTAAGACCCGAAATGTTTAGACCAAGGAATTTCACCTGCAAAAGTGTAATATTCTTCTCCAGAACTAACCATTCTGTTGTTTCCTGGATATGGAATATGATTGATGGAGTCCTTAACTATGGGAGCTTCTTCCTCAGAAACCAACACCGTCCTAATAAATGTAAAAGAGTTTCTTGAACCTGAAGATTGCTCAGAAACATATCCATCAAGCAAAATCCAGCTGTCAGAGCTATCATCAACCGTTTTTTGTCTTAGAAGATGTTGATAATCGGGGACTGGACCACTTTTTAACCAGTCAATTGGTTTTTCGGCCGTTGCCTGATCAAAGATGCTTTCGATCGGGGGGTTCCATTCTGGGGCAGGATTAGGAAAGCTTGGGTCTATATCGCAATCAGATGTCCTGTGGTTAAAGTATGCTCCCTCTAGTAGGCCAGCATCTTTCCTCAGCCCATACATCTCAAAGAAGGCTATCCAAGAATATTTTTTGCCATATCTATCTATCTTTCCTTCGCTTTGACTCTGACCAACGGGACGCCTGCGAGATATTGAGTTATCAATATCTTTGAATGTCTCCGATTTGTATCCAAGATCATGGACTCTCCATAGGACTCTCTTACGAACTGACTGGTACTCCTCATTGGACATATCATAATTACTGCGTTCAGGAACAAGGCTACCTAATGTATAATTTTCAAAATCCATATGGAAAGCATTTTCAGCATCATCTAATATCTCATCATCTATAGATTCTAAATCAATGAAAGGCGCAGGTATTTGACTGAAGGGCCTTTCAGTGTGGGTGAGATTATTAAATTCAAAACTGTCTGGCACGACCTTTTTCGCTAAATCAATAATTCCCAATGAGTAGTCTTGAACGAGAACATGGTACGTCTTGTAGGGTGCGCCTGGTATAAATATTTTATTTATCAACTCTTGTGCAAAAGTGGGTAAGTTATTTTGTAATTCATCTCCATCAGGATCTGCCCACCAAGACATAGCAACTCCATATGATGCAGCCAACATTCTTTCTGGTAAGTAGATATCATCGTATTCAATACTATTGATTGTTGTCTCAAAAAGCTTCTGCGGATATACCGACCCTAAAGAGTATAAAGCCTTTGTCGCTCTATCTCTCAATTTACGGTTTGTGGTAGTTAATATCGCAGAGATTAGCTTAATCAGATTGTCTATATTATTTTCTGATATATTTTCAATATCTCTTTCTTTTACCCATCTTAATATTCTAAAAACAACTGAATGTTTGGTAATTTTTCGCAAATATTCTGACCATAACAAGTCACGCTCAGCCATGTCCATTTTGGAAAGATAGTCATAAATCCGCGTTTCTGAATAAGGGTGATCAGGTCGAGTCGCAAGGCTTGTCAGTGCTTCGAAAACCTCATTCTTTCCCCAGTCATCAAGATTTCTTAAAAGATAATCTACTATTTCACCCGTTTTTTGAGTGAATGAGTTACGATTACGCCAATAAAGTCCTGATATAAAAACATCCTTAAAAGCATCACGAGAACGTAAGCATCTTTTCGGTAAGAAAGAAATGAGTTCTCTTTTTTCTTCAGGAACCTTTCTCTTTACGCGTTCTGGAAACTCCAACATAAGAGCTGTTGCAATACCTGGTTCCTTGTATTTGTTTACGTATACACCAAAGCTAAATATTTTTCCTAAGGGCTTATTGGCATAAAAACTTCTCTTGATTGCCTCTTCTGAATCTGTTGATAGATGGCGGTTCATTAAATCTAAAGCTATTAGATGATCACTGAAGCGCTGATAAGGAAATTGAATAACCTCTACATATTCTTCTTTGTCAGAATCCCAATGAGCAGTTTCTGTTAGTAAGCTTTCTCCTATCATGTCTTCTAAGAAAGATGAACTCTCGGAAGCAGACAGTCCAGTAAGTAAACTTATAATATTGACACATTGTTGCTTAGAGATAAAATCTCGAACATTATCTGACATAGCAGTTGCAATACCCACCGTTTGACCACTACTGTTGTCAACATCTCCTTTAAAAATACGCCAACAAGTACCGTGAGGTAGATTGTACTTGTCTTCGATGTCTTCACCGACTTCGTCAACAAAAAATTCAAAAAGATACCTCATGCCTTTTTGGCCAGAGAATATCTTCTTAAACTGTTCTTTCTTTTTTCTTGCGCTTAAATCAGATATTGCCTTGCAAAAAACCTTGAGAAAGAGAGGGTTGGAAAACTCAGGGGTTAGCAAGGGATATTCTGGTGCAGGTATATTATAGTGATCAAAGAAACTAATCTGAGCATCAAACTCAATACCTGAAAACCCCTCATGAGTAAAATGCACGTAATTAGCAGAGCTCTTTTGGTTAAGGATTTGCTTATCAAAAGGTGTCCTGCAGCTAAGAGCAAGGCCTATGTTTGGATAATTACTTAATCTTTGAGAAAGTTTGTATAATGATTTCCTCCATTTCTGACGGTTACCTTCGTTAATCCCATCAATTATTATCAAGCAGCGTTCAGTTTCAGAGTAATTGATTGCACCGAGGTGGTTTAGTAATTCTTCTGGGGTTTCAGCTATATTTGAGACCTCGCAAATACCCTTCAAGGGAGACATCTCCTCTGGAAGTTCATGCGCCAGGAAAAACAAAGTCAACTTACCATCCCGCATTCTATTCGTGGCAAGATCGCACAGAAAATGAGTTTTTCCCGTTCCTCCATCTCCTTTCATAAAAAGACAATTATTCAATAAAGACTTGAAGGTGGGGCTATTCACATAATTTAGTATCGAATTAACTGATCTGTCCAGATTATTTACTCGGCGAATTTTGCTACGTACTTCTGATTTTTGACTTTGATTGTCTGCATTTTCTTCTTTTTCTCGAAGAGTGCTAATAATAGTATCAATGCTTCTTGATAGGAAGCTTAAGGAGCGCGGAAGACCTTGAAGACCCTCTTTTTTTAAAGGAGATGTTTGGCTTATCTTGCTAAGTAATTTTTCGACCCTAATAGGGCTATGTATTCTATTTTTTAACCTATTCTGAATTGAAGAGGGTAAATTTTCCCAAGAATCTAAGAGATCGTTACGTAAGCTCATAACCCGATCTCTATATCTTTGTGTATACAGCAAGCCACCAAAAGCATCGAGAGAGTCTTTTATTGTTAAATTAGGAGCAGAAGGATCGGTTGTCGGTGTATAACGAGGCCCAGCCTCCTCAATCTGATTTTGAGATATATTATGTATCTTTTCTAAACTCATCTCTTAAGAAGATAATTAAATATTTATTTAATTCTAATTATATCCTTATCTAGACCAATACATAAAATCGTAAATTGGTGGTTCCAGTCAGAAACACACCGCCCACCGAAAGCATCTTGACAAAACCTCACACCCGCTTACCATTACCGTGACAAGCACCACGCTTGTCATCCGTCGATCCGCCCGCCAGACTGACATCAGTCTGGCGGGCTTTTTTGTTTCTAACATGTCGAATGAATCAACGCACCAACAGGCTTGCCGGCTTCAGCTAACTCGTTGTATTTCTCTACCGCTTCGTTTGTCTCAAGCACGTGTACTTCAACTCCTTTCTTTTCTAAATATTTGATAGTTTCGTCTTTGATTTTGAGTCGTTCATTCTGCCCGGTGGAAAGAATAACGATCTTTACACCTTCATCTACAAGCTCTTCTACATCTGCTGGCTGAACACCCGGATCATGACTTGTTCCGGTTTCATTCCAGTCCCACCCGCGACCACCGCCGGGCCACAACTTTGCGTCTTTGAACGTACCGGCATCCGTCTGCACCTCTCCCCACGACAGATTTGTAATGTGTGGTGAATCCTCTGGCATAGTGATAGAAATTAATTATATAACTTATTATATAATTCTTTTCAGGCTCAAAATTCTACTTGTGTATGAATTCTGGCGGGCTTTTGCGTTTCTGAAGCCACTCGACCACCATGTGACCGGAGAATACAACCGCAAGCAACAGAACGTACATACCGATAAATTCAAGATATGAAAACGCCAGCCCTTCAAAAAAGTCTACGAATGTAATAGTCATCCATGAACAGATGGAAATAACACCGGCCATATTCGCGGCCAGTTCCCAGTTGCCGGAAAGTTCTTCTCCCCCCGGCTTCACCGAAGCTAGCATTTTCCGTGCAAGCGGACCGCTAAGCATAGCGCCATTGATAATCAGGATACCGATAACCGTCTGCATGAAAAGCATTTTAGTGGTCGGATCAAACCCTTCAATGATAAACAGCACGCTCAGGAAATCGAAAGCCAGACCAACCCAGACTACCGCACTGATAGTCGGAAACACTGCAAAGATGTGTTCTTTGAGAATATTGGCTCGCTGTGAAATCAAAAACAGGTAGTCCAAAACGATGACTGAACCGAGTGTAAAGATCGAGTGGAACCCGTGGCCAATGTAGAAAAGCTGCATTCCGTCGAAAACCTCCCGCCAACCCGGAAACGACGTTATCAGAAAACACAAAACAAACGCTACCCCGTAGAAGTATGTAATCCAATTGGCAAACATATCACCGCTTTTGTTGGGTGCAAAAAGCATGACAACCGTCACTCCCAAAAGCAGCGTGAAGAGTGGGGTCAGTATTGAAAACGATGCAACCACTTCTGAGGCTGTAGGCACATATGATATCCCCTCATGCGCAGCCGCTGTTACCGTTGAGAGCAATCCGATGTATGACAGCGTACCGATAACCACACCGCCAACAAAAAGCGGCAAGAGGCGTACTGCTATCCAGTCATAAATAACACACTTCATGTCTTTTCCGCAGTGGAAATCCTTCAGGCTCAGTACGAATCCCCACATTGCCGCAGCTCCAGCCAGCGCTACTCCTAGCTGTTTACCAAAAAGCAAAAGTTCTGTTAGCTCGATTCCGTACATTACAATTTTGCAAGCAGAATTACAATGCCCAGAAGATATACCCCTTTCGCAACATACAGTAGTTCAAATCCGCCGCCCGAAGCTACATATGCAACGTTAGCGAAAAAAAGTAACCCTGAAAATATAAGTATTTTCTCAAAAGTTGTAAGGTGAAACAGTTGAGTCTTTTCTTCCATACAAGTGCAGTATACCACTTATTTATTGAAAGTTTTTATGTATTACTTGGTCCTCCCGGCACTCCAAGAGTATTTCCTCGCTACGCTCAGGGCACAGAATCGAACTCCACCCTTCTCTTCCTGACGCACACAAAGAAATTTGTGTGCTCCGGTCTGACACTCATTGTATTCTTGTCCTCCCGGCAGGAATCGCCTACAAGTCCTCGCAAAGTATAGTCGTTGCTGTCTTGAGCAGACTCCTTGCTTTGCGGGCTCGCAGGCCACCTCTCGGTATCGTTGCGCAATGCTCACGATATACCTGCGACCTTCGATCCTGCATGAATATGCATAAATGCATATTCTCGGAAGCCTTTGTTTTATTTGGTCCTCCCGGCAGGAATCGAACCCGCATTTGAGGGTTAGAAACCCCCTGTTCTATCCGTTGAACTACGGGAGGAACACAACACACTCTAGAAAGTAGCAAAATTAGCCCGAAATTAAAAGATGTTTTGTTTAGGACGGATTAGGAATATCGGGCTGCGTATTACGCAAGAGGTCGAATGTGGCTTCCTGTTTTCTGTAATCCGACACTGTCTGATTCAACTTTTCTCTGTCAATAGTTATTGATTTCTCGCTTGATGATTGGTCTTCAGCCGCTGTACTAAAAGACCCGGCTTGTACCTGATAAAAGGTCCAGAGTGAGTATATACTCATCACTGCAAAAATAGCGCAAACTGCCATAAAGAGTATAAACCAGTCACGTTTGCGCTTCCTGGGTTCACCAAACGCTTGGAAGCTTGGGAGTTTTTTACTTGCTTCACTTGTTTCAAAGCCAAATATATTCATAACTATGGAAGTTTACGAACTGACAGTGTTACGATCACACTCCATTCCTGTGGTGCCGACTCACCAGCAGAAGCCACTTGTTCTAAGTTTACATTCCGGACCACGCTGTCCTTAGGCAAAGATTCAACAAGGCGGACAAAATGGACTATCCGCTGCCAACTACCGACAGCATTCATATCTAACGTAAGTTCTTCAAATAAGTTATCCGTGTCTTCTTCTGAACTCTCTCCGCCAGACACGGATACATTCGTAACTTCAAGCTCCACTTGAGCGTCTTCTGCCAAAGACTCAATGGTTGTAATAAACTCAGCTGTACCGTCAGATGACACAAAGAAAGAATCAAGAGCGTTCCGAGCAGACGCGGTTTCTGATACGATTCTTCGTAAATCAGCCTCACGCCTACCTTCATTCAGTCGTTGATCAACTTCACTTGAAATTCGCTGCGCTTCAGCCACTGCGCTATCAAGCATAATGTACAAACCTACATACGCACCCACCAAACACAAGTTGAGTACTATAAGAAAGGTAAGTATTTTTTTGGTGGTGCTTTGTGGAAACATATATTTTTACTGTTGATTTGGCGGTGAAGCCCTTAATGATAGCGAAAAATCAGTATTCTCTCTAGTGGCTAGAGTTGAAATAGGTAGGTTTATATCACTTATCTGAGCATGTTGGCGCATCTGATCGCGAAAAGTCAGCAATCCATCTCTTGTCGCTGCCGTACCGGTAATATCAACTTCATACTCATCAGATTCATCATTATAGTTGAGGGCAACATTCCGAACTGACACCAAGTCTGGTTTTGTGCTTGTAATCACCTCCACTACATCAGTGGGGGTAAATTCTTGATCTGTTGCAGCCTGTTCAAGTTTTTCATTCGCCTGTTGAATCGCCCTTTCAACATCACTTTCCTCCTCAGCTTCAGTTGTAGTTCCTGCAGTTATATTATTCAACTGAGATTGTGTTGACTGACGTCGAATTTCAGTAAGCACAAATGACGGCACCAAAAGAAGGGTTGCTACTATTAGAGCTATAGCCAACATCCCCAGACCACTGGATATAAGCCGAATCTTATATTCGCTTAACAACCCTTCGTGATGTGCTTTTGGTAGTAGGTTGGCCATAAATTATACTTCTTTACTAAGTGCTAGCCCGATAGCAGATGTGTACGTAAGTGAGTGTGAGAAATCAATCTCAGGAACGTACGTATTAATATCAAACGCATTCTGCCATACATTCCCGATCGACACGGATATGTCAAGATTCTCTGCAATGTAATCATCCAGTCCGGGAACGCTGGCATTACCACCCACCAGAATGAGCTTGGATACATCGTCGGTTTGGTAGCCGACCTCATCAGAGTGTGCATGCCAAAACCGAAACCTACGTTGCGCTTCGTCCACAAAAACCGAACCGGCTTCGCTTAAAGCCTCGAACCGATCGGCTGACTGGGCGTTCCTGGTAAAGCCTTTTTCCTGCTTGATCTCCTCTGCCTCTTCCCAAGATACATCTAAGCTTTTCTTTACCGCTTCTGTCAGTTGATCTCCGCCAGCCTGCAACGTGTGAGCATGTTTTACTGTCTGCCCATCAACAATGCTGATACCGGTTCTTGTCTTACCTATATCCATAATCATCACAACGGACTCGTTGTCGTGTGGAACAACTGACTTACGAATAGTCTGTGCCTCGATCTCAAAAGACAGCGGTACAAGGTCTGCTTCTGCACACATGTGCAAATACCTCGCAACCAAATCGGCCGGAAGCACTGACACAGTTACAAACTTAACGCCGTTATCTTTTGTGTGGGTAACATCAAAATCAAATACTGCATTTTCCTGAGAAACCGGCACTTGCTCCGTCAGTCGTAAAGATATAGCTTCACGCAACCGAGAACGTTCTACGTCCGGAACTTTAATATTAAAAATATACCCGTTCTCTTCTGGTATCGATAAACGTACATACTTAAGATCAAATCGCTCCTGGAGCTCCTTTAGTTCTTTACTGACAGCATCCGGATCTTTGAGTTGGCCGTCTACAACCGCCCCTTCAGGAACTGTTTCTTTACCAATCTCCTGCGGGTAGTTATTTCGGTCAAGCTTGACCAACTTTACTGAGTGGTCAGATAAGTTAATTCCAACACCACGAAACATAAGAAATTCAGGAACTTGTGGTGTCAGTGTTTTTTGAACCTGATGCAAAAACCTACTCATTCTATTATTCAGTATAGCGCAAAAGTTACCCTGCTGACCAAAAATACTTTTTATTTTACGACCGATCCGTCAGCGACCTCAGAATTCGGAGTTACCAAAGAGAAATCTTCTTCACCTCGAGCAGCCAAAATCATCCCTTGACTTTCATATCCAAACATTTCTTTTGGTTCCATATTAGCCACAACAACCACCTGGGTATCTACAAGCTCATCTGTGTCCTCTATCATATTGCGAATTCCGGCAATAATTTGGCGCTCTTCTTCACCTAATGATACTGACAAAAGTAATAGTTTGTCTGCATCCTCAATAACCGAAACTTCCTGAATAGTGCCTATTCGCAAATCAAGTTGTGTAAAGTCGTCAAAAGAAATTGTCATAGGTATTTGTAAGGTAATTTATTAATAATCTCACGCTGAAGCAAATACTTTACTCTTCAGCATTTTTGTCATCATCTCCCACCTCTTCATGACCGGCTTCTTTACCACCTAACTTTCCATCACCCGCGTGTTCAAGTATAGGTGAGTCAAATGTGTAAGAAATTTCTTGCTTGCGATCATGGCGAGCTTTTGCGTTTCGGACAAGACTCCGCAATAAGTCTGTAAACGAAACACCGCTTTCTTCCCACAAATGCTTGTACAGCGTTCCGGGCATTGTGTTTATTTCGTTGGCAAAGATCTTATCAGTGTCTCGGTCTAGCAAGAAATCAACACGAGCAATACCGGAAAGCTCAAACTGAGTAAAGATTTCTTTGGCAAGCTGAACAACTTCCTTGGCAGTCGCATCATCAATATCAGCTGGAATGATTGTTTTCTTGTCTGCCCCACCAATCTGTGCCCCACCATCACTAATATACTTGTCCGTATAAGAGAAGAAGTCGTCCTCAAAACGAGACTCCTGTATTAAACTCGCCTCCGGAGCTTGATCGCCCCGAAGTGCAACGGTTAAGTCAGCTACGTTTTCAACCCCTTCTTCAACCACCACCTTGGAGTCATAACTAAAGGCAGTATTAATAGCAAACTCCAGTTCATCCAAATTTGAAACACGAGTAATACCAATTGAAGATCCGGCTCGAGCCGGCTTTACAAAAAGCGGCGCTGAGAAATGTTGCAAATCATTGAGTACTTTTCCTTTGTATTCCTCCCACTCATTACTGGTGATGTAAATAAAGTCGGTAGTTGGAATATCAAACTGCCGATACAAGAGTTTGGTGCGAGCCTTATCCATGGCCACAACACTCGATCCGAGATCACAACCAACGTACGGAATGTCAGCTGTATCAAAAAGGCCGTGCAATGCACCGTCTTCTCCGTGCGGTCCATGGAAACACGGAAAAGCAAGCTTCACATCGACAGTAGTAATAGAAAACATCCCTTCCGTTACAAATCGGAGTTTGCCCGAGAGCTGACTAACGGCTAAGTCATACTCAGGCAGGCTAGCTAAGGTTTCTTCTAGGTTGTCTTCAAAAAAATCAACACGGGCAAGAGTTGTGCTTCCCGGATCGTCGGTATCTTCCCCCAAGAAAAATCGTCCGTCTTTGGCAACGTACACCGGAACAACCGAAAACCCCATCTCTCGAAGCCCGCGTATAACTCTACAAGCAGTGATGATGGAAACATCATGTTCTGGGCTACGTGCTCCAAAGAAAACTCCGATTGTTGTTTTGTTGGACATCATGTAGTTTTTTAGTGTATCAAATAAAGAACCTAGCTACACCTAAATAATATAGATATAGCCAGGCTAATAATAAGCTGGATTAAACTTTTGTAAGATAAGAGTACTTATCCCAGTCACCGTCCGGATACGGTTCGATACCTAAATTGGCAAGCAAAAAGACTTTTTCCTCTCCTTCTTCCTTGCCGCTGAGTATCTCCGCTTTTACACACCAGACAGACTCTCCCTTGGAAGAATCCTCTCTTTTAAACGGCTCTTCTAAAACACGTATTTTCTCTAGGCATTTATGCCAGTAGTGTTGGCGGTAAACTTCATCCGGTTGGAGATCTTCTCGAGAGCGCACGTGCAACCAACCATAATCAGGCTGAGAAGATGCACGGACGTTTCCGCGTGACTTAAAAGTTCTTTGACTCTTTTGTTTCATAACCACCTCCTGGTAGTTTGTGAATCCTTCGAATGTAACAACTTCTGTATATAAGACTGTATTAATTTGAAGTACGTGTCAAGTAGTTACCTACTGATAATTTTCCGGCCAGTCGTTTTGGAAAAGCAGTACGTCACCGGATTTTGTAACATCTGATATTTGTTGATGCATTTCTTGGGGGCTCTCAAACGTGATAAGCTCTCCTGAGAAGCCGGCCGCCGACAAACCTTCTTGTATCCAATCAGTTACGCTGGTTTCCACAAGCACAACAACATCGACTGTTTTTGCTAAATGTTCGCCGATAGATTTATGAACCGCCTTAGCCTCACTTCCCATCTCCACCAGTCCCGGAGTTACATAAATGGTTCGCCGATCAGCGAAGTTTTCTAAAACATCAATAGCCGCATGAGCTCCGTCGGGGTTTCCGTTGTAACTATCATCGATCACGAGTATGCCCGAATGCGTACGCTGGATCGGCTGTAGTCGGTGATCCGCAGGAGTTATCTTGTGAGCTTTTTTTAGTACCTCTTTCGCTTCTAAGCCAGTTGTTTCACCAACAAGAACTCCGGCCATGACGTTTCCTACGATGTAGTTACCAAGATGAGGGATCTTCACGTAACCAAGCTCTTCCCCTTCTTCATAAAGCCGGAAAGAGATACCGGTACCGTCTTGGTGGAAACGCTTATCCTTGACCTGATATTTAGTACGGTGAGCATTTTCTGATGAATAGAAAGATACGTCTCGATCATCCGCAAAATCTTTGTAATGATTCATCACTGTTTGATCATCTGCATTAAGGATCACTTCAGTGTCTTCACTCGTAGCTGTTACGATCTCAAACTTTGCTTGAATAGTATTCTTTAAAGATCCAAATCGCTCAAGATGAGCTTCGTTAATACCTGTAAGTATACTGATGTTCGGCTGAACGATTTTGCACAATTCTTGAATGTCTCCGCGATGATATGCTCCCATCTCAACAATAAACACGTCGGTGTCGTTTGTAATGTCAGACAGTATTGTTCTGGCAATGGCCACTGGCGTATTGTGACTTTCTTGTGTTGCAATCACAGAAAGCCTACCCGACAACATCGTATCGAGAGTTTGTTTCATTGTGGTTTTACCGTAGCTTCCCGTGATAGCTACAACATCAAGGTCTTCGCCATAGGCTGCCAAACGTTGTCGGGCTCGGTGTATCACGAAACGACGTACAACACGATCCAAAGGTCGAATTAAGAGAGTAGCTGTCGCCAACAGAAGAAAAAACAGTTGATGAACGGTGGTTAACAAAATAACGCCTGTAGCCACACCCAAGGCTGTTCCAGGCCAGGAAGGAAGATGGGTGCTAACCAAGGAGCTAACCCCCCAACCGAATCCAACTGAAACAATAAAACCTACAAGTACTGCTAGAGATACTACAAGCGTAAGTTTCTTGGTCCATGTAACATGGTTGCGTAGCTCTTGTGGCGATGAAAAAACATCTCGCCATCCAACCCTTAAAACACGAGTAACATTAAAATTCTCAAGTTGTAAGAGGTAAATGTGATAAAGCGGGGCTTTGAATATATTCATTATTTAAGTGTATCGTTAAACTCAGTAAGTTCTTTGATGAATGCTTGCGGAGCATCGGCAAAAACATAATGGCTGCCGTCTATCACGGACAAGGTTGCGTGTTCAATATTACCAGCGATCTCCCTACCCTCAGAAAGTGGCGTATCAGCATCCTTGCTTCCCCAGATTACATGAGTTGGTACATTTATCTGCGGTAGCTTGTTTGTTTGGCCTTCTCGCAAAACAGTGCGCATTGTCTGTTTTAGGTTTTCATCTGCCGGCGGACGATCAGCTCCTATAAGACCATACAAGGAGTTGCGCAAGGATTGTAACCCCGGAAGTCGAAATAGCGGTGAAAGCATATGACCGATATAAGATAACAGTTTCGGCTTTCGATCACGCACTACCGCCGCATCAACCAAGACCAGCCCAGTAAGCCATTCTGGCTTTTGGGCTGCTAAATGAGCAGCAATCTGTCCGCCAAAAGAATGACCAACTATCACAACCGAAGGCAGTTCCAGTCTGTCTATAAGTTTTTCTAACACCTGGCTATAGTCAGTTGTATCCCATAAGGTACTAAGATCCTGCGACCCTCCAAACCCAGGAAGATCAACAGCTATAGTTGTGTACGGAAGCGTCCTGGTTACATACGACCACACAGACTTACTAGCTGCCCAACCATGGATGAATACCCAAGCAGTCTCGGTGTTACGGTGACGTACTTCTATAGAAATATCGCAATTATCGACTGTGACTGTTTTTGTTATCTTCTTCATAACTATTTGTCTAGGTATCGTTGCAAAATTATTGCTGCTGCCGACCCATCAACATGATCAGGCGCATCCGGTTGACGACGAGCCTGAACTGAGGTCATAAACTCTGGTGCAAAATCAACTTCAGCCTCAACTGAATCCGCTAGTTTGTCAGTAAATTTTCTAATATGCTTCATTACCTCATTATCCTCACCAGCAAAGTCAGTCGATTCACCGACAACAACAGTTTTAACGTTTCGTTCTTCACAGGCACTAACAATTTCCTCAAGTGCATTATCGTCATTCTTAACAATTGTAAGTGGTGTGGCTGTGCGGGTTTCTTCATCAGCCACAGCAAGCCCAATACGCTTGGTGCCGTAGTCTATTCCTAAAAGCTTCATTGCTTTCAGGTTAGCACGAAACTGGCCCAACAGTCAGCTTGCGAATTAACCTCATGGCGAGTATTATTTTATTGCTGAAACATACGGCGGGGTGGCAGAGTCTGGTTGATTGCACCGGTCTTGAAAACCGGCGTACCGAGAGGTACCGGGGGTTCAAATCCCTCCCCCGCCGCATTACTAAAACTTAAAGTTTATGTTTACCACGAATTCTTAGTTTTTAATACGGTGGGATTTGAACCTTCTGTTTCCGTGTTGGAAAGCAGTGAGCAAAGCGAACGTTGAAAACCGAGGGTTTTCAAAGTTGAAGGGGTGGAAACAGAAGTTGTGTTTATGTGAAATTCCCTCCCCCGCCGCCAAACTTTGAGGCTTATACACAAATGAATACTTTCAGGTGATAGAATATATAATAGATATGGATGAAGAAATTACTTGGGAAGCACCTGAATTTACACCACGAGATCGAAGCCCTGACTGGTTCTGGGGGCTGGGTATTATCGCAGTGTCACTTATTGTAACTGCAATACTGTTTGAAAACCTACTGTTCGCCATCGTTGTACTTATCAGTGCCGTCACCATAACGCTGCTGGCGCTTCGTGATCCGGAAATTCTCGAATTTACAGTCAACGATCGCGGAATTCGGGCTGGCGATACACTTTATCCTTACTCCTCTATAGAGTCTTTTTGGGTAGAGAACAGTCCAGAAGAACAAAAAATACTCCTACAGTCAGAACGAATGCTTATGCCATACATCGTAGTACCGATCGAGGAAGTTGATCCAGAAGAAGTTCGCAACTTTATAATCCAGTATATTCCCGAAGAAGAGCATGTAGAACCACTGTCTCATCGGGTCATGGAATATCTAGGGTTCTAAAATCAGAAAAGAAGTTGTGTCCTCGGGAGGATTTGGTCACGAATAAATTCTCTGACGAGAATTTTTCTCGACCCCAGCTCGCTATTCTCGCCTCGGTTTCACCGAACTCAAATAAAGCTACGCTTTTCAAATCCTCACGCACGTGCAGAAATGCACGTGCTCGAGCACTCACTCACTTCGTTTGTTGTGTCCTCGGGAGGATTTGAACCCCCGACCTCTTCCTCCGCAAGGAAGCGCTCTAATCCGCTGAGCTACGAGGACAAGCAGCGAAAAAATTATACCTGAAATTCAACCTAAATAAAAACAAGCTGCCTTCCTGGCAGCCTGTTTTATTTACACTGTCAGAGTTACTTGCTCCTAGCTAACATCGATTTTGGTTCCGGTTACTTCGGCTTCTTCCCGATTCGGAAGTGTTACTTTCAAAACTCCGTTGTCGTAGTTTGCGGTTGCCTCATCTTCATTAACTGACTGCGGCAGTCGAATCGTACGGCTGAACTGTCCGTAACGCCGTTCACGATAACTGTAGTCTTTGTCTTCATCTTCACTCTTATCTTCATACGATCCGGAAATCGTTAGTCGATTCTGGTTCACAGACACATCAATGTCTTCAGGATTGATGCCTGGAACGTTCATTTCAGCCACTGTATCGCCATCCTGTTCATATACATCAATAGCCAAATCTGTACCGCGAGTAGCACGTCCGGAACCATTTGTAAGAAAGTCGTCGTTGAAAAAGCTTCGGAATGGGCTAAAGTTTCGTCGTGGAATTAATGCCATAAGCTATTGGAGGTTAGCTGACAATGAATCCATCGGTTTTTGTTGGTGTTGATTTATTCAGTTGGAATGTGCTCACGAGATTCGTGGCACACCTAAAAAATACCAAAAAATCGCCCGTAAATCAAGTATATTAGGCCTATTATTCAGAATCTTGATCGACAAGTTTTGCCAAACGAGACTTCTTTCTTGCGGCGTTATTTTCGTGGATTATATTCTTCTTGGCTGCCTTATCAATAGCTTTTTGAGCCGCTGGAAGTGCCTCCTTGGCTTCCTCAAAATCCCCATCGGATACAAGCTTTTCAACCTGTTTAATAGCTTCCTTCATCGCTCGTTTGCGACGTTTATTTACTCGGGTCCGTTTTTCGTCTCGACGGACTGCTTTTTTTGCTGCGTCTGTAACTGGCATAAATATTTATTGATTAGAAGTATTATATAGTCTTTACAGCAGCAAAATAGTACCAAATTTAAGCACTTTTGCAAAGAAACCGTTTAATCAAAAACTATAAGCGACAAGAATGGTAAGAAAAACATGGTTTTTTTGTTAACGATCAAATTATTTATCGTATATACTGAATAATATGATTGCCCAGCTCACCGGTTCTCCAAAAGTTGTAAATGAAGATAAACTCATTATTAATGTTGATGGTGTGGGGTATGGTGTACTCGCACCACCGCAGGTTATTACTACTGCACGCAACAGCAATGAAATGACATTGCTTACTTACTTAGCCGTCAGTGATGACGCTTTGGATCTTTACGGTTTTGATACTCCAGCTCAAAAAAGCTTGTTTCAGCATCTTTTGGATGTATCTGGCGTTGGGCCCAAAAGCGCTTTAGGTATTCTGTCTGTAGCAGACGCCCCAACAATTACTTCGGCAATTGCTTCAGAAGACACTTCCTA
This sequence comes from uncultured Candidatus Saccharibacteria bacterium, assembly GCA_964452185.1. GTDB lineage: Bacteria > Patescibacteriota > Minisyncoccia > Phycocordibacterales > SW-6-46-9 > SW-6-46-9. Next base: position 17,604 of record CAYVKO010000007.1, read on the forward strand.
TCTTACGAAGGTATCCGGAATTGGAAAAAAGACCGCCGAAAAAGTTATTCTTGAACTAAAAGATAGATTTTCTGATGTCAGCACAGAAGAAAGTAAACAAGCTCGTGAAGAATCAGGTGAAGCAATCGAGGCGCTTTTGGCCCTTGGTTACTCAAAACGGCAAGCAAGAGATGCAGTTGCGGAAATTGACAGTGAAATTGAAACCACAGAAAAAAAGGTGAAGGCAGCTCTTAAACAACTCGGTAACAATGACTAACATACTACAAAAAATAAAATCCTGGTTGCCACAGCAAGCAATAAACCTCGTCCGACCGCTGTACCATTTTTTTCTTGCATTAGCCGGTAGTATTTGGTTTAAAAAACCAACTCGTGACATCACCATTATCGGCGTTACCGGTACTAAAGGAAAAACAACAACAACTGAACTGATTGCTCACTTACTGGAGGAGGCAGGGAATACTGTAGCTGTATCAAATACGATTCGGTTTTCTATTGGTGATTCTGGCCGACGCAACAAAAAGAAAATGTCAATGCCGGGTCGGTTCTTTTTGCAGTCGTTTTTTCGCCAAGCTGTAGACGCCGGTTGTGAGTATGCGGTTATCGAAATGACCTCAGAAGGCGCCAAGCAGTACCGTCATCGATTTATCGAACTAGACACGCTTGTATTCACCAACCTGTCACCAGAACATATAGAGGCACACGGGTCCTTTGAAAAATACCGCCAAGCTAAAGTTTCTATTGCTCGCCAGCTGGAACGTTCAGGTAAATCACCAACCAGATTAGTTGTAAACGCAGATGATGACCATGTCGATCATTTTCGTAAAGTTAATGCTGATAAAGTAATTGAATTCCAGCTAGATGACGTGAAGCCTTGTTCGCAAACACGGTCAGGAACAGTTCTAACCATCGACGGAACACAAGTAAAAAGCAACCTTTTTGGCACCTTTAACATTTACAATATTACAGCGGCAGCCACCACTACTCGTATACACGGAGTGTCAAAAGAAACTATTATAGAAGGGGTTAAATCCTTTACAGGTGTTCCCGGTCGACTTGAAGTTATTGATGAAGGCCAGGATTTTGATGTGTATGTTGACTACGCTCACACTCCCGACTCACTCGAAAAGGTCTACAAAACTTTTGCAGGCCGTCAAAAAGTATGCGTTCTTGGAAACGCCGGAGGTGGACGAGATACGTGGAAGCGAGAAAAAATGGCGAAGATTGCAGAGAATCACTGCCGACAGATTTTTTTGACTGATGAGGATCCATACAATGAAGATCCGCGCAAAATTGTGGATGAGATGGCCAAGTCTATTACTATTCCAAAATACGAAATTATCATGGACCGACGGGAAGCTATTAATGCAGCCTTCCGGGAGGCAAAAGCCGGCGAGGTCGTACTTCTTACCGGTAAAGGTACTGACCCATACATTATGCGTGCCAACGGAAAGAAAGAGCCGTGGGATGAAGCAACCATTGCTCGGGAAGAGTTAGAAAAAATTCAAAATAAAAAAATTTCCGACAAGTAAATTGTGGCAATATAAAAATATCTACTGTTTCTTTTGTAACTCTTCAAGCGCATAAAACATTACTCCACCAACAAGAGAAAACAGTACCCACACAATCTGTTTAATTGGTGAAAGTGTAGTGATAGTGCGTGGAGACACCAAAAATGTGAGAGTTACAAGACCAATCAGGATAATGCACGCATATTGGATGATTCGGTACACCATGGTAGTTTTAGTTTATCTTATTTGTACTAAAAGTATACTAGTCATCAAAGCTGTAAGTGATCACCCCAAAAGCCACAGACACGTTTAGTGAAGTCTTTTTACCTTTCATCGGGATTTGTACTACCTGATCACAAGCCGTCACTATTTTATCCGGTAAGCCGTCCGGCTCATTACCAAAGACAAAACATGGTTCCTTTTTGATTGATATTTTTCGGTAATCTAGAGCTTTCTTTTTAGGTTCACAAGCAAAAACTTGGACATTTTGTGATTGTAGGTCTTTAATAAGATCATGAATATCATCAACTGCTATCCAATCAACTGAGTTCTCCGCTCCAAGTGCCACTTTTTTAAATTTGTTACGATCACGACCAAAACGGTCCTTGGGAGTTGGGGTGTATCCAGAAAGATACAGTTTTTCTAAACCAACACCGTCTGCAGTACGGAATATTGAAGCTACATTGTATATACTGCGGATATTGTGTAGTATTGCTCGCATATACCTATTATATTAAAAAAACTGACAGTTGTGGTATTATTTCACCTGGTTACCTGAATAAGGCCTCCTTTTTATCGTGTTTTGTAGTATAAGCAAGTAAAAATATACTTGCACAAACATGGTTTTGCCGATAAAAACGAGGTTATAAACTACCGTCCGTAGCTCAGCCTGGTAGAGCAGCAGCCTTTTAAGCTGACGGCCGCAGGTTCAAATCCTGCCGGACGGACACTTTTAATCAAGCGTGTTGTCTTTTGTTTAGTTCGGCGGGAGTCTTGAGCACGAAGTGCGAAAGAAACTGCGACCGAGTCCGCGAGGAAGTACTTGTGAGAGTGCCGGACGGACAACCCAACCAACTATACTTCCAGGATAAATTGTTCTAGAGCCTCTGAAAGATCGTAGTGACCACGGTGTGCATTGTGATACATGGTTATAAGCTGATTTGTTTTAGAAAAAAGTTTTTCTTCTGTAAAGTTCTTTTGGAACTTTTTGGCTTTCTTAAACGGATACGAACTCACACCAGCTTCTTCAGCTGAATTTACGTCTTTAGCAAGCCACATCAGTCGAGTCTGCCACCACAATAAACCATGAATTGATTCAGGACTATTATTAGGGCTCTTGAGTGCTTTTTGTAATTCTATCCAACCCTTTTTCTTATCCCTACGGCCATACGCATCAGAAAGCGGGAATGGTTTGTGTTCCTTAGAATCTGTTTCTTTCCGGAAGTGTTTTAACTTCTCTGCATAATTTGAAAACGTGTTTTTATGATCTTTTTTAAGTTCATCTTCTACCACCACGAAAACATGATCGGTTTCAGCCATTTGATCTACTCGATCGACTACTGTTTCCGCATGCTCATCTTCTGAAAGTACGTGATATAAAAAAACAATATACTTATCTTCGAACAGCCCTCGTGACGAAGTTAACTCTTTTAACCGACCGGGACGGAACTCATCAACGTCCATCTCAAAGACTTCGGCTGCCGGTCGCTTTTTGAGCAATCCGTCACGCAACTTATTTAGAGCTGTTTTTCTTCGCGATATGTCTTGGCCGTGAAAAACAATCAGCATGTTATATCTCTTTGAGATTATTCCAACGTTTCCCAATCCGAGCGTCAGCAATCATTGGAATTTCGTTACTAGTATCTGGAGATACCACTGATTCCATTATCTCTTTTATCTGTGTAGTAATTTCATCAGATTTTTCTTCTTTTACTTCGTAAATAAGCTCGTCATGTACTTGCAACAGCAACCGTACATCTTGGTGTAAATCTTCATCTGTAAGATAGTCATCAACCTCCACCATTGCTCGTTTTATAATATCCGCCTGCGTCCCTTGAACGGGTGCATTTATCGCCATCCTTTCAGCACGAGCCTGTACCCACGAACGGCTGGAGTAAATCTCTGGAAAGTAACGCCGACGCCCAAAGTAGGTGGTCGTAAAACCTTGCTCGCGCACTTCCTGTTTCTTTTCTTCCATAAAATCATTTAATCCTGTGTATGTATCAAAGTACTGGTCCAAATACTCTCGCGCTTCATCTCGAGTTGTGTCGTCGCCAAGATTTTTACGAAGTGCATCCACGCCCATTCCATAAAGTATGCCGTAGTTAATCACCTTTGCTTTTGATCGCTGTGATTTAGAAACCTCGTCTTCTTTTACCCCAAACACATCAGCAGCAACCGCACTGTGAATATCTCGGTCTTCTGTAAACACCTTCGTAAGGCGTTCGTCTCCTGAAAGCCATGCGGCAATTCGAAGCTCGATTTGTGAATAGTCCAAAGATACCAAATCAAACTCTTCTTCTGATACAAAAGCTCCACGGATTTTTCGACCGTCTTCAGTCCGGACCGGAATATTCTGAAGATTCGGATTTTTAGAGCTCATCCTGCCGGTTGTAGTGCCAGTTTGGACAAATTCAGCATGCAACCGCCCATCATCAGCCACTCTTTCTCCGAGCACATCAATATAAGTAGATAAAAGTTTTTGGACTGATCGGTATTCGAGTACATCGCTGGCAATAGGATAATCATCTTCAAGTTTTTTTAGTTCACTTTCTCGAGTCGAAATGTTACCGGTAGAAGTTTTTGCCAAGCCTGAAGTCGGGATTTCCATTTCCTCAAACAACACTTCTGATAATTGTTGAGGGGAATTTATATTGAACTCTGTACCCGCTTTATCGTAAATCTCTTCTGATATCTCTTCTAGCCTTTCATGATACTCCCCAGATAGTTCTTCTAAGTAATCAGTGTCAATCTTGACGCCGTCTTCGTACATCTGTTCTACGATTGGAATCAATGGTTTTTCTATATACTCAAATACTCTCATCACCTCTTTTTCTTCCATCTCTTGTTTGAATTTTTCTTTAGCATTAGTTAAATCTTCAGTATCAAGATATGTTTTTATATCTTCTTTGGTTGGGTCTGTTTTTGAAGAATCACACAACCATAAAGCAACCTTTAGTTCTTTTAATTCTTTTTGTGTTAACTCTCTACCTTCGTTGGTATTATCCTTTTTTGAATCATTTTCTTCTGACGAGAAAAGTTCATTATTTACTCGTTGTTTGAGTGAACCAAACTCTAACTCATCAAAAATTTCGTATATTTCATCTTTATCCAATCGTTCATGCCAAGAACTCTCTGGAGGAGCAAAATCAATGTCTGCATCCAGCCGGATCGTCGCTAACTCCTTTGAGAACATCGCCTCCTCTTTTCCTTCTTTAATAAGATTCGCGAACCGATTTGATACTCCAGCGTTAGCAAAGTCTACACCATCTTCAGTAAGCTTCTCATACGCTTCTTCAAGATGGCCGAAGTTTGTAATTACTCGAGTAGCAGTCTTCTCTCCCACTCCTTTAATACCCGGAATGTTATCAGACGAATCTCCCATAAGCCCTTTGAAGTCCGGGAGGTATTCAGGCTTGAAACCATATTTTTCTTCAACCTTTTCTTCGTTATAGAGGACTGTATCTTTAATACCGCGACGTTGAGCATACACCACTGTCTTTTCATCATCTACAAGCTGTAACGTATCGTGGTCGCCAGACGCTATAACTGTCTGAGTATCCGTTTCCTTTTTCATCTCTTCGGCTATCGTGCCTAAAAGATCATCAGCCTCAAACCCTTCTGATTCATAGCACGGGATTGAGAAAGCTTCCAAGACATCACGAGCTCGTTTAATCTGCTCTACCAGTTCTTCATCCGTTTCCGGTCTGTGTGCTTTATAATCTTCAAATTTATCATGCCGATGCGTTGGAGCCGGTAAGTCAAAACATGCCACAATCTCTGTTGGCTCCAGATCTCGAGCAATGGATAAAAGCATCAAGCACAGCCCGTACAAGGCACCGGTCGGCTCACCATCACTGGTCTCAAAATCCGGAAGAGCATGATACCCTCGATGCAGAATTGCATTAGCATCAAGCAGTACTAAGCGCTTTTTGTAGTCGTGTGGATGCATTAGAAAGTGTGATTATACGGCTATCATTTTGAGTAAAATCCATCTCGATAAAAAGTGTGTCAGCAGGAAGTGCTTCTTCAACCTTATCTGCCCACTCAACAAAAATTATATTTCCAGATGTGTTTAACCGTTCAGTGAAGTTAAGGGTATATAATTCATCGGTTGATTCTAACCGATAGGCATCAACATGAATTGCCTGATCAAAATCTGACTGCGGTAATTTGTATACCGACTCTATTGTGTACGTAGGGCTAGTAACTGGCTCATTAATGCCACCTGATCGTAAAAAACCACGCACAAATACTGTCTTCCCTACCCCTAGTGGCCCAGATAAAGCGAAAACAGTGGCAGTTTTATCTGCTGGCTGAAGTTCCTGAAAGATATTCCGAGCTAATCTGTGTAAGTCTTCTGGTGTATCGACTGTTTTAACTACCTCCACAGTACTTAAATGGTAGCACGAGAGAGTATTTTTCCCACCCAAAAAGAAAAGGCCATCGCTAAAATAAGCGAAGGCCTTTTACCGCGTGTAATTTTGGCCGCGGTGAGCCGAAGTAACAAAAAACTAACGTGAGTTATGCATTCCAAGGTCTTTCTGACGGTCTTTCGATTCCACGAAATAAGCCTGACACGACTTATCGGTGAGATCTTCTTTCGAGTACCGATCGCTGACAGACTCTTTAATCATCTCAACCGGTTCGCCATTGCGGTAAATCTTCACGAGCATGTCAGACTCCATTAACGACGCGAAGTCGTCAATATCGACAAACGCATTTGCTGTCTGAAAATCCTGCAGTCTAATGCGTTTAGCTTGCGTCTTTTCGCCGTTCTCTTTAACAACCGCTAAAGGTCTTCCAGGGATCTCAAACGTCATTTCGTATTCCGGGCCGATATTCAAGCCCGGAGTAAAGCAGGCCGTCTCTTCCCCGAAGCTGGCTTTACCTGCCTCGATTGCATTCGCCGCTTCGGTTACAGCATTTCCGCTTTCCTCAAACGTTTCTCCCGTTTGATCCACAACACGTTCTACGCTGTAGGCGATATCTTCAACGCCGCGAGCCTTATGCACTGTTTCTTCAAGTGATCCGCATCCGAGTGCAGATATACTCAGAAAAAATATCAAGGTGAAAAATAACAGTGAAGGTGCCTTCACGACTTTCTTGCGTTTCGTTACAGTCATTGGTCTATTTATTAGTTTGTGGTGTGCAATTTGAGTCTATGGTTATACTACAATATATATGTAATATGTCAACACCTTATATAGAAAAATAGCGTGCCTTCCAAATCCGGAAGACACGCTTGTATTAGTGTTATTATCAGTTTCAAGAGGATTGTAGGACGGTAGAAAAATCTATTCGACAGGCGGAACAGACACCTTGTCGTCTCCGTCATGTACAAAAACGGCAGGACCACCTTCGTAGCCTTCGATTGTGACCGCGATAACCCGTTGGTCATACTCATCGAATTCTCGTTCGATCTGATAAACAGTCTTTGACCTATCTCCAGGCTCGCGCACAGTCACTGTTAGAGTTGCTTCGACATCATGATCACCAATATCGACGCCAAATCTGGCGCTTTCGTCAGGGTCAATACTGGTTTTTGAGAGCGTTTTTCCGTTCAGCCACCCTTCAGCCTGGAAGTTATTGCTTACATTATTGACCTGAAAGCCGTTTTCGATGGGTAACTTTGACCGCATAGTTCCTACCGCCTTGCCACAACCAGAAACCAATACGCTGAAAAAAAGTATAAAGGTGAGAAAAAGCAACCAGATTCGTGCACACTTTCGATCAGACATATCTACCATGTGTTTTGATGAAAAGGAATTGCTGTGAGTTATATTACAACTAAAAGTATATATGTCAACCATTAGTTGGCCTTATTTGATACAGGCGGTATTATGAAATTAGTATGGTTACTTTCGATGAATCCGAACAAAAAAAGAAACTTTCTCGTTTTCATAAAAAAGAAGAAGAGAGTTTGGCTAAGCAAGCTGCAAAGCAGGGAGATTTTCAATACATTGACCTTTCTGGTGTATCTATCAATACTGACGCCCTTAAGCTTATCCCGGAAAGCTACGCTCGTAAACACAAAATGGCTACGTTTGGAATGGTTGGAAAAGACGTACGAGTAGCTGCACAAAATCCAAAATCAAAAGAAGTTCAGGACAAGATTAAGGCTTTAGAAAAGAAAGGATATAATATAACTTTGTATGTAGCTTCCCTTTCCAGCCTAAAAAAAGCCTGGGGGTTTTACCAAGACATTTCACATACCACCCAAAGCGAAACCGGGGAGATGGATATTGCCAACAAAAAAATATCTGAGTTTTTATCAAAAAACCCCGACAGAAGCAAAGCAATAGATTTCGTAGAAAACGTCCTTAAAGATTCAAACAAAAAAACCACTCGTTTGGTTGAAACAATAGTGGCTGCTGCCATTGCCGCTGATGCTTCGGATATTCACATAGAAACAGCAGAAGATGATGTGTATGCTCGTATGCGAATTGACGGAATGCTGCAGACCATCACTTCTGTTCCCCGGTATGCATATGAACGAATTCTTTCTCGTCTTAAACTTTTATCCGGGATGAAATTAAATATAAATGAAGAAGCTCAGAATGGGCGTTTTAGTATCCGAATAAATGACAGAGACGTTGAAATTCGTTCCTCTATTGTTCCTGGTTCGTACGGAGAATCAATTGTCATGCGACTTTTGAACCAAGCCACACTCGATAGACCGGTTGAGAAACTAGGGATGCAGCCTCGATTCTTAAAGTTAATGCGTGAGGAAATAAATCGACCAAAAGGACTTATCTTAAACACCGGCCCGACCGGATCAGGTAAAACAACAACGCTTTACTCCTTCTTGCGGGAAATGAATAACCCGCAAGTAAAAACGATTACTATTGAGAACCCGGTTGAGTATCATCTTGATGGAGTCGTACAAACCGAAGTAAACCCCGATGAAGGGTACTCTTTTTCAAAAGGGTTAGAATCAGGATTGCGACAGGACCCAGATATCATAATGGTGGGTGAAATTCGTAATCAAAACACCGCTACAACCGCCATGCATGCCGGCCTCACCGGACACCGAGTCCTCTCAACTCTACACACCAACAACGCCGCCGGGGCCTTTCCTCGTTTGGTTGAGCTTGGAGTAAAAAGTCACATGATAGAATCAGCCATGAACGTAGCTATGGCACAACGTCTTGTTCGATTATTGTGTCCTGAATGCAAAAAGAAGACAGAGATTTCCGGTAAAACCAAAGAAACTGTCAAATCTCTTACTGAAACAATACCGCGACCTGATGATTTTGAAGATGCACTATCAAAAAACTTCGTATATGAAGCAACCGGTTGTGATTCCTGTAGAGGTAGCGGTTATCAGGGTCGTACTGGAGTTTTTGAGGCTATCATAGTTGATGAAGTTATAGGAGATCTTGTTCGGGAAAATCCTTCAGACAGACGGATATGGAAACATGCTCAAGAAGAACAAAAAATGCTGTCTATGGCACAAGACGGCATTATAAAAGTGCTTCGAGGGAAGACAGATATAACCGAACTTAAGCGAGTAATCGATATTCAAAAGACAATACGAAGGCTTTAATAACAAAACCTTTTCCAGTGTATAATGCGGGTAGAATATGAATACACCAGAAACCCCAACGGATGAAAAGGTTAGTTCTCGTTTGGACGCCACCTTACGACCACAAGATTGGGAAGACTATATCGGCCAAACCAACATAAAGGAGAACCTCAAGATTCTTCTTACTGCAGCTAGTGAACGCGGGCATGCTCCCGAACATGTCTTGTTCCACGGACCGCCGGGTTTAGGCAAAACAACGTTAGCTCATCTTATTGCCGGAGAAACTGACGGACAACTGAAAGTAACTTCCGGACCAGCCATTGAAAAAGTTGGAGATTTAGCTTCTATTCTCACTAATCTGTCTGAATATGATGTCCTTTTTATCGATGAGATCCACCGATTAAATACTTCAATTGAAGAAGTATTATACCCAGCAATGGAATCCGGTCATCTGGATATTGTTATCGGAAAGGGTCCTTCAGCTCGTACTATCCAGCTTGACCTGCCACCGTTTACTATCGTGGCTGCCACTACACAAGCTGCCCAGATAAGTTCTCCGCTTCGTAGTCGTTTTTCCGGTGGGGTATTTCGGCTTGATTTCTACTCTGTAGAAGAAATTACCGAGATTCTTTCTCGATCAGCTGACATTCTTGATTTAAATGCCGATAAAAATGCATTGTCAGAGATAGCAAGCCGTAGCCGTTATACTCCACGAACCGCCAACTACTTCCTTAAGCGTTGTCGTGATTTTGCGCAAGTTAACAACGACTCCCATCTATCAACTGATATAACAAAAGAAGCGCTTGATTTGTTATCCATAGACCAGAAGGGTCTTACTGATGATGATCGACGTGTACTAAAAACAATCATAGAAAAATTTAATGGCGGACCGGTTGGGTTAAAAACATTGGCTGCAGCTATTGCAGAAGACGCTTCAACTATCGAGGAAGTATATGAACCGTACTTGATGCGAGAAGGTTTTCTGGAAAGAACTTCTCGTGGTCGAATAGCTACGAAACGAGCCTACGAGCACCTCGATTATGAATTCTCCAGCGAACAGCAGAAACGACTTGATTTAGATCAATAAAAATGTAATTACTAACCACACCATGTCTGGAAGTAATAAATGGTCAAAAATAAAACGAGAGAAGAAAAAGAAAGATAAAAAACGCAGTAAATTATTCGGTAAGCTTGTAAAGAAAATTCAGAATGAAGCTCGCCGTTGTGACGGTGACAGGGACGACCCGGGACTTAAACAAGCAATTCAAGAAGCCAAAGATGCTGATATGCCGAAAGATAATATCGAAGACGCCATAGAGCGAGCTGTTACCGAAGCTGAAGGGTCGAAAGAAATCACTTATGAAGCCTACGGTCCGGGCGGATCGCAAATCGTTATTGAAGCAGAAACCGATAATCGTAATAAGTCAGCCTCAGAAGTTCGGTATATTCTTTCTGAGCACGGATTTGACTTAGCAAAGCCCGGTGCTGTTGTTTGGGCATTCGAACAAAACCGAGATAACGAAGAAGGATACCGCCAGTGGGAAGCGAACAGTAAAATGGAATTATCCGGAGATGAAAAAGAAAAACTCAATCAAATTATTACAGACTTAAAAGAAAACCAAGAAGTGCGAGCGGTGTTTACTAACGTTACGTAATTACTTTTACATGAAAATACTATCAATTGACCCAGGATACGGTCGGTGTGGAGCTGCTGTAGTTGAAGGTAATGCCAGCAGTCAAACTCGGGAATTTTCCGAGTGTATTGAAACAAACAGCGAAAATACTTTTCCGGATCGTCTGGAAGAGATTTGTAATCGAGTAAATGAACTCATTCACGAGCACGAGCCAGAAACACTCGCTATCGAAAAGCTATTTTTCAACCAAAACACCACTACTGCTATGAAGGTTGCACAAGTTAAAGGTGCGATAATACTTGTAGCTAAAGAAAACGGACTAAACGTATTTGAGTATGCACCACTTGAGATTAAAACAGCTATCACCGGCCACGGGAGAGCTAAAAAAGCGCAAGTTATACAGATGACTGACCAGTTTGTCGATATGCGAGATGATGCCAAACACGACGATGAGTATGATGCTGTTGCTGTCGGAATTACCTGTCTTGCACACGAAGGATAGTGCAGTACAAGGCAGAGATGTACATTACATTATATAACTTATTATATAATTCTTTCTTATCTGTTATATAACAACTTTTACGAATCGGTGTTTACCGATTTTAAAAGTAGTGGTTTCAGTAACTTCATACGTGTGATCGGTAATTTTTTCGTCAGTATCAAGGTTAGTGATAGCTTTTTGGTCTGCCAGTCGTCGAAACTGTGATTTCGATGGAACCACCTCAGCTTCAGCTAACGTATCCATTAATCGATCACCAGTTTCAGCAGATATTTTTTCTGTATCATCAGGAGTTTGTTGGTTTGAAAACGTACTTACAAAAACTTCTTTTGCTTCTTTAGCCCCCTTTTTACCATGAATAAGTGCAGTTATTTCTTCAGCTAATTCCATTTTTATATCACGAGGATTTTCACCTGAATCTAACCTTTCTTTCAACTCTTCTATTTCCTCAAGTGACTTTTCGGTACAGTGGGTAAAGAACTGAATAATACCGCTGTCCGGTATCTTCATAACACGAGCAAACATATCATTAGGTTCTGCATCCAAAAATACCCCTCTCCCTTCTGATTTACTCATGAGCATCTCCCCGCTGTCCGGGTCTTCCAAAAGTGGGTGCGTAACTACAAATTTATCTTCATCTTTGATTCGTTTCCTAAGTGTTCGTCCGGCAAGCATATTGAATGTTTGATCAGTTCCACCAACTTCTACGTCCGCTTCAAGTGCAACCGTATCGTATCCTTGCATCAATGGGTAGAAAAATTCGTGTACATACAGTGGTTTTTCGTCGTCCAGCCGCCTACGAAACACATCCCGCTCAATCATTTGCTGAACAGTAAAGTTAGAGGCAATATCAATGAGATTACTGAAGTTTAAATCTGCTAACCACTCAGAGTTACGGCGGAACTCAACCGGATTAACTTCATCATCCAAGTCTATTATCTGACCGATTTGTTCTTTAAAATCTTTTAAATTACTTTCTACCTCCTCTTTAGATAAACGATCTCGTGCCGACTCCTTATCTGAAGGATCACCAATTCTAGCGGTAAAATCACCAACAAGAACAATTACTTTATGCCCTAACTCTTGAAATCGTTTTAAAATAAGGTAGTTTATTGCGTGCCCGAGATGAAGTCGCTGTGCTGTCGGGTCAATTCCGGCGTAAATGCGTAGCTTTTCTCCGGACAACATGCGCTCCCTTAACTCTTCTTTGCCTGGGTAAACCGTTTCTACTGATCGATCTAATACTTTATCTATTTTATTTTCATCGGTAGTAACTGACATATATAATGTATTGACGTAAGCACTTTTAAAGCGTACCCTTTAGGCGATAGTTTTCTTGATTATATATGCAATTATCTGATAAATCCAAAAATATACTGTCTAGCATAGGAAAATTTGCGATAGCAGTAGGTATCTTAATGACTGGAGGTCTTTTTATTTGGGTATCTACATTTGATATTCCAAATCTGCAATCATTCGCTAACCGACAGGTTGAACAGTCAACAAAAATTTATGACCGCACCGGTGAAGTAGTATTGTACGATCTTAACAGAGACGTACGTCGTACTACTGTACCACTGTCAGAGATATCTGAAAATCTTCAAAAAGCCACTATAGCTATTGAAGACTCAGGTTTTTACGAACATGCTGGTATTCATCCACCGGCTATAGCTAGAGCTATATACACCAATATAAAAGCTGGTGGTTTTGAACAGGGTGGATCAACCATAACACAGCAAGTTGTAAAAAATACTTTACTAACACCAGAAAAAACTATTTCTCGAAAAGTTAAGGAGTGGATACTTGCTTTACGGCTTGATCAAGAATTTGAAAAGGATACTATCCTAGAAATTTACCTTAATGAGGTTCCGTACGGCGGTCGAGTATACGGCGCAGAAGAAGCAGCTGATCAATACTTTGGTAAATCAGCCAGCGATCTAACCCTTGCCGAATCGGCTTACTTAGCAGCACTACCAAAAGCACCTACTTATTATTCCCCATACGGAAACAACAGGCAGGCGCTTGAAAACCGAAAGAATGAAGTTTTGCGAGAAATGCTTGATAATAACCTTATAACTCAAGAAGAATTTGACGAAGCTGAATCAGAAGAGGTTACATTTGTAGATCAAGATGAGCAGTCATTAAAAGCTCCACATTTTGTCTTCCATATAAAAGAACAGCTTGAGGAAGAGTATGGCACTACCGCCATCGAACGACGTGGTCTGAAAGTAGTAACAACGTTGGATTATGATCTTCAACAGGAAGCTGAAGATATCTTAAGTGAATACGGATCTCGAAATGCACAACAGTATAACGCTAACAATGCATCATTAGTTGCTGTTAACCCTAACAATGGGCAGATTCTTACAATGGTTGGGTCACGTGATTACGGTAACGATGATATTCAAGGAAGTTTTAACGCTGCAACTGCTCTACGCCAGCCCGGTTCTGCCTTTAAACCATTTGCATATGCTACTGCATTAAATAAAGGCTATACACCTGAAACCACTGTATTTGATCTCCCGACTCAATTTTCAGTTAACTGTAGTGAGTCAAACTTTTCCAGTGACGGCGGATGCTTTAGTCCAGTAAACTACGATGATAGATTCCGTGGCCCAATCACGCTTCGTAATGCGTTGTCTCAATCAGTTAACGTACCGTCTGTTAAAACCTTTTACTTGGCGGGAATGGAAGACTCACTAGATACCGCACAAGAAATGGGGGTTGATACTCTAGATAAACAACCGGACAGATACGGACTATCGTTGGTGTTAGGGTCCGGAGAAGTTACGCTGTTGGATCTTACCAGTGCATACGGGGTGTTTGCCAATGACGGAGTAAAAAACCCTCACACCGGCATCCTACGGATTGAGGATGCAAGTGGTCAAATGCTTCAAGAGTTTGAAGAATCATCAGAACGCGTTCTACCAGAAAACACTGCTCGGCAAATGAACGATATACTTTCTGACAACCAAGCACGAGCACCGTCATTTGGACCAAACTCACCACTTCATTTTGAAAATTACAGCGTTGCCGCTAAGACAGGTACTACTAACAACTATCTTGATCTATGGACAGTAGGGTACTCACCGAACTTATCCGTGGGAGTGTGGTCAGGAAATAACGATAACGAACCTGTTGACGGTGAGGTGGCAGGATTTGTAGTAGCACCAATGTGGCATGCTTTTTTTGAGCAAGCTTTGAGTGAGATTGAAAATGACTCATTTACTCCACCAACACCAGCAGAAACAGAAGAACTAAAACCAATATTGCACGGAGAATGGCGTGGCGGTTATCTAGCTGATGATATTGATATAAATGAAGATGGTGATGAACCAGTAGTTGGTGGAGTTCACAGTATTTTACACTGGGTTGACAGAAATAACCCACGCGGTCCTGTTCCGTCAAACCCAGCTTCAGATCCGCAGTATCAGCAGTGGGAATACTCAGTACAACGCTGGGTAGAGGGTGGAGGCTTTTCTGGAATAGACAGTCAAATTAACGACGCTAATGCAGATATAGAAGATGATGAAGGAGATTCTGAAGAAACTGATTTCGATGAAAATAACGATCCATTCCTGCAAGTATCAAACCTCAAAAACCAGTACAGAGAAAATCAAAAAATAGAAATCGAAGCTGAAAACACTGGTAGTCTTGACCGTATAGAAGTTTTTGTTAACGGAACCTCTGTAGGAGACGATGATAGCCAACCATTTTCTGTATCGTTTGAAATCGAAGACGTAGACGACATAAACGAAGGTGGAGCAAACAGTCTAACAGTTCGTGGTTACAACGAAGACGGAGATGAAGCTGTTGTCAACAACAATTTCAGAGTAATGAATTAAGATAGTTTTTACCTCACATCTGTAACTTTATACACGTCTAAACGATCAGATAAAGTATCTAAAATATCCTTTTTATTAGTATGAATTTGTAGACGATGCATTGGTGTTGTATCGACATGCAATCGACCATGTTGATACGAAATATTATCAACAGAAATCTTCACATCAGTTACATCCTTTATTACCTTCGACACCTCCTTACAAACGGTACGTTCAGGAGCTTTTATAGTGTAATCTGAAAGCAGTTTATCAATAGGTATTTCCATTTTTGGATTGTACTCAACTTACTAATTAACCTTACGTACTCATCGGCATTACCAAGTACTGAAATGTATCGTCTTCCTTTCCATGCATAACCATTGGAGCATTTTTCGACAAACTTATCGAAGTGGTACTGCTGTCTATAGACTGGAACGCATCAGTAATGTAGCTGTGATTAAATTGAGCAGTAACTTCTTCTCCTTCAATATCAGCTTTTATCTTGGTGGTATTCTCTCCAATATCAGCATTGCTGGTAGTAAACACCACCACATCATCATTCGGGTCGGAAGTAATTGTTAATTTGTTAAACTTATCAGAAAAAATATCAGATAACCTCACTGTATTCATAAAGTCGTTAGTGGATACAAGTGCTTGAGTTTCGTTACTGTCCGGAATGATGTTCTTATAATCAGGAAACGTTCCATCAACAAGTCGTGACGATACATACACGCTTTCGTTTTCAACAGCAATTTGATTCTCACCAACCGAAACAGTTAACTCATCTTCTATATCACTGAAAACACGGATTATTTCACCAACATTTTGATGAGGGATAAGTACAGAAAGAGAGTTAATACCAGTGTTTTTTATTGTCTTCTCCGCTAACCGAAATGAGTCTGTAGCAACAAAGTAAAGCGTATTATTTTCACTGTACATATACACGCTAGAAAGTTCTGGTTTCATACTAGATGGAGACGCTGCATACCAAACAGATCGAAACCCTGTTGTTAGATCTGAAGAAGATATCGTTGAGGAAGTTCCTTCTTCTACTGACGGTATGGATGGAAATTCATCACTTTTTTGTGTTTTTATTTCTGAAGTTGTATTTTCGCTGGATACCACCAGTGTGTTGTCTTCGTGCGTCAATGTGACCGATCCGGTATCCGGAAGATGTGAAAGATACTGAGAAAAAACAGAGGCTGGTACAGCTACACGTCCTGTTTCTTGTACTTTTACTGGTACCTTAACTTCAATACCGATATCTAAATTAGTAGCTCTAACAAACAGTGTATTATCTTTTACCTCTAACAACAGACATTCAAGGACCGATAAACTGGCCTTTTTGGTCGTAATCTTTTCAGTCTTTTCTACTGCTGATTTTAATTTTTCTAAAACACTTTCTATCTTCATTGATCCCATTGTTGCATAATTACCGTTGCTGTTCTAGCAGAAGTGAATGTGTATATAGTTTAAACATATAGTTATTATTTTAATTTACTATTGTTATTAATGATGTGGATATGTACAACAACTCCATTTAATACCTTGTTTAAGGGATATAAACAGAAAGTTTTTATTTAACTACTTCTGGATATCTTGTATGTAAGCAAGTAAACTAAATAATACCGGTATTGAATATGTGGAAAAGGTGATAATTCTTCACATAGATTACACACATATATAGGAAGATATACTACACTTTTCCCCAAGGTAATTAACATATATACACTCTTTAGGTATCTACTACTCCTCTCTTACCCACTACAACAATGCTCGAATTTGGTGAATTTCTTGTACTAACTCGCTGTCTGTTTCGAGGTTTTCTTTAATTTTTTCATAGGAATGGATTACAGTAGTGTGATCTCTACCGCCTATTTTGTCTCCAATTGCCGGATAAGCAAACTTGTAGTCTTCTCGTAAGATGTACATTATTATCTGTCGTGGTTTTACTATCTTCCGTTTTCTTGTTTTTTCGTATATCTTTTCTTCATCGATATTGTAGAAGTCGCTAACTGTTTGTACCACATCCTCAATTCGGACGGTTTTTTGAGAGTTAACGTTGTCACGAATCAACGATTTGATATCGCTTAGTGTTAGATCATCGTCGGCCACGTTGGATCGAATAGCAATTGCATTCAGTGCTCCTTCCAGTTCACGAATATTACTTTTAATGGAGCTGGCGATGTATTCGACAACATCATCTGACAGTTCTACCCCTCGTTCGCGAGCTTTTTGTTTAAGGATAGCTATACGCGACTCGTGTTCTGGAGGAGAAATATCCACGATCATTCCGGCATTAAAGCGAGATTTTAGCCGGTCTTCCATGTCTTTTAGGTAGTTTGGGTGCATATCGGAGGAAAAGATAATCTGCTTATCATTGTCATAAAGCGTGTTAAACAGGTGGAACAGTTCTTCTTGGGTCTTTTCTTTTTGTGATAAGAACTGTATATCATCCATTATCAGTACGTCGTACTGACGATACTTTTCTTTAAAACTATTTACTTTGTTCTTTTGGACTGAGTTTACGTAATCAACAGCAAACTTTTCTGAGGTGAGGTAGTACGGTTTTGAGTCAGTGTTTTCTTTAAAATGATTCCCTATCGCCTGTATTAGATGTGTTTTACCGAAACCGGTTTTTCCGTATATGAAAAGCGGGTTGTAGGCTGCTCCCGGCTGACTTACTACCGCCTGACTGGCAGCGTGAGCCAGTTCGTTAAATGATCCAACAACAAAAGATTCAAAAGAGTATCGTGGATTTAAATTATGTTTACTGTCTTTCTTTTCTTTAGACAGTGGTAGTGTATCAGGATTTTGTTTTGAAGCGGTTGGGGTTGCGGCGGGTTTTTCTGTCTCTTCTGACGATGATGAACTACCAACTTCGTACTCAACGTTTCGAACGCTGTCAGAAAACTCCCTTAGGAGTTTAAGGATTTTTTTATCATACTTCTCTATTAACCACGTTCGGACAAACTCATTCGGTACGCCAACGTACACAGTCCCGTTTTCTCGACGTAAAATTGTCGTATCAGCAAACCACGTGTTATAGGTAGCTTGTGGAACGGACAGTTCAATCTCAACCAATACTTGTTCCCATAACTTTTCGTTGGTTGTAGAGGTGGTTTCTTGGCTCATGACATGTTATCCACTTAATTAACTACTCTTGTGGATATATTCAAAAGAGTGTGTATAACATCGTAGCATCAGTTATTTTCTTTTTGAAATTTTTTGTAAATTGCGCAGTAAAAATTACTTCTTTACAATAGGTA
>CAYVKO010000008.1:0-27627 GCA_964452185.1 uncultured Candidatus Saccharibacteria bacterium
CGAGTTCGCTCCCGTGGAGACGGCTCACCGTCAGTTGGTCAGCCGGACGAGGATAGTGACGGCGGTGACGGCAGAGGGATCGGTAGATTCCTTCCATCCGGCGGCGGTTCATCGTCAGGTGATGACGACGTCTCCGACCGCCACAACATGACCCCGGACGTTGCCGTTACCGCACCAGATACTAGTCTTGATGTTCCAGCCGGAGACAGTGTGCAGGTAAGTGCGGAGGCTTCCGACAGTGACGGAGAGGTGGCCACTGTTAAGTTCTTTGCCGGCCAAACACAGATTGGCGCCGACAGTGAACCACCCTACACCGCCAGCTTTGCACCGTCTGCTGGCACTCACAACGTAACGGTCAGAGCATTTGATGATGAGGGGGCGGTAACTATTTCCGATGCTGTACAGGTCACTGGTGCTCAGCCGGAAAATGTCGGGCCGTCGGTCTCACTTACCAGTCCGACAAGCAATGACTCATTTAATACACAGGAGACGGTCACACTAGAGGCGACCGCACAAGACAGCGACGGTGTGATCTCAGAAGTTGAGTTCTTTGTTGGTGACGTGAGTGTTGGTACTGATGACAGCACACCGTACACCACCAATTTCACACCAGAAAGCGACGGATCGAAACAGATTACAGCTAAAGCCGTAGACAATGACGGCGCCGAAAACACTACAGCGCCAACGACGGTAGCTGTTCAGACACCAACCCAGCCACCGTCCGTGAATCTTTCCAATCCGTCTGACGGTGCATCCTTTACCACCAACGATACCGTCACGCTGCAGGCGACCGCCAGCGACACTGACGGGAGTGTTAACCAAGTTGAGTTTTTTGTTGACGGAGTCAATGTCGGTGCAGCTCAATCCGCTCCGTATTCTATTTCTTATACACCAACTACAAGCGGCAGCAAACAGCTAACCGCTGAGGCAACAGACGATGACGGTCAGACCAGTGCCACTGACCCGATAACCATAACCGCCCAATCTCCAAACCAAGCTCCGTCAGTCACACTCTCCAGTCCATCTGACGGTGCGTCCTTTACTACAGATGAGACAGTCACTATTGAGGCAACCGCTGACGATTCCGACGGCAGCATCGAGCAGGTAGAGTTCTTTGTTGATGGATCAAATGTTGGTACTGCTCAAAGTGCTCCGTACTCGATTACGTACACGCCGTCCGCTTCAGATACCGGCGCCAAGCAGATAACTGCCAAGGCTACCGATGACAACAACGCTTCAACCGAGACGGACGCTACCCAGGTGACCTTTGCATCTACCCAGACACCAAGCGCTGACTTTAGCGTTTCCACTAACTTCCTGGAGGCATCCTTCCTTGATCAGTCCAGTGATGCCGACGGGACGATCGTAAGTCGAAGTTGGGACTTTGGTGACGGTAACTCTGCGACAGCGCAGAATCCAACACACTCATACTCATCTGACGGTACGTACACAGTAGAGCTTACAGTTACCGACAACGACGGCATTACAGATACTCATATACAAGAGATAACTGTTGGTTCAGCTCAACCGCCAACAGCCGACGTAAGTGCCAGTCCGCAGTCCGGTACTGCTCCGTTGTCTGTCTCCTTTGATGCAACCGGTTCATCCGATCCAGATCAGGACATAGCGTCTTACAGCTGGAACTTTGATGCTGGTAACGGCTCGGCCAGCGGACAGACTGCCAGCCACACGTACCAAGCGGCCGGTACCTACAATCCAACGCTGACAGTCACAGACGCACAAGGCAACACAGATACCGAGTCAGTTACCATCACTGTTGAGGCTCCGAATCAGTCACCTACCGTAAGTCTTTCCAGTCCGTCCGAGGGCGATACATTTACTACTGATGACACTATTACGCTTGAGGCAACTGCTGACGATTCCGACGGCAGCGTTGACCAAGTCGAGTTCTTTGTTGACGGTACCAGTGTTGGTACTGATGATAGCGCTTCCTACTCAACCACCTACACACCATCCAGCGATGGCTCCAAAAAGCTAACCGCCGAAGTTACAGACAATGACGGTGCTTCCAACACTACCGGAGAAGTTACCATCACCGTTGATCAGCCAAACCAGGCTCCGTCGGTTAGCATCTCTAACCCGTCAGGAGGCGATACCTTCACGACCGAAGACACGGTTACAGTTGAAGCAACTGCCAGTGATGCTGACGGCAGCGTTGACCAAGTCGAATTCTTTGTTGATGGATCAAGTGTTGGTACTGCTCAAAGCGGTAGTCCATTCTCAACTTCCTTTGATCCGCAGTCGACCGGATCGAAAGAACTGACAGCCGAAGCAACAGACAATGATGGTGCTACAAACACGACAGACGTTACCTCCATTACCGTCGAATCTCCAAACCAGTCACCTACGGTGAGTCTTTCCAATCCGTCCGAGGGCGACACCTTTACAACCGAAGACACCGTCACACTCGAGGCTTCCGCTAACGATTCTGACGGAAATGTTGATCAGGTAGAGTTTCTTATTGACGGGTCAAGTGTTGGTACTGACAGTAGCTCGCCGTACTCTACTGATTACGATCCGCAGATAACCGGCACCAAAGAGCTAACAGCCAAGGCGACAGATGATGACGCCGCATCAAGTATGTCCGATAGTTTATCCTTCTCGGTGGAGCAAGCGTCTTCTCCGGATGATTCGGATCCGAACCTGGACATCCAGAACGCCTGGAGTGATCCAAGCACATGGAGTGACGGACAGGTACCACAAGAAGGTGATCTCGTTACCATTTCTTCTGGTCAGGACGTAACTTTGGATGTCTCACCGCCACAACTTGAAGGTATTAAGATAGAAGGAAGTCTGAAGTTTGCCCGCACGGATCTGGAGCTGACTGCTGACTACATCATTGCCAAAGACGGCGGAGAATTCCGCATCGGTACCGCTGATAATCCATTCGAACAGGAAGCCACCATCACACTTACTGACCAGTATGGTGGGGAAAGTTCGGACATAGAGAACTGCGGATACAAAGTATTGTGCTCGAAAGGTGGATCTCTAGAACTGCACGGTACCGCTGAACGTAACGACTGGACGCAGCTTGCCGACGGTAATACAGCACAGCCGGGCGATACCTCCATCCAGGTTGATAACGCCAGCGGCTGGCAGGAAGGTGACGAGATTGTGGTTGTTTCCTCCAGTTTCAACCCGGGACTGGCTGAACGCCGCACGGTTACTGACGTGTCCGGCAACACCGTTTCATTCTCTGACTCGCTTGACCACCGGCACCATGGCGATATTTACAACAATTCCGGCTACTCCATCGATGAACGCGCTGAGGTCATGAACCTGACCCGCAACATCCTCATCCGAGGCACCGAGTCGTCGGACACATCCAACTTCGGCGGTCACGTGATGGTGATGAACGAGCATATGTCCGAACAGTTCTCCCGGTGGGATGGTGGCAACGGCGAAGACTTCATCGACATTTTTGATGACTACACAAACGATCCTGAGTACATGCCGCAGGTTACCGGCGTTGAGTTCGACAACATGGGACAGACCGGCCATCTTGCTCGCTATCCGTTCCACTGGCACGTGTACGGTGATGCCGGCGAGTCTACCTTCGCATCCAACTCCATCCATGACTCCAAACAGCGGTGTGTGACCATCCACAACACCAACAACGTCACCGTCGAGGACAACGTCGCCTTCGACGTTATTGGCCACTGCTACTTCCTGGAGGATGGGTTGGAGTTCGATAACACGCTAACCGGAAACATCGGAGCGGTTGTACGCAACTTCCCGGATCCAGATCAGCGACTTGAGAGGCACGATCGAACTCCTTCGGTTTACTGGTGGAGCAATCCACAAAATAACTTTACCGGCAACGTTGCTGCCGGAGCATACGGTTTCGGCTTCTGGCTTGACCCGCAAGAGCATCCGAAACGTATCGGGGCGACCGAGCAAATAAGACTCAACACTGTTCGTGACTCAAATCAAGGCCCTGCCGATGTAGACTTCGGGACTTACAAAGACAACGTAGTGCACAGTACAGTGCAAAGCGTGCAGGAAAATGCAAATCCGGGCAACTATGACCGAAATACTAAGCCGGGCAACATGCCTTTTTCCGGAATCGGATTCATGGTGTTTGATAACGAGCGAAATCTGCCGGACGGACAAACCAGAGATATTCAGTGCGCAAGAGATACAAACCCAAATGGAACACGCTGTGACTTTGAGGGCATTACCGCTTACTACAACAAGATGGGATTTGCAGCAATGAGAAGCGGGTGGTCACGCCCTCTTGATGGTGTATTTGCCAACAATCAATTCGGTGTCTTCACAGCAGACTTTAATCACGAAGAAAATAACATCTTTGCTATTACCGACAACATCGGTAACCCAGGTACCTGGGGAGACGGATTTGTGGATATGTGGGCACATAGTGGCGTGAACCAGCAAGAGCAAGATGCTGGCCGATCAATGCCGCCGTCGCATGATGGTGACGGACGGCTGCACCAGTACGGCGTAAGCTGGAAGTATGACGGAGGTCAAGCTAAAGGAAATGTCTTTATCAATTACGAGAACACTGAGAATTTCCATCGAGGAGCGCAAGAGACTGTCGGTAACTCTCATGCAGTTTATATGATCGATGACACCATGATAAATTCCAGGCCACATCGTGAAGCGGGTGGAACAGTATCGAAAGGTATCGTAATTTCTGACCCGGACGGCACACTTACCGGCACTGGTGTGTATACCGAGATACGTCAAGGTGGTTATCCACCACAACACGGTGATAGTTGTGTTTCTGCTCCGGACAGCAATGACTACAGTTTGTGCAGCGGTCACACCGGCTTCCTGCACGCTCGTTACTGGAGTGATTCGGCAGACGGTAAGCTGGAGTATAGAAATGTGGAGACAGGAGAGAGTTTGTACGGCGGCTTGGTCTTTATTCCGACACAAAAGACATACGACATCCCGAATCATCCATCAGGCAACTACATTCCGCTCCAGCCGTGGCAGTGGGACAAAAATGAATGGGTTGTCTTGACATTTGAAGGTCAAGAGTATGGAGATGTTTCAGAGCCGGGTGTACATAATGCTAAAGAACATACCTCTAAAGTGACAACGGTAGATGAGTTCTGTTCGTCAGATTCACAGATTACCTTGTTCCACTCTGATGGCAGGCAGTACATCAAGATCTACGGTACGTCAGCTCGAAAGAACCCGAACTTCTATCCAACAAATAAAGAGGAAAGTGCAATGAGTAAATACGAGGTAGGGCTTTCGCCGGGTGATCTCCCGGACGGAGAGAGCACTAACGGTATCGTCCAGTGTCCGTCAGATTCTAGACCAGACTTGAATGTACCAAACTACCCATTTACTTCTGATAATCTCTAAAGAGTAAAGTTTAGTGCTTGGGGTTTTAGTAAGAATTAGTGAAGGTCGCTTCATCTCGTATCAACTAGTGGTAGGGCTGTAAGAGAGCCGAGTGCGAGTACTCCGGCAATAGCAACAAATATATACTGAAATGGAATGAAGAAAAGGAAGGCTCCGGCCAAAAGCGGACCGATGATATAAGCGACCGGTTTGATCATTCTAAGGATAGATATGGTGCCAACGTTTCTTGCCTCAATTTGCTTAAAAAGATATGAGTTGCCCATAACGTCGATAGCTGTAGCACCCAGGCGTGTTCCAAACAGAAGACCGCCCCAAACGAGTACGCTTTGACTCTCAACGAAGGTGAGGGCTGCTGTAAATCCGGCGGCGACCAGAAAGCCAACAAATAACAGTTCTTTTTCTCCAAGGTAGTTATCAGCAATGTAGCCTAATGGTTCAGCAAAAAGGACGAATGGCAACAGCATTAATGACAAGATTATACCGATTGAATCAAAAGGTAGACCGACATATTGATGCAGATAGATCGGCGTATACACAACCATCCAGGCGTAAAAAAGTTTCAATACAAAAATACTAGTAAGAACATATCGCACATTGATGTTTTGCCAGACATGCTTCAGGCTATTCCATGCAGTTGTGTAGTTGTATTCTGGGTCTGGAAAGTGTCGGAAGTGATTTATGAGCATGTATAGCACAGGAAGGCCAAAGACAGCAGAAAGTGCATACACTCTCCAGAAAATATCGTCACCCAACACAAACCCGGCAAGGAGTGGTGCTAACACGAAAGCGATATGACTTACCATCAAGTAGGCACCTCGAGTAGCTCCGGTGGTAGCATCGTCCGAATAGTGCTCTAAAAATACGTCAAAGTTAAACCGAATAACAGACGTAAGAACCCAATGGGTTAAAAAGGCTGCTAGTGTGGCCCAAAGCGGAATTGGCATTGCTAAGAGTATAACGGCTATAATTTCAGCTATCACCAACCATAAGGTTACCTGATAGTCTCCCAACTGCATTAGCGATTTAGCAGCTGTTGTTATCGCTAGGATGGCTATGACAGCAGCGGCTGCGTATATAAGACTGGTAGTGTTTTCTGAAGTTAGCTCCGTGAGGAAGTTGGAGTTAATGAAAAGCGGTAGTACGTAATGGAATGTAAAGAAGATGTACATAATGTACACCGCCATTAACTTCATTGCTTTTTTATTTTTCTTTCCCGCGAATGGTCCAAAGTCAAGCTGCATGTATCTCATTCTAACAAAAATAATGAAAGTGTCGCCATAATAAAAAACCCGCCGGTTGGCAGGTTTTTTAATCAACTTGATTTTAAGGAGGGTTACACTCCTAACACAACAGGAATAACAAGCGGTTCTTTTCCGGTGCGCTTCTTGAGGAATTTGCGAACTTTGTCAGTAAGCTTTGATTTTACGTAGTCGAAGTTTACTGATCGGCGACCTTCGGCAGCGTTGTTGACTACATTCTTCACTAAGTCGCGCGTGTCAGACAGAAGTCCTTTTGATTCACGCAGGTAGACAAATCCGCGGCTGATAAGATCAGGGGACTTACGAAGTTCTCCGTTCTTTGGGTTGATAGCTACAATGACTACAAAGATGCCTTCACTTTGCAAAATCTCACGGTCGCGAATTACCACATCCTGCACATCTCCGATGTTAAGCCCGTCCACTGTTAGCGTTTCGCTCGCTGCTTTTACATCAAGTTCTGTAAAGGTTTCTCCTTCATCTTGAATCTCTAGAATTGATCCATTCTCCGGTACGATAACGTGGTCTTCAGGCATACCAAGATCAAGGGCTAGATCCTTATGCAGTTCAAGCATGTATCGACTACCGTGTTGCGGCATGAAGAACTTCGGTTGAATCTTTTCGTGTAGCCACTTAAGTTCACCGCGGTTACCGTGTCCTGAGCTGTGAACATGCAGATCAGTTGTTTTGTCAGTGATAATCTTTGCTCCGGATCGGGCAATATTGTCTTTCAGTGTTGCAACAGATTTTTCGTTACCAGGCACAACGGAAGAAGAGAACACTACTGTATCGTTCGGGGTGAGGGTAATGTGACGGTGGGTCTTCTTGGCCATACGATTAAGGGCTGCGTACTCTTCACCTTGTGATCCGGTAGCTAGAATAAGCACCTGCTGAGGAGGAAGATCATTTGCTTCTTGGGCGTCGATAAAGGTTTCGTCAGGAGCTTCTATCAGTCCAGCTTTTCGAGAAAGGGCAACGTTTTTGCGCATAGATCGTCCTTCCAGCACAACCTTGCGACCGTCTTCAGATGCTATTTCGATAATTTTTGCAATTCGGTCGATCAACGAAGCGAAGGAGGCGATGATAAGCCGGCCGTGAGTTTTCTTGATGATTTTCTCAATATCTCTGTGAACTTTCCATTCAGGCACAGAAAAGCCTGGGTTTTCAATATTGGTGGAGTCTGTCATCAAAAGAAGCGTTTCTTTCTGGCCAACTTCTTCGTAAACTTCTGTTTCCTCTTCGCTCACTTCTCCGTCGACATGGTCCAGCTCGAAGTCAGCTTGATTTATGATCTGACCGTACGGGGTGTCAATGATAACCCCCATTGAGTCAGGGATTGTGTGAGCCATCTCATAAAATCGTACCTGTGTATCGCCGAGCGTAACCGAGTCATCACCGTCGACAACCTTAATGTTGAGGTCGGGCTGATCAGGAAATTCCTCTTGACGCTCAAGAATCTTTGTTTTTGAGAATGGACGGCAGTAGATTGGCGGATTACCAATACGTTCCATGATATAAGGAATACCACCGATATGATCGAGGTGGCCGTGAGTGATAACCACTCCACGAATTTTTTCTTTGCGCTCTTCAAGGTACCGAGTGTTAGGGAGAATGTAGTCGATACCCAAAAGATCTTCGCTCTCAAAACTGTATCCACAGTCTATGATGATGATATCGTTACCGTATTCGACGAGTGCCATGTTACGACCCACACCCTCTACACCGGCCAAAGGAATTACTCGGATATCACCGTCTTTAAGATCAGGAATTGGTTTACCGTCTCGTTCAGACAATTCTCGCTGTTGTAGGTTTGTAGTTGTGTATTTACCCATAGTGAATTTTTAGTTAGTAAATTTAACGAATAAAAGTAAACGTCGCGGGATACAGATACAAACAATGTGTTTGCTCCCGTATCGGCGTGTTTACTTTTTAGTTTGTGCTAGTAGCTGCACGTTCGGCAGAGTCAGTAAAGATGTTCCATAGTCGATCAGTTTCTGTGTACCATTTTCCAACTTGTGTGAACCTGTCGGCTGGTACGGTAAGTGGTGGCACTGACATATTCTCTAACTCATCCGGAACCACGTAAATAAAATCTGGTGAAAAGACAAAGGCAGCTGGCTGATCTTCTTTCACTAACGTAAAAAACTGCTCTCGTAATTCAGTGGCTTCTTCCCGGTCTCGAGTTTGTCGTAGATTGGTCAAAATGTCGTCAGCCTGAACACTAGTATACATACTCAAGTTCAGTCCGGGATCCTCTCGAGAAGATGAATGCCAGAAAGGATACAAGTTGTCATTATGGTTGATCGACTGACCGAAAAGCAAAGTTTCGTACTGGCGCGGCCGGATCACGTTTCGTGACAAGTTTGATATTTCTCGAGCGTCCACATTCACGTTTATTCCAAGTTCTTCCCACTGGTTAGATATGATATCAGCAGTATTATTCAGTGTAGATATGTTAGCAGTGGTTAGCGTAATGTCCAGACTTTGGCCGTCTTTTGTCCTGACCCCATCTTCCATCGTCCAACCGGCAGATTCTAGTTGTTGATTGGCTTGTTCTAAACGCTCTTCTTCACCAAGAGTCTCATCTTCAGACTGAATAGTTTGGTCAGGGCTTGGAGCATCAATGGCTGATCCGTATCCTGATAAAGCCTCCTCTACAACACGGTGTTTTGGGATTGCTGTTGCCAGTGCGCGCCGGACAGATAGATCAACCAGCGCCTCATTTCTGTTCTGGTTAAAAAAGACTGAGAAAACACGTCGTAGAGTGTGTGTTGTGACGCGTTCACCTTGATCCGATAGGTCTTTTGCATAGCCAGGATTAATACCGTACGTCGCTTCAATCTCACCCTGGTTGAAAGCTTGTTGTCTGTCGGTGTTGTCTGCAAAAAACTTAACCGTAATCGTTTCCAGGGGTGGTGTGTCTTGATGGTAGTCCTGGAAGTTTGTTAGTTCATACTCTGTGGGAACCCCTTCAGCGTTCCTGTTGGTTTCAACCACTCTGTATGGACCGGCTCCGACTGGATTTGTGTTTCGGCTGGCAAACGGAAAACTGTCAACTGATTCTTCTTCCCACAGGTGTTTAGGCAGGATTCCGATTGTGGTGTTGTAAACGAAACCTCCAAAATTCTCGGAGAGGATAAACCGAACAGTGCGAGGTCCGTCAGACTCAACACTGACACCACCCCAGTCATCCTGGTGCGGGCTGTTTACCTGCTGATCTTTAACTTTGTTGATTGTATAAACAACATCTTCTGCTCGCACCGGATGACCGTCGTGGAATCGCGCATCTTCCTGAATGGTGAAGGTGTAGATAAGTCCGTCGTCTGATACAGACATCTCTTCAGCCAGGTCAGGGACAGCGTTACCTTCTTGGTCTAGTTTCATCAGTCCGGCATAGACAAGCGCGGAAAGATCACGATCAGCATTAGTGGTAGCTAGTACCGGATTGATATAGCGAGGGAATCCGACCACACCCTCAACAAGTTCACCACCTTCGGCCGGGATAGCTGTCGAAACCCTCTGTTGGAGTTCGCCGGCCACTATTATACCGCTTACAATCAGTACGACTGTAAACACACCTAAAATAAGCCGATCCAGCAGTGAGAATTTTTTATAGACTCGTCGTAAACGAGTAAAGTTGAGTCTGCTCATGATTTATTTTAGTGGGGTAGAGTAAAGGTGAGTGAATTACAAGACAAAAGAGAGGAAGGAAGCAACAACAAGCAGGACAGCTATTACTATAGTTGCTTTGAAGAGAGTTAATTCAAAACCGCGACGAGTGCGTCCGGTTGAACCAGAATCACCACCGCCAAAGACCGCACCTAAACTGGCGTCGGTTTGCTGCATAAGTATGACGGTAATAAGTATCACCGACAGAAATATTTGTATGTAGGGAAGAATGGAGGCCATAGCGGGCTCGTAAGTCGGATTGTAGCAGAACCAGATAATTTTTCAATAGCAAACGTCTTTTGTTAAATATTGTTAATTAAACTCAACACCTAATATGAGCCACGAAGTGTTCGTTGACGCAAGCTAATCTTGGGCGTATAATATGCCCTGCTTTGGAAGTGAATAGCTTCTTCATGTGTGTTGCCACACACATTATTCATCATGTAAATTTCAACTAACTTTATTTATGGCAAAAAACACAACTGATCCAGAAATTACACCTTTAAATGACCGAGTGCTTGTACGAGAAGAAGAGGAAGAGAAAGAGGAAGAGAAAACTGAGGCTGGAATTATCATACCTGAAACGGTAGAAGACGACGAGCACAGTGCTACCAACCGCGGCGAAGTAGTAGCGGTTGGAGAAGGCAAGATGGAAGACGGGGAGCGTGTTCCGGTACCGGTATCGGTCGGTGACACAGTACTTTTTTCTTGGGGTGACAAACTAACAATTGATGGTGAAGACTATCATATTGTAGAAAGCACAAATATTCTCGCGATAGTGGAGTAAGGTAGTATTATTAACTTTATCTTAGATCGATCTAACAAATATGAGTAAGAACGTTATATTCAATGAGCAAGCACGTCGCAAGCTCAAGAGTGGAGTAGACAAGATCGCAGATGCAGTACGTGTAACGATTGGACCGCGAGGACGCAACGTTGCACTTGATAAAGGGATGGGAGCTCCGACGATTACTAATGACGGAGTTTCTATAGCAAAAGAGATCTCACTTGAGAACAAATTCGAGAACATGGGGTCTGAAATCATCAAAGAGGTTGCCGAGAAGACCAACACAGCAGCTGGTGACGGTACCTCAACATGTACGATCTTGGCGCACGCTATGGTAACTGAAGGTATGAAGCGTACAACGCTTGGAGCGAATGCGATGGCAATTCGGGACGGAATCGAAGCAGCTTCAGAAGACGCGATCGAAGAACTAAAGGAAAGAGCAACAAATGTTCGCGGTGATGACATTGAGCAAGTTGCATCAATCGCAGCTGAATCTGAAGAACTGGGAGAAATTATTGCAGACACAATAGACAAAGTGGGTAAAGACGGCGTTGTAACCGTTGAAGAATCACGCTCACTTGGTCTTGAGTCAGAAGTTGTTGAAGGTCTGGAGTTTGACCAAGGGTTTGTTTCTCCGTATATGGTGACTGATTCTGAGCGTATGGAGGCTATATATGAAGATGCTGCAGTGCTTATAACTGACCAGAAGATTTCCAGTGCGAAGAAAATCCTTCCACTTCTGGAGAATCTCGCTCAGGGTGGCCAAAAAGAACTGGTGATTATCGCTGACGAGATCGAAGGTGAAGCACTTGCAACCTTTGTTGTTAACAAGTTGCGAGGTGGCTTCAACGTACTAGCTATTGAAGCACCAGGCTTTGGCGATTCCAAGTCCGCTAAGCTTGAAGACATTGCGACAGTGGTTGGTGCTGAGGTGATTGCTGAAGATCGCGGACAGACTCTAGATAACGCGACTGAGGCGATGCTTGGTACGGCTAACAAGATTATTGCCACTGAAGATAAAACAACAATCGTTGATGGAGCTGGTACTAAGAAGGATATTGAGGCTCGTGCAGAAAAACTCCGTAAACAAGCAGACAACTCCGACAGTGACTTCACTCGCGAAAAACTCGAGAAGCGAGCGGCTTCACTAACAGGTGGTGTGGCTGTAATTCGAGTTGGTGCTGCTACTGAAACAGAGATGAAGTATCTCAAGCTGAAGATTGAGGATGCAGTGAACGCAACGAAGGCGGCTATTGAAGAAGGTGTTGTTGCTGGAGGAGGTGCAGCACTTGTGAAAGTAGGCAAGAGTCTTCGTCAGAAAGCTGAAGACATGAATGAAGGTGATGACTTTATGGCCGGATACATGATTCTGACTCGAGCTCTTGACGCACCGCTCAAGCAGATTGTTAAAAACGCCGGAAACGAAGAGTCATCTGGTGTCTTGCATGAAGTGCGTGTTGGCAAGCGAGGATACGATGCGAAGAATGATGAAGTGGTAGACAACATCACTTCTGAAGGCATTATCGATCCAGCGAAAGTGACACGAAGCGGTATAGAAAACGCTGCTTCAGCTGCTGCTATTCTACTCACTACAGAAGCGGCTGTAGCAGAGAAGGAAAGTGACGACGATGATGAAGGTGGCGGTCAGCCTGGTGGTATGCCAGCTGGCGGCATGGGTGGTGGTATGCCGGGTATGGGGGGCATGATGTAAGGTTCCTCAAGATAAACCACTTAAATACAAAGGTCGCCTTGTGGCGGCCTTTTGTAATGCGAATGTGCTACGGGATATAAAAATCAACAAAAAGCCATGAATCTTTGACAATTAGAATCACTTGAATAAAATAATCCGCACACTAGCTCCTTTGCAAAAAATAATCAGGACCATGACTCCTCGTGTTTTCGATCCGGACACTTCGCCAAAGAGCTTCGGCGACCTTGCCCGCCGTTTTAAGCAGTATGTAAGCAGGTACCCGGACCACTTTACCCTCTTACTGGTTGCTTTCGTGTTGCTGGCTTTTATGGTTTTTGGTGGAAGTACAGCTTGGATTGTAGCAACCGGAGCGGCTTTTGTGGTTGGCCTTCTTGGCACTTTCGTTGCTTTTCTGTTATCTCGCCGACAGTATGAAAGCGAAGTAGCCTGGAGGGTGGTCACTGGGTTGGTTGCCGGATCCGGCGTCCATGTACTTTTTGGCGCCTTCGGATTATTTGTCGCTGTATTATTTGGTTAAAGCAACACGCAAGCGTTACCTGAAATTTGGTAGCGCTTTTTTATGTATTAGAGGTATGAGGTAGATTTTGTATGCTAAAATTTAACTGTATTACCATTTAATCTTTCACTATGTCTATAACTCTCATTGTAGTTCTGGTAATTCTGACACTCGTATTCTTTTACGGGATTTTTGAATACAACCAGTTCGTTAGTCAGCGAGCACGAATTGAAGAAGCGTGGGCTGATATTGATGTGCAGCTCAAGCGTCGGTATGATCTAATTCCGAACCTGATGGATACGGTAAAGGGTTATATGGAGCACGAAAAAGAAACCTTCCAGCAAGTGACTGAAGCACGTACGCAAGCAATGGAGGCTGAGTCTATTGAGGAACAGCAAGGGGCAGAGAATACACTGTCCGGTGCCCTCAAATCTTTGTTTGCCGTTTCGGAAGATTATCCTGAATTGAGAGCTACTGAAAACTTCCAAAAGTTCCAAGAAGAACTTGCCGACACTGAGAACAAGATTCAGGCAGCTCGTCGCTTCTACAACGCTAATGTACGTGACTACAACACTGACATTGATCAGTTTCCGCAAAATATAGTTGCTGATGTCTTTGGTTTCCAAAAGAGGGAATACTTCGAGCTTGAAGAAGAGTCTGGCGCACGTGAAAATGTAGACGTCGATTTTTAATTAAGCGGGAGCTTTTAGGGGCAAATAAATGAGAATAAGCAAGGTAAGAATTGCAAAGTACACTATCACCGTCTTGGTTTGCCTGACGGCGTTTTTGGGGTTGGCTTCAACAGCAGTAGCAGAAGAGGTAGAGTCATTTAGTGCGGATATCACGGTGAACTCAGATTCTTCTATTACCGTTACGGAAACTATCCGGTATGACTTTGAGGATCTTGAGCGGCACGGTATTTTTCGGAACATTCCGGTAAGCTACGAAACAAACACTGGAAATCGCCGAATTTTTGTAGACGTTGTATCTGTTGCTCGAGAAGGTAATTCGGCTGAGTATTCTACGTCACGAAGTGGTGATGACTTGGAAATAAAGGTTGGAGATCCGGATCGTGAAATTACCGGATCACACATGTATAAAATTATCTACGAGGTGCGCGGAGCACTAAACTATTTTGAGGACACTGCAGAGCTTTACTGGAATGTTACAGGATCACAGTGGGAGGTGCCAATCCAGCAAGCTCAAGCTTTAGTGAATTTACCGGACGAGGTTGCTTCAGGGGATTTGCAAACTGCTTGTTACAGCGGTCCTGTCGGGTCTGACCAGGAATGTGCATCTATCCAGGCATCCACTTCGACTGTTACGGCTCGTGCCGGCACACTTCCAAGCGGAGAGGGGTTAACTGTGGCGGTTCGGTTTCCGGATACGCTAGTCGAAGAACCTGGATGGTTTACACAGGCTAAATGGTGGTTGTCGGCCAACTTCATTGTACTTTTTCCATTTGGCATATTCTTCCTTATGGTCTACCTCTGGTACACTCGCGGTCGTGATCCGGAGGGGCGAGGTACCATCATGGCACGATACACTCCGCCCGAAGAAATGAAGCCGACCATGATAGGTTCTTTGATTGACGAAAAAGTACACGACAAGGATATTACTGCCGGTATCATCTACTTAGCGAAACATGGATATCTGCGCTTACGGCGCCTTGAAGGAACAAAACTCATGGTATTTAACACCGTAGACTATGAGCTAACCTTAGAGGAAGATGTAGAGTCAATCCCAACAGAAACCGAGAAAGATATAGCTGAGATAATATTTGGTAGCGAAGCCGAAGCAGGGAAGACCGTCAATATTTCGGATCTAAAGGATGACACTTCAGTTGCAAAGAAAATAAAAAACCTCAAGGATGATGTCTACAAGCGAATGGTCGAACGAGAGCTCTTTGCTAAAAATCCTCGTAAGGTCATCGGTTGGTACTGGGGTATTGGCTTTGCGGCGATTTGGGTTCTGGTGATACTGGCCGGATTTACAGGAGCTTCTTTTGTGTCGGTTATAGCCGGTATCGTTTCCGGCATGATCATTGTTGCTTTTGGGTACTTTATGCCCCAGAAGACGAAAAAAGGAGTATTAACACACGAACATCTTCAGGGCTTTAAGCACTTCCTTACTCTTACTCAAAAGGAGCGTATGGAATTTCACGATGCACCTGAACGCAGTCCTGAGGAATTTATGGAATACTTACCACATGCAATAGCATTAGGTGTTGAGGAAGAGTGGGCTGAGCAGTTTTCTGACATTTACATTACTACACCGGATTGGTATGAAGGTGATGTTTCTGGTCGAGTGGCAGCGACAGCGTTAGCCAGCGACCTATCCGATGCTACAGGCGGTATCGCGAAAGGGGTTAGTTCTGCAGCTTCGGCAGCGGATGGCAGTTCTGGAGTATCTGGCGGTGCTTCTGGTGGTGGTATGGGTGGAGGAGGTGGTGGTAGTTGGTAATATAGTATAGGTGGACATGGAACTTACAGTTAATTTTAGTACATATACAAAAAGGCGGTTACGTAATCTGTTACCAGTATTACTGGTTGTTATATTTTTTCTGATACCAACAGTTGCGTCAGCTCAAAGTAGTCCGCTAGTTAGATCGATGGATGTTAATGCCACCATCCAAAAAAACGGTGATCTTTCCGTTTCCGAGACTATTATGTACAACTTTACCGACCAGCGGACAGGTTTCGTGCGCAGCTTTTTTGTTGGAGAGTCTGATCCGCAGTCGGTTGAAGTGGATTCGGTAGAGCGGAATGGGCTGTCGGACAGGTTTCAAGTTACTGAAGGAGAAAATATCACGCAGGTAAGCACAGGATATCCTGACATATCAATTACCGGCCGTCATGAGTATGTAATAGATTATTCAATATCTTCGATTGTTGCGCAGGATGCAAACGAAGACTCTCTGGAGTGGCAGCCAATAGGCGGTTTTTCGGCGCCTATAGAGCAGGCTAACATAAGTCTTGCGTTACCGGAGGAGGCAACTTTACAGGAGGCACACTGTTGGTACGACCGAGTTGGCGGTCGAGAGTGTTCTGTGCAGAGAGTTGACGGAGAGCTGGCGGCGATGCCACGCTCGATCCAGGCTGGTCAATCTATAATCTTGACGGCTCAGCTGAGTCCAGAGGCCACCGAGCCCGAAACTACACTTACTATAGCGGAAGCCGGATCGCTTGGAGCTTTGGTGTTCGTGTTGGTGGCGGTTGTGGCTGGCGGGTGGATAATGTACCGTCGGCGCCAACATTTTGCTAACTTGTCAGTACAAGCCACCAACTCACCTCCTGGAGGTATTCACCCTATCTTTGTTGGCCCGATAGCTTTTGGTAAACTTTTTGCAGGGGATATCGCTGGAGGTTTGATATACATGGCTAGTCGAGGCAAGCTGAAGCTGGAAAGGACGGATACTCCAGAAGAGAGAGGGCGGCACCCTCACGATGATTTACAGCTGACACTTACCACGTCATTAAATCGAGTTCGCAATCCTATTGAGCGCCGACTGCTTACTGCAATTTTTGGAGAGGAAGCTAGGCGAAGAGAGAAAATACGGTTATCTGACCTTTCCGAAAGTGGTTCATTGCAAGAGGATTTCCGTGAACTTGAAGATATCATTGACAGCTACTTGGTTAAGAATGGTCTTGTCCAGCCACCGAGAGGGAAGACATGGTGGGGGTATGTAATAGCCGCAGTTGTAGCGCTTGTTGCTGGTGTAATAGCTGGAGGTTGGTGGTTAGCAACTGGGCTTTTGATAAGCATTGCCAGCTTAACGGTAGTTTCACTTCTTCCCAAGCGTACATATCGTGGACAGGAAATTCGCCAGCAACTGCGCGGGTTTGGTTGGTTTTTGCAATCGACAAGAGAAGAGCGTAGCCAGTTACAAGGAATTCCAACTAACCTATCAACTCGAGAATTTACAAGACTTCTGCCGTACGCTGTAGCCTTTAATTTAGAAAAGCAATGGGGTGCACAATTTTCTAACGCCTACGTTAATGTGCCGTATTGGTATTCATCAGTTGAGACTGTTGACCATCAAACAGTTGCACCGGTACTGGCTGAGGAGGTTTATTCTCTACGAACTGTGATAGCTACGTGGACGGATCATGCTACACAAACGCTAGAGATCGAGGTGGTAAGCGAGATGGACAATATGGACATAAACATACTGGAAAAATAAACATGTCGACACTATACACTCAACAAAGTGCAAACCGCTACAAAACCTGGGCGCTTATGGCCGGGTTTTTGGCGGTGATTATACTACTTGGTTGGGCGGCCAGCTGGTATTTTAATTCACCGGCAATTCTGGTTGGGGCAGTGGTGTTTAGTCTGATAATGAATGTCGGTAGTTTTTGGTACTCTCACAAAATAGCCTTAAAGGCTGCAGGAGCCAAAGAAGCACCAGAGGGTCAGTACTCAGAACTTCACAATATTGTAGAAAATCTGGCCATTACTGCTGGTATTGAAAAACCGAGTGTATATATAATTGAAGACAAATCACCCAACGCCTTTGCTACCGGGCGAAATGAGCAGACAGCCTGCATAGCGGTAACCACCGGTTTGCTTGACCTGCTTGAAAGGAGCGAGTTAGAGGGAGTAATTGCTCACGAAGTGTCACACATCACCAATCGTGACATTCTTATCTCTTCGCTTGTGGTGGTACTTGTTGGGTTTGTGGCACTGCTGTCTGATTTCTTTTTGCGTTTTTCCTTGTTCGGGCTTGGAGATGATAACCGGGCGGGACTTATCTTTACATTAGTCGGTGTTGGGTTGGCTATACTTTCTCCTCTAGCGGCTATGGCCATACAGCTTGCTATTTCTCGCAAGCGTGAATTCTTAGCCGATGCGTCTGCTGCACTTCTCACTCGATATCCGGAAGGGTTGGCTGGTGCGCTCAAAAAGATCGACAAAGCAGCCAGCCGGGAGCCGGTCAAGCGAGCCAGTAATGCAACGGCGCATCTATACATTGAGAATCCGTTTGGTGGAGATGAAAGCAAAAAAGGGTTTCTTAAGAAGTTATTTATGACTCACCCGCCAACGTCAGAGCGTGTCCAGGCCCTGCTGGAGCAAGAGCAGACAGCGTAAATGCTAATTGACACCCGTTTATTTATACTTTGTACCTGAGAAAGTCTTGCCAACAAACAGAATAATGCTATATTAGTAATTGATGTAGGAAGTAGGTTCTTTTTTGAGCTGAAACCGAAATCGATTCATTTCGATTTCACTTTCGCTCTTGCAGAGCACACCCACTTTCTACATCACTGTTCTTTCTTCTACAACCTACACAGACTAGCCTACTTACAGGCTACACATCCACAGGCGCTACACCTTAATTGTAGAGAATCTCACACTTTTCTTATTTTCTTTCCTTCTCTACTTACACCAGTAGCGCCTTCGCTATGTAAGAGGGGGATTTGAAATACTATTCGTACAAATAAATAAATGGTCTAAAAAGTCGTACTTGTACGGCAATTTTTATTTGGCTGAATATAAAATACCCAGACGCGTGAACACGTCTGGGTTAGTGTGGTAGAGCTAAAAAACAATCGAAATTAGCAGATTTACAATCGACAGAAGTGTAAGTAAAAGCCCGCTTAAATGCTGCTTCCACATTCGGCGTGGCGGGATGATTTTCAGCAAAGAAACGCCTAATGCAAGAAAAAGGAAGTAGGCTATTGTTAAGTACGGCTCGATAATCTCCCACCCGGTAAAGCCGGAGAAGGCTATGGACCCCAAAGAGAATACAATGATAGCCCAGACCAGTGCAGAGAGAGAAAAGGAGGGTTCGGAAAAATAGTTAACTGCCTCTGCTCTCTTTTGAGGGTTGCAAGGACCTCCACCTATTTTCATCAACATGACAGATTGGCTTTTTTATGGAAGGTTCAGCGTAGTAGTACTATTAAATATTTTAAGTAGAGTGTCAAGTTGCAGTGTTTTGATATATGAGAGGGAGGGATTCGGTCACAAGTAAATCTACTGACGTAGATTTCTCGCGACCCCGGCTCGCTATCTGCGCCTTGTCTGCCTCAGGCAGACAAACTTAGATAAAGCTGCGCCTTTCGAATCCTCCACGCGAGTGCAGAAATGCACTCGCTCTCTCCTTGATTTTCACGTTGTTCAAATCGGCGGAGAGGGAGGGATTCGAACCCTCGGTGCCCGTAAAGGCACACTCCCTTAGCAGGGGAGCCCAATCGACCACTCTGGCACCTCTCCTGTTTCTGTATGGATCTAATCTGATCCGGATCACTTGCCTAACTCCAATTATAGCGGAAATTGGGTTATAATAACAGTGTTTACGCTAGTTACGTTAGTTTTCGGCAGGCAAAACAAACAAGGAAGATATGAGCGAAATACTTCAACACAACTTCGAAGAACCGAATGATAATGATCACGAGAAGGAGAATGAAAAAGAGAGCCGCATAGAGTATCTGCAAGAGAACGAAGAAGAAATAGCTCGAGAATTATTATCCGGCTTAGACGAGAAAATAGGAGAAGGTGAGAGCTCTGATGTTTTGATTGATTCACAGCGAGGAGACGTATGCTATAAGATTATCACTGAAGGATTTCACGTCTGTACTCCGAAAGAAGAGGCTGAGTTTCTTGAGGAGGTGCGGTCAATTCGAAGTGATATAAAAGTGCCGGCTCCGCTCATGACCATTTCGATCGATGTTGAGTTGGATAGCGGGGAAGAACGTCATATCAATGCTCTAGCCATGGAGCGTATACACGGTGTGACTCTTGAAGAGATTCACTTTAAGGAAGAGCCATTTCCGACCGAAGCTGAGCCGGAGTCCATGGAAGACTTCAAGGAGTTGCGTGCTACCTTCAGAGAAATGCGAGAGCTGATAGAAGAAATGAACAGAAATCTTGATATTTATCACAATGATTTAAGTGAGCGTAACATTATGCTGGATAAGAACGGCGACTGCTGGCTTATTGACTTTGGTGAAGCTAAGCGGAAATACTTTCAGGATAAGGTGAGTCACTCCGATGATGAGAAGCTCAAGACGACCTGGAACAAGTTTTTGTCTTTTGCTAGCACGTACGTTAAGAACTTGCAAGATGACTAAAAAAGTTATATAGTAACTGACCGCATGTTCTTTACATCAACCAATAACACACAAAATCAATGTCCCAATCTCAGTCAATAAGACTTACGGATAATCAGGAAGAGGCGGTCGAGGAAGCCGTGAAAGAACTGGAAAACTCGCCGCAAGGCAGTATTCAAGTGAATGTCCAAGGAGGCATGGAGATTCACATGACTCGGAATGATTCGGATAAAGCCCAAAAAGTCCGGAACAATCCGGACAAGTTCTCCCGATATACCTCCATCGCAATAAGGGGGGATTCCTACCTTTTGTACGCACCACGTAGCAAATCACCACAACACAACACGTAGCCCGCCAGACGACGCTGTCTGACGGGCTTTTTTATATTGTAAAAAACCGCTAGAATTATTATCGGGGTTGTTAGAGAACCACTATCTGATTTGTTTGTGCTAAAGACGGAAAGGAGTTTTAAACACGTAATATTTATACAACAAACCATGACCAAAGAAATCACCGACAATGTAGAAATGCCCATGCTGGGACTTGGAACCTGGCAACTGACAGGTGATGCATGCCGGCAGTCAGTCAAGAATGCACTGAATATCGGCTATCGGCATATTGATACTGCATACCATTATGGAAACCATAAGGTGATTGGAGAGGCGATTAAAGAAAGTGAGGTCGATCGATCCGATATATTTGTCACTACCAAAATATGGCGCGATCATTTTACGCATGATCTTTTGCACGAGCAGTTCTCAGAATCCCTTGATCAGCTCGATATGGAGTACGTCGATCTGTTGCTTGCTCACTGGCCGAATGAATCAGTGAACATCGAAGAAACACTCGGCGCTATGCAAGAACTGAAAGAGGCAGGTAAGGTCCAGGCTATCGGAGTGTCTAACTTTACGATCAATCTTCTCAAAGATGCACTTGCAACCGATATGGAAGTTGCTGTTAATCAGGTTGAGTTTCATCCGAGCTTAAACCAAAAGGAGCTTAAACGTTTCTGTGATAAAGAAGGCATTACACTTACTGCATATTCTCCACTTGGTCGTGGTGAAGATCTGAGTCTGGATCCTGTTGTGGAGATTGCCGGCAACCATGGAGTTTCGGAAGCACAAGTAATTATCCGCTGGTTGAATCAAAAGGGGCTGGTGGCTATCCCGAAGGCAAGTTCTCGCAAACATCTGAAGGACAACTTTCAGGCACGTGAACTGCAATTATCCGATCAGGAAATGGAAAGAATAGAAAACTGTGATGCCGGTAACCGTCTGTTAGCTCCAGCGTACGGCCCATTTTAATTAAAAAAACCTACCGTCATGTGAGAGGTAGGTAGTAAGTGAAATGTGTGTAGTGTTGCTGTAACCCTGGCTCCGGGTTCAAGCACCGATTGGTGCCATACTGCTAGTGGAATATTTATACTTGATAGAAACTTTCGTTTCCACTGCGTATAAATCAAAGCAGTATTCACAACGGGTTAGCTTATGTGTCTCCGCGTGGGCCCTAGGCGCTTATACCTTTGGCCCGTACAACTGTTTTCAAAAAGTTATATAAAGAACTAATGTGACAGAAAGAATCTGTCGAAAACAGTTCCAGCATTTAAGCTGGCCACTTTGCGGCTAGTGCTTGTTATGCGTCCTCTGTCTATCAGCCATTCAAGGACTACTCAACTGACGAGCACTAGATGGGTACAAGAACAACTCCTGTACCGAAGTTTCCGGGCGCAGCAAAGCTACGGTCAGTCCCGATCTTCTGGCGATGCCAGAAGAGGTTTCCAAAATCTAATCTACCCAGATAGTATCTAAAGCATAACTCGATTGCAAGTCTCTGATATACTTCTAGTTACAAAGTTATGAATACCCTTAAAAAACCATTTATATACGTACCACTTGCTCTTTTGGTTGCCGGTGTTGGGTTGCTTGTATCGGTGTATGACAACCCGGAAGCTGCTACGGATCCTGATACTGCCCAGACGGAACGTACCGGAGCTTTGCAGATTAATGATCGGTGTGTGACGCTGGCGGTAGCGGATACGCAAATAGAAAGAAACCAAGGACTTTCCAATCGAGAAGACTTACCGAATGATGAAGGTATGCTCTTTTTGTTTGATAACCCAGACAGACACGGCTTCTGGATGAAGGACATGAACTTTCCTATAGATATCATTTGGCTGGATGATGAGAACCAGGTTGTGGATCTCAAGCAATCAGTGTCGCCGGAAACGTATCCGGAAACTTTCGAGCCATCTAAAAATGCCAAAAAAGTTGTAGAATTGAATGCTGGTTTCGCTAATCAAGAAAACATAAATCGCGGTGACGCGCTCAAAATTTCAATCGGCACATCCGCTTCGTCGAGTGATTGCGGTGTATTTTCTGGTAACTGATTTTACAATTTTTTATCGATATTCTGTACTGCTGTTTTGCCAGGCAAGATTCCAAATCTGGTCATTTTTCCATATACAATATAAGTACTCCAAAGAAAGAACGGAGAAATGATTTTTGTGAAATTACACGCCGTTAAGTTTACACACAAATGCCACAAACCGATGTAGACAAAACAACAGATAAAAAGTTTTCGGTCGAAGAGGCCGAGTCCGTCATAGATAAAGTGATGAAGCGTGACGGTACAATCGTCGACTTTGATACCGACAAAATCACTAGTGCTATCTTCCGGGCTATGCGAGCCAGCGAAGAAGGGTCAAGAGCTGAGGCCGAATCAGTCGCGGAGGATGTAGTGAGAGAGTTGGCCGACATTAAAGACCGTTACTCCACTTTTGTTCCTTCAGTAGAAGGAATTCAAGATCACGTCGAGAAGGCGTTGATTGAGGCCGACTATGCTACTACAGCCAAATCATACATTCTTTACCGTCAGGAACGTGCGGAAAAGCGAGAGCAGGAAATAGAGGTTCCTGAACCGGCTAAAAAGTTATTTGCTAAAGGGAGTGAATACTTTGAGGATAACGAATATGGTGAGTTCATTTATTATCGCTCATACTCACGATGGATGGAAGAAAAGAAGCGTCGTGAGACATGGACAGAAACAGTGCAGCGCAACATAGACTTTATGCGCGAGAACCTTGAGGATAAGTTGACTAAAGAAGAGTACGCGGAAATCAAAGACGCAATCTTGAATCAGGAAGTGATGCCGTCTATGCGTCTGATGCAGTTTTCCGGTAAGCCGGCACGCCGTACGAATGCATGTGCGTACAACTGCTCATTTCTTTCTGTTGAGCGTTTGAAGGACTTTTCGGAAGCTATGTACTTGTCGATGAATGGTGTTGGTGTCGGATTTGCTGTTGAGAGCCGCAACGTCCAGAAGCTTCCACAAATTACTCCGCAAACAGGCAGGAAGAAAGATACTCACGTAGTACCAGACTCAAAGGAGGGATGGTGTGATGCACTTCTTTTGGGAATGAAAACATGGGCGAATGGAGAGGACATTGACTTCGACTACTCAGAGATTCGACCACGCGGTGCTCGTTTGGAAACGATGGGTGGCAAGGCTTCCGGTCCGGATCCGCTCGAAGATCTTCTTGACTTTACACGCGAGAAGATGCTAGCTCGACAAGGGAAGCGACTGCGAAATATCGACGCTCACGACATCATGTGTAAGATTGGTGAAGTTGTAGTTGCCGGTGGAACGCGCCGATCAGCTATGATTTCTCTCTCTGACCTTGAGGATAAGGAAATGCGTGACGCAAAAAAAGGGCAATTCTGGAACAACAACCCACAGCGTGCGATGGCTAACAACTCTGCCATTTACGAAGAAAAACCTTCAACCAAAGAATTTCTTGAAGAATGGTTGGCGCTTGCCAAAAGCGGTTCCGGAGAGCGAGGAATCTTCAACCGCGGTAATGTAATGGAGCAGATTCCCGAAAGGCGATCAGCACAGTTTAAAGACAGTGGTGAGCCTGACTGGGGTACTAACCCGTGTGGTGAGATCATCCTTCAGTCACATGAGTTCTGTAACTTGTCTGAAGTTATCTGTCGACCGGATGACTCTGTAGAGGATCTTATGCGTAAGGTTCGTTTGGCCTCGATCATCGGTACGTATCAGTCAACTCTGACACACTTCCCGTATCTGTCCGACAGGTGGGAAGAGAAGTGTAACGAAGAGCGGTTGCTTGGAGTATCGTTGACCGGTCAGTGGGACTGTCCGACAGTACGCGACGAAGAGGTGTACAACAAACTCCGTGAAGAAGCAGTGCGAGTAAACAAGAAGTATGCGAAACGCTTCGATGTTACGCAGTCAAAAGCGGTAACAACGATTAAGCCGTCCGGTACTGTCTCGCAAACCTTTGATACCGCAGCCGGAATGCACCCACGTCACTCCGAGTATTACATCCGACGTGTGCGCATCTCTGCCTCGGACGCTTTGTTCCAGATGATGAAGGAGCAAGGAGTTCCGTATAAACCAGAAAAAGGCCAGACTGAAGACGATGCCAGTACATATGTGCTCGAGTTCCCGCTTAAGGCTCCAGATGAGGCGTTGGTTAAAGACGACCTGACAGCTATTGATC
Source organism: uncultured Candidatus Saccharibacteria bacterium (assembly GCA_964452185.1). GTDB lineage: Bacteria > Patescibacteriota > Minisyncoccia > Phycocordibacterales > SW-6-46-9 > SW-6-46-9. The sequence goes on from CAYVKO010000008.1 coordinate 24,855, forward strand.
AGCTGGAACACTGGAAGATGGTGAAGACGAACTATACCGAACACAACCCGTCAGTAACCATCTCGGTAGGAGAGGATGAGTGGATTGAAGTAGCTAACTGGGTGTATGAAAACTGGGAAATCGTTGGCGGGCTTTCATTCCTTCCTCGAACGGATCACGTTTACGATCTGGCTCCGTATGAGGCAATAAATGAAGAGGAGTATGAGGAACTGAAAGAAGATATGCCGGAGATCGACTTCTCGCAAATGATTCTGCATGAGCTCGAAGATGAAACTGATCTTAAGAAACAACTTGCTTGTGTGGCCGGTGGTTGCGAAGGACTCTAAACTGTAACCAAAAAAGACCACACTAAATAAAAAACACCGCCTATCGGCGGTGTTTTTATATTCTCTGATGTGTGTCGATAAGCCGAATTCTGTCGCGGGTAGTCATTTATCTGTGCGTACACTTGCATGCACGCTAACGCGGCTCAAACCGACAAAAGTCGGAATACGGCCTTACACACAAGCACGGATTTAGCCGTTTCACCCCTGACATTACTGTTAGGGCTCACCCAGCTTGTTCACATAAAATGAGTTATGCTGGGTGTCACACCCCTTTCGGGGTATGACGTCTCTGTTCGCACCACGAAAGTCGCCTTCGGCGGGGGTTACCTCCGACACCTCAACTTACATTGAGAGTCGAAGCCTCGATTCGATCCTGGAAGATAGCTATCGAGGCCGCTGCTTGCTCCCGAACCACAAAGGGTCGGGGTGTGTTCGGACTTTCCTGTCCGATACAAGATCGGACCAACTACCTGACACACATAGATATTATACAATTTTTCCTGTAAAAAACAAACACTTTTTATCAGTTGTCTACTACGATTTTTGCTCTAAAACAGCTATACTAAGGACACATCCGATGGTTAAACGCATCCTATTTTTTCTGACAAAAGAAATAAACGGACTTCACCAGGCTGCCTATATCCTCGGTTTTTTTACATTGTGCTCACAACTTCTGGGGTTGGTGAGGGACCGACTCTTGGCGTACATGTTTGGCGCCAGTCGTACTGTCGACATATACTATGCGGCTTTTAAAATACCGGACCTTGTACTGGTGGTGGCTGGTTCTATTGTGTCGATTTCTGTGCTCGTACCGTTTCTGACGGATAAGCTTTCAGAAAGTGATGAGGATGCCAAGACGTTTATTGATGCAGTATTTACTGTATTCTTTGCGGGGGTAATAGTTATATGCGCTGGGTTGTTTTTTGTTATGCCGACGCTGGTATCGGTTGTGTTTCCGGGGATTGACGATCCGGAGCTTCAGTCACAGCTGATTCTTTTAGCGCGCTTGTTCCTGCTGTCTCCAATTCTTCTGGGTATTTCCAATATTTTTGCCAGCATTGTTCAAGTGTATCGGCGGTTTCTCATATATGCTATTTCACCACTTTTGTACAACATCGGTATTATTCTCGGAATAGTACTGCTGTACCCATTTTTTGGGATTGTCGGTCTAGGGATTGGTGTTATTGCCGGAGCGGTGATGCATGCTGGTATCCAGCTGCCGTTCATAATCAAGAAAGGATTTGTTCCTCGCTGGCATGTGCCCGATAACTTGGACATGGTCTGGAGGGTTGTACGTAACTCCTTACCACGAACTTTCACGCTGTCTACGAATAAGCTGGCAATTTTGTTCTTGGTTAGTGCAGCTTCGCTTTTGGCTGAGGGGTCGATTGCTATCTTTAACTTCTCGTTTAACTTGCAATCAGTACCTATGGCTATCGTGGGGGCTAGCTACTCTCTGGCGGCGTTTCCGACGCTGTCAAAGCTTTTCTCTGAAGGGGACTGGAAAGGGTTTATGCGTCAGATCCAGACGGCGGTTCGGCACGTGGTGTTTTGGTCGCTTCCAATCCTGAGTTTGTTTATTGTGCTTCGGGCTCAGATTGTGCGTACGGTTCTTGGTACCGGAGAGTTCACTTGGGTGGCTACACGCTTAACGGCTGCATCACTGGCACTGTTTGCAGTATCCGTTGCTGCCCAGAGCCTCATACTTGTTTTTGTGCGAGCCTTCTATGCGGCTGACGATACAATAACCCCGCTTATAACAAACATTATTGGGGGAGTGCTCATTGTCGGTGGAGCTTTCGGGTTAACTGCTTTATTTCAGCAGGTAGATTCTTTCCGGTATTTCATAGAAAGCCTGGTTCGTGTTGAAGGAGTATCCGGGTCTGAGGTACTGATGCTTCCGCTTTCATATACGCTTGGAAGTTTGGTGAATGCCGGTCTGTTATGGTGGTGGTTCCAGCGTTCCTTTGGCGGGTTCTCACGGCGACTGTATCGATCAATACGGCAAGCTGCCGCTACAGCTGTGGTTGTCGGTTTTGTGGCATACTACGGACTAGTTCTTTTCGCATTTCTGTTTGACTTGCGTACGGGAGTTGGAATTTTCCTACAAGGGTTGTCAGCTGGTATCTTGGGCATAGGGGCCGGCCTCTTAACCTTGTGGCTTTTGGGGAACGAAGAGATCGTAGAAATGTGGGACGCTGTTCGTGAACGCTACTGGCACGTATACTTTGGAGGGTCAGAGTCTAGTCAAGAATAAATATGGAAAACACTAGAAACTTTTCAATAATTGCACATATTGATCACGGCAAGTCTACCTTGGCGGATCGTATGCTGGAAATGACTGATACGCTGGCTGATCGTGACATGCAAGAGCAAGTGCTTGATCAGATGGAGTTGGAGCGCGAACGAGGTATTACTATCAAGATGACGCCGGCTACTATGCGGTA
>CAYVKO010000008.1:27727-30778 GCA_964452185.1 uncultured Candidatus Saccharibacteria bacterium
AGTTGGAGCGCGAACGAGGTATTACTATCAAGATGACGCCGGCTACTATGCGGTATGACCTGGACGGAGAAAGCTACGAGCTTAACATGATCGACACTCCGGGCCACGTTGATTTTTCTTACGAAGTTTCCCGGGCTTTACGGGCGGTAGAAGGTACGGTGCTTCTGGTAGATGCAACGCAAGGTATCGAGGCTCAGACACTTTCAGTGCTTTCTATTGCTAAGGAGCTTGACCTTACAATTGTTCCGGCAGTGACGAAGATTGATGCTCGTCATGCAGAAATAGAGCGGGTAGTCAAAGAGGTTGCGGAGCTAGTTTCAGTTCCGAAAGATGAGGTGGTTCGGGTGTCGGGAAAGGAGGGTACGGGAGTAGATAATCTTTTAGCACGAATTATCTCAGACATATCGCCACCAACCGGCGATCCGGAAGCGCCAACAAAAGGGCTTGTGTTTGATTTTGATTACTCTTCTCATCGCGGGGTGGTGGCATACTCTCGGATTTTTTCAGGAGAGCTCTCGGATGATGAATCGCTGACACTTCTGGCGGCTGATCGAGATTTCTCTGCAGCCGAGGTTGGTATATTCAGTCCTGACATGAAACCGGTAGATACTGTTGACTGCGGGTCTGTCGGATATGTTGTTACAGGAGTTAAGGAGCCGGGTGTTGTAAAGATCGGTGATACCCTGGCTTCTTCTGATGAAGGTGTTGATCCTTTGGCTGGATATGACCCGCCACAACCGGTAGTGTGGGCCAGCATTTTCCCGGAAGATCAGGATAAGTTCGGTCAACTTCAGAATGCGCTTGAGCGGCTGCTTCTGACCGACTCCTCGCTCAAGTTCGAGCGCGAAAAAGCGGTCGGGTTGGGGCAAGGGTTTCGTTGCGGTTTTCTTGGCCGTCTGCATATGGAGGTGACGGTTGAGCGTCTTCGGCGCGATTTCGATATCGAGTTAATTACCACAAGTCCAAGCGTGGCGTATCATGTGGAAACAGAAGACGGCGAAACAAAAACGGTTCGTACACCGGCACGATTTCCTCACTACGGCGATATAGCTTCCGTTGAGGAACCGTGGGTAAATGTCACCATCCGCACGCCTGGTGATTACATCAGCGATATCATGACTATTGTGTATGATTATGAAGGGGAGGTGATGGAGACTATTTCAGATGAAGCCTCAGATCAGCTGACGGTTACAGCAGATCTACCTTTGCGAGCGATGATGACCGGCTTCTTCACGAGCTTAAAACAATCCTCATCCGGCTTCGCTTCGCTATCATACGATATTGGAGAGTACCGCCCGGCAGACGTGGTAAAACTGGATGTGTTGGTGGCCAAAGAGGAGGTGCCGGCTTTATCACAAGTGGTTTCTCGCCGGCAGTTGGATACTCGAGCCAGAGAAGTGGTAGAAAAGCTACACGAGCTCCTGCCTCAGCAGGTTGTATCGGTTCGGATTCAAGCGCGAGCCGAAGGACGGATCATTGCAGCTGAGACACTTGCTGCAACTCGCAAGGATGTTACTGAAGGCTTGTACGGCGGTGACTACTCCCGAAAGAAGAAAAAGCTGAAAGCGCAAAGAGAAGGAAAAAAACGCCTCAAGGATGAAGTTAACGTACAAATACCTTCGGATGTCTATGTGGAGATGATGCGTGAAGGGAATTAAAGACTACCGACGCCAGAGTACATCAGCACCATAGCCAGTGCCAAAAACAAGGTGAGTACAATCGTGATCCCTCGTACAATTTTGTCGTTATTTTTACCAAACATATATAATGCTTATTAGTATTTAAACTTGTTAGTAATTTCAGTATAATGCCTCGACGGTCGCGAACCAAGAAAATTAAGCGGTTACTTACATCACTACCGGCTATGGTAATTCTGGCGGTATTGGTTGTGGTGGTGGGGGTAGCTGCCTGGGATATGTATCAGACAAGCAGGGAAACAAACGAGACCGTTACTCGACTGGAGAACAAGAAGCAAGAACTCGCTGATCGTAAAAGAGCCGCTTCGAGTGCTGCTGCGGAATTATCTACCAGGCGGGGCATTGAGGAGGAGATTCGAGAAAAGTTTTCGGTTGCCAAGCCGGACGAGAAAGTGGTAGTGCTTGTAGATAATCGGAATTCACAAGCAACCTCTACTCAAGAAGAGCAGTCATGGTGGGGGAGCATTTGGTCGTCTGTTCAATTTTGGTAATTCTGTTTGCGTGAACTAAGCCAAAAATATGGTATACTTTTCTTTGCATCCGGTTAGCCACTAATTAATTGCGAGGTGGAGAAAGGTATGTCTGGACACACCTCGTGTCACTACATGAAAAAAGTTACTATCTATACAACACCAACATGTCAATATTGTGAGAAGGCAAAGAATTACATGAAAGAACACGATATTGACTACAAAGAGTACGATGTTTCTTCTGACTCAAAACGCCGTAAAGAGATGATCGAAAAGTCCGGCCAGATGGGAGTACCGGTTATTGTGTTAGGCGATGACATGATGGTGGGCTTTGAAGAAGGGCGATTTGAAGAAATTGTTGCAGAACACCGCGAAGAAGAGGAAGAGTAAGTTTAGGTTTTGTAGACTGAGATACTGCAGGTATCTTGGTCTCTCCCCATAGTTCAACTGGATAGAACGGGTCCTTCCTAAGGACCAGATTTGGGTTCGATTCCTGATGGGGAGACTCCTTTGAGTAAAAAAGAGGTCTCCACCATAGAAAGCAACGTTTGTTGCTTTCGCCGGAATCGAAGGCCGCAGGCATATCGTGAGCATTGCGCAACGATGCCGAGGGGCGGCCTGCGAGCCCGCAAAATAAGGAGCTAAGTATTAGCGACTATAGTTTTGCGAGGACTTGTAGGCAAGTCCTGATGCTACAGATAATTTACCAGAAAGAGAGTCCTGATGGAAGGTCTCTTAGTTGAAAAACCCCGAGCAGCTGCTTTGAGGCCTAAAATTTCGTTTTTTTTAACTAACTACTCTTTAGGTTATTTATACGAAGTTATTTTATCACTAGAATTGGCGGTGTGTATTTGTTACACTAGTAAGCGATGGAAGAAAAGGAC
>CAYVKO010000009.1:0-29307 GCA_964452185.1 uncultured Candidatus Saccharibacteria bacterium
CTTTTTGAAATTTTTTGTAAATTGCGCAGTAAAAATTACTTCTTTACAATAGGTATCATCAGTATAGAAGGGTAAAACCGCTAATTTCTGTTTTTATGCTATCAAAATCACAGCGGATGACACAAAATGAGTTTGATTCTGTTTACGACGACGGTCAAAGCGTGTCTGGATCAGTGGGGTACATAAAATTTATCGAATTTAATGGTAAAAGTAAGTTTTCTTGTGTAGCACCGAAAAATGAAGTAGCTCAAAGTACTACTCGTAATCAGATTCGGCGTCGTGGATACGCAACGTTAGAAGAAATTCTTGATTGTATCCCGGAAGGATACAGGATTATTTGGTTTCTGCCGGCTTCGGCTGAAGAAATTGAATTTTCAGAATTGAAAAAAGGAATTCGAAAAGTACTAAAAAAGGCCGACATTATTGAAAGTTAGTATATTGAATTTACGCTTTAGGTGCGCTAGAATGCATCTGTAATGTGGGAAGCTATAACAGGGTTTTTTACTACAATTCTCTACCAGCCCATCTACAATGGGCTTGTTTTTTTGGTTGATATTGTTCCCGGCGGTGAAGTAGGGTTGGCTGTAATAACACTAACACTACTGGTAAAATTTGTACTTTTACCGCTTTCTGTAAAGTCGGTTCGGACACAGCAGACGATGAAGAAGGTGAAGCCCCGGATTGATGAGATAAAGGAAGAGTACGACGATGACCGAGAGGAGCAAGCAAAGAAAATGATGGAAGTGTATGGTAAATATGATGTAAATCCATTTTCTGGATTATTTTTGATACTCCTTCAGTTCCCTATCATAATTGCTCTTTACTATGTCTTCTTGCGGGGTGGACTACCTGAAATAGACACAAGTTTGGTGTATGAATTTGTTACGGAGCCGGAAATGGTGGATATGGTGTTTTTAGGAGCTAATCTTGCTGAAAGTAGTTTTATACTGGCGGTAATTGCAGGTGGATCTCAATTTTTACAAACCTGGGTGAGTCCCGGCGGTGATGACGATGAATCAGAAGACACCCAGCAGTCTTCCAGTGATACACAGTCGTTCATTCAGGAGTTTCAAAGCAACATTGGCGGTCAATTGAAGTATATTTTTCCGGGTATTGTTTTTGCTATATCCTACTCCCTCCCTGCTGTGGTAGCACTATACTGGGCAACCTCAAATCTCTTTCATGTCTTTCAAGAATTTTATGTACACTACATGGTGGATGATCCGGAGATAGAAATTGATAGTGAATCAACTGACTCAGACTCGGAGAGTTCATAAGCTATCTGAAAGCTAGATAGTATACTACAATGTAAACAGAGCATGGCGGACACCAACTCCACAACAAAAAAGAAATGGCTTCTAATTATTATTTTGGTAGTAATAGTGTTAGGAAGTATTTTTCTGTACTTCTTGTTTAGCGGTGGAGGGTCTGGTACTGACGGTGATTCTGTAGAAGATACTGACAGCTCAATCTTTCCGTTTTCAACCAGCTCTGAAGGATTTTTTGGCTCTGACGACGAAGGTGATGAGGAGGATGATGTTGAACCAGATCCGGTTACCATTCCTCGTTTGGAGAAAATAAGCGATGCTCCAGTTGCTGGCAGTGGTTGGATAACAGTCAGTACATCGAGTACAGCTACAACAAGCGGTGATCAAACAAAAGAACTTGTTCGTTTTGTGCGTACAGAGAATGGACACATATATCAGTATGATCCGGAAGAACGCACGAAAGAACGAATTACAAACACAACAATTCCGCAAGTTAAAGATGCTATTTTTTCACCAGACGGCACTAATGTTGTTTTTCAATACTATAGTAATGATACGAATAGTATAAAAACGTATTTGGCAGAAATAAGTACATCATCTACTTCTAGCAGTCAGTACACACTTGAAGGAAACTTCTTACCTGATGATATTACTAACATTTCATTCTCTCCTGAAGGAGGTAATATTTTTTATACACTCTTAATAGACGGTAGGACCTATGGGTACATCACACCAACGGATTTATCCAACCGTCGTGAAGTATTTTCATCTGATGTTACTAGCTGGCAAATGCAATGGGATGCAGCAGAAAAGATTACTGCGTATACAAATCCATCAAGCTCAAGTCAAGGATATGTGTACCTTATTAACACTTCTGACGGCTCATTTGATCGTTTGACTGGTGGTCAGGCTGCTTTGACAGCTCAAGCTAATCAAGCTAGTAATGTTCTAACCACAAGTGATGAAGGAACTCATGTGTACTCTACTGATAATAGTGAAACATCGGTGAGTATAGATACAATTGCTGATTTTAAATGTGGCTGGCGAGATAGTACCTCTGTAGCATACTGTGGAGTACCAAAAAATGGCAGCGGCAACTTAGATGCGTGGCTGCAAGGCAGGACTTCATATAATGATATTCTATATTCTGTAGTTAGTAATAACGGTAATGTAAACCAACTCATTGATCTGTCTGATGTGTCCGGAGAACCTGTTGATGTTATTGATTTACACCAAAATGGTAGCGGGTCTCATACAGTATTTAAAAACAGACTTGATAACTACTTGTGGTTATTTCGCCGTGATCAGTAAAACCGTAGACAAGTTTCAAGTAAAATGAATCAGATATTTTGTTTGTTGAGTGTGTGTAAATTTACTCCTCCCCATCGTCAGGTTGATCAAACCTACTTCCGTCTACCTGTACGTCTTCAATACCTTCAGTGCTCGTCAGGTTCGGATTGATAGTGTTTAAGATAAGAACAGCTCCAAGCGCTAAGAGAAGTCCTATCAATGCTTGTGTCATACGGCTTTTAGCCTGACCTTTCTTGGAAAATGACCCACTGGTCATATATGTCGCTCCGCCCATAATAAGCATGATTATGGCTAAAGCGATAGCTATTCCGATCATGATTTGAGCCACCTGGTTGGCAAATGAGGGTAAGCTGCTTGTGCTTGTTACGTCGACGTATGATACTGTTTTTCCGTCTACTTGAGTAGTTTCAGTAACACCCGGAATTTCTTCGAGAGCTCTGTAGTTTCCTTCCACTTGAGCATTGACCAATGTGGGTGTAGCAGCAAACAGTACTCCAGCAAAAAACAAGCACGTGACTAAAAGAAGTAAAAAGACACGCTTTTTTATTTGTTTACATTTATACACCATTATTACTCTGGAAATACTACATGCCAGTGTGCGCCGGTTGATTCGGCATTATCACCTTCTGTTTCGTACGTAAAGCCAACATCGTCACCACCCACATTGATTGTGCAGTTCGTTTCACTGTGACAGCTGTTACTACCATCATTAATTTTATTGTCCATCCATTGGTTAAATGTGCTGTCGTGGCCGGTGATGTCGACAGCCGTATTTCCAGAATCTGGTTTGTGGTGTGTGTTTTCGCTGTGAAGCCACCATTCAGTACCTCCGGTTACAGTCAAAGACCAACCTTGATTTTCGTCGCAGTTACTACCAACCACATCAATGGTCGGATCACAGGCTCGATCACGAAGCTCTCTCAGCCCATTTACTGCTGTACCATCCAGCTGACCAACGGTGGTACAGTTTCCTTCACCGTACTGTTCGCATTTTCCTTTATTAATATGGACCTTATCACCTTCTTTAAGAGTTTCTCGAATGTCTGATTCTTCGGTTAAGATGTCTGAAAATAACTGCAAATCTTCCTCTGTAGTACCTTCAGGATATGCTTCACAGGTTCCACCACCACCACGCCCAACTGTTTCCTCTCCTTTTTTTTCTTGACACTCACTTTTACTGTTATGACAAAAGTATTGTGCGTTGCCAGTATCTTGGTTAATCTTTTTAAAACAGTATCTTGCTTGTTCCCCACTTCCTTCATCAGGTTGATCAAACCTACTTCCGTCTACCTGTACGTCTTCAATACCTTCAGTGCTCGTCAGGTTCGGATTGATAGTGTTTAAGATAAGAACAGCTCCAAGCGCTAAGAGAAGTCCTATCAATGCTTGTGTCATACGGCTTTTAGCCTGACCTTTCTTGGAAAATGACCCACTGGTCATATATGTCGCTCCGCCCATAATAAGCATGATTATGGCTAAAGCGATAGCTATTCCGATCATGATTTGAGCCACCTGGTTGGCAAATGAGGGTAAGCTGCTTGTGCTTGTTACGTCGGCTACTCCATCTTCAGTTATCCCTGGAAGTTCCTCAAGAGCTTGGTAATTTTCTTCTGACTGGGCATCTGTAACTGTCGGAGTGAATAATATACCCAAGCACACTATACATATAAGCGAAAAAAAACCTGCAACAATTTTTTTTGAAACTGTATGCATAATCTAGAAAGTTACCAGGAGTGAAGTGTTTTCTGGTGAGAAGATGAACTCAGTGCTTTCAACATCTACAGATAAATCAACTTCGCCGTCTTCTCCTGTATCACGAAGCACAACTTCATTTTTATTATCAGATGAAGCTATTTGTTCTCCTGCCAGATACCAACGGTATTCAAGAGTTTCCCCAACAGCACTATTTGCCGGAAAGAAGTACGGATAGGCAGTTATTCGAGTTTCCTCGTCCTCTGTATTAACTTCTTCTAGCGGTTTACCAAGGTGTATACCTCTCAGCGGATGGTTTTCATAAAGAAGTAGTTGTGGGTCTGCTGTTGGGATTGACGTAGAAGCTTCTCCAACAGTGTTTCCAGATCGATCAGAAATGGTTACAGAGATAGTGTTGTTTCTAGTATTAAGATCAACCGGAAAGGTATTTTTTCCTAACCCTGAATCACTCCCATGAACTAGACTATTGTGGCTCCAACGGTAAACCAAGTTTTCTTTATCATATCGATCACCTGTAGAGTTAGATATGAACGGAAGAGCTGTAACCGTAATGTTTCCAACGCCTGAGTACAGAGCTTTACCTTTATATAAAGGAGGGGTAAAGGTGTTTGCTTCCCAGATTAGGTCTATAGTAACTGCTTGTATGGTTGTTTGTTTAGTAATAGATTGCCCATCTGTTGGTTGGACTGTGAGTGTAACAGTGATTTCACTACCGTCTTCTGGCATTACGTAACTGGTTTGAGTAACACCAGCCCCTTCGTCTATTATTTGCCCGTTAACAGCCCACTGAAACGTAGCACCTTCCAGAGGTACTAAGAAACTTGAAGCGGAAAGATTAAACTCTTCGCCAGGAGTGGGGTGAGAAGGATTTGCAGAAATAACTACAGAGTTTCTTCGAGCCTGTTCTGTAACACTTTGGGCGTGAGTTAAACTAGGTGAAACTCCAATCAGAAAAAGAAGAAAAAAGCCAGAAAAGAATAAAAAAACATGGCCAGAAAGTACTGTTTTAGAATATGTCATGTAGATATATTGTACCGTATTTGTTTTTTTCTTGTTAATAACTACTCTACTGGTAAACCGAAGTCTTTTCTCTTCTGGAGTTTGTAGCAGAAGACTTGTTGCTATGTTCTAGTTGTCTCTGGCGAACTTCCTTTTTTAGACTTTTTTGTTTTTCTTTCGATTCTTCATCTTCTTGCCACGAATCCTTGATGGTGATAACTGCCCACACCGTAATTCCCGGCCAGATTCCGAATCCCAGTAATCCTGCTATCCATTCTGAAGCGAAACTAGCAAGTTTTTTTTGTTCTCTGTTAGAAAATCCAATAGGATTAATCCCTTTTACCATGAAAATGAATCCGAGTATTAAATAACCAAGCCCGCTTGCTATAAGCCCTACCCACGGTGCAGCTGAAAGGATGTCAAACACTACAGCAATAGCTACCATAGTACCTCCCAGAAATTTACCTATCCGTTTAGATTTCATACATATTATTGATTATTGCGATTTTGAAACTCATCCCGAGCCTCTTCTATATCAATTATTTGCTGTGGATCAGAGGTTATGATTTGATCTTCGGTATATGAAGCTACAACTTTTATGGCTACGTGTTTCATTCCAGCAAAGAATATGCCTTCACCAACATCAGATTCTAAGAGTAAATACTTCTCTTCATCTGTAAGATTGAATGTATCTTGAATCTTGTCAATAACTGACGGAGACTGTTTCATTAAGAGTTGGATTGCCGAGTTGGTTACAATCGGCATTCCATACTCTGAGTTAAGAAAATCATCGACATCTTGAGTGATAGTTGTTAATCCTAGATAATATTTACGCCCTCGTTTAGCCATTTTATAAAGAAATGAAGCAGTGTCTTCGGATTGCATCATCCACCACGCTTCATCAATAACAAGCAGTCGTTTTTTTATGTCTTTACGGATTGCATTCCAGATGTGGTGGGTGATGATATGCATAGCGATAGGCTTGAGCTCATCCTGCATGTCACGCACAGAAAACACGACAAACTTCTGGTCAATGTCGATATTCGTTGGTTTATTTAAAAACCCCGACCAGGTTCCTTCAGTGTATTTTTCCAGTTGTTGTACAAGATGGTCTGCTCCTTCCATACCGGAAAGTACCATTTTAAAGTCAGATAAAAGCGGAACCTGCATGTCTTCACTCCACTCGCTTTCGTAGGTAATATCTTTAAGTGCATATGTTTCAGTAATAGCTTGATCAACCATTGAGTCCTCTGATGGGTTCAGTCCGTTAAACATCATGCGGAATAGCCCAACCAAAGATATAATGTTTGACCGCAAAACATCCCCAAACGTTTCATTAGGTCGTGGTTTCGGCAGATCAAACGGATTAATATGGTGTTTTGAGGTTAGGGATACATTGAAGTGTCGTCCGCCGGTAGCTTCAGCTAAGTACTCATATTCTCTTTCCGGATCAATAACAATTACATTCGTGTCAAACATCAGACTCCTTAAAATTTCCAGCTTCGCAGCATAGGACTTTCCGGCACCGGAGGTAGCAAAGATAAGTGAGTTGTAGTTTTCCATTTGAAACCGATCAAACAGTACAAGCCCGGAGTTGTGTCGGTTAATACCAAACAAGACACCTTGATCTGAAGTGAGATCGAAAGAGATAAACGGAAAGAAGCTGGAAAGAGGAGAAGAATTTAACTTGGTATTTACTTTTAGATTATCTCGCGCAATAGGTAGAGTACTCTGAAAGCCTTGCTCTTGCTGGAATAGAGCAGGTTTCAAGTATACGAGTTGTGACTCTAATACAGAACGTATTTCAGATTCGGTTTCATCTAGCTCGTCTTGATCCTCTCCGTAGATAGTGATATACAGACCAACATCAAACATTTTTTCTTTTGCTTGCTGAAGGTCATCACGCAAGTTCTCAAGGTTTTGGTGAGCACTATCTAACTTTGGATCTCGAACCATCCCCCTCTCCTCCCTGGAGCTTATCTGGCTTTGTACTTCAGCTACACGCTTTTCAAACTTCTTTAGCATTTTACTGGTATCAACCGGATGAACGAATACAGATATATCAAACAATCGATCAAGGTTAATAACAGGAGATAGCCAGTTGTCTTGTAAGGTGCTTGGATAAGATATAACGAAAAAGGTTCGTGATATTTTTTCGCCTAAATTAAGTTTTCGCGGGGTTATTTTAAGGGCTGAAGGAGCAATTACATCTTTTAAATCTAAAGACCCACTGTCTTCTACTTGTTGCGGAAGTAGTGATTCCCCTGGTTCTGTACCAGACAACATTTCATCACCCCCCTCCTCTTCGCCGTTGTTTTCTTTTGCTGAATCAAAAAGAGCCATAACTATACTTCCAGGTTATCACCTCTTATCTCTTGAGTAAGGTTACCAGGATTAAGGAGTCGATAAAATAACTCTATATTTTCTTCCGTATCAAGTTGAGTAACTCTAACACCCGTTCGAACGAGCCCTTGCTCGACCAGCTGCACACGTTGATCAAGTTGGCTACGCGCTTCGTTAAAAGACTTCTCTTCTTGCTCTTTAGTGGTTTCATTACCGATAATGGAGCGAATTTTTTCCATAAACCCTCCGGACCTGGAAGCTATTGATCTGGTGTATGGAACAATAACAAAAAAGCTTTTTTGCATAATATTGGCGTCTCGAGTAAATGTCTTTATAAATTCGATGTACTCCTTAATTTGTGTTTGTAGCAACTCATTTTCTTGTTTTTCGTATTGTTCTTGTAGGTCATTCAGATATGGTTGGATATCAAGATCGCGAGACTCAACATGGAGTTGTACTGAAAAATCAAGCGAGTTAAGAAAATTTTTAAACTGAGCTAGTATTGATCGTTGTTCATCAGCGGACTTTAAAGCTAAATTGATAGAGGAGGCCATCAAAATTACTCGCAAAGAACCGTCATCCAACACTACTACCCCGTTTCGAACCTCTTTGATAGGAACAAACTCTTGCGACGCTTTTGAATTTTGAATGTCGAAAGCCATTATTACAATTATATATTATAAAACTACGATTCTGAACCAGGGGCTGGCTTACTAAGCTTAATATCTGAACGGGGGGCAACCTCATCGTTGTTCTTTTGTACTTGGATTGACCAAGACTTTCTTTTTATTCTGTCCTCTGAAGAAGAGTCAGGTACTACTTGCTTGATTTGTTCAGCTTCTTTCTTGAGTCGTTCAGATGATTTGTTCGGGTGGGTGCGTTGTTTCCAAACGTACAGACGAGCATTAGATAGATACTGCAAGGCTGCTTGTACAGTATGAATAAACGGCTTGTTGTTAACACGGTAGAAAGCAAGAGCTAAAGAAAAAGCTACAACAACAATTACTACGGGTATTGCTAGTATTTGCGGTAAAATCCACCAGATTAACGCTGATAGGCCTGCTCCACCTGCAAGGTATACAAACTGCTTAAATGTGAGCGGACCAAATATCTTGTCTTCAATTTCAATGAATTTTGGAACGTTAAACTGCACGTTTTTATTTGTTGATAGTTAATTAGTTAGCCCACACCTTCTATCTGTACCAATAATAACATTGACTGTTATGTAATTGTGAACAAAGCAGTCAAACGGGAAATCTAATTAGCTGGTTCTCGGTATGGATCTGTTTTTCCTGTATAAGTATTGGAAGAAGCTGGAGGGGCCGGAACCGGAAGCGTATCTACCCCGACGCCTTTTTTGGTCATACCATTAACAATTTTTTTGTATAACTCTGTATTAATAAACTCCCTGATAGCTAAAGCTGTGTCTTTTGACAGATTATAATCGTCCGCTAGTACGTCAGGAAATTTCTCGTATGACTCGATACCTAAAAGCAGCATAACAATATCGCGCTTAACAAGGTTTTTTTGATCTTCGGTTAAATTTTCCCTATCTAAAAATCCTCGTATTAATTTATCTGACTTATCTGATAGTATCGATTTGACATAAGTATTCGGTAGCTCATTGACTTGCTGAGCAAGTATATCTCTAAAGTTTGAGTTTTTATTACTAATGCTTTGCATGATGTTTTTGAAATAAATAGAAGCGTGAATGTTGTTATTACATTTCTGGCGGCGCATACCCCGGAAACGCATCACCTTCGAATCCCTGTACCGCCTGACACCCATCAAGAACTTGTTCGCCTTCTAGCACAGTTCCGACAGTTTCTTCGCTCGTGGCTAGTATACCTTCCGCGGTGTCTACCTTGTCCTGCACCCAATCAATCCCGCTCTCTATAGCATCCGGAATGTCCGAGATGCTGAAAGCGTGTGCCTGCGGCACGCCGACACCGAAGGTGACAACAAGCCCGACAAAGACTGCTATGAGTGTTCCGGCAAGCTGTCTAGGATTGTTAGGTGTTGGGTTCATGGTATCTTGATATTAACTTAAAGTTGAAAACAATACCTATAAGTCTAGTTCTTCCTCCAGAGTATCTATATCAATGTCGCTGCAGTCGGGGGCTTGGTCCTCAGTGCGGCTTCCGCCGGTTACAGGATCTGCTTCAGTATCTTGCGAGAAAAAGTCAATGAAACAGCCATTTTCCCATCGAGGAATATCTAGAGAGGTTTCTACCTCTTCTACGTTTGAAGGAGTGGCACACATAAGCTCATCATCAACCTCCATTACCTTGCGACAAAAGCTGTCCCATGTTTCTGCATCCTCCCACTGCTCATCTTGCGCATTATCCACCACCCAGCGTTCAAAGTTTGGTATATGGTCGCGGAGGGTGCTTCTCTCTTCAGTCTCAAAAGTACCAGGATCATCTTTTTGGAATTCCGGTACCGGAGTTGATTCAACGTACCCACTACACGATTCTATTTCTCCTTGAGCATTTCCGGGCTGAGCAAAACAACCCTGACTTGACTGGCTTCCGTCAGGGTCTTTGCAGTAGTAAAGTCCGGGAGTGCAGTTGGGGGTATCTGAAAGGTGAGCAACAGACATGTCCTGGCAGTTGTCTGGCCGATAGCTATATCTGTCTGCAAAATCTAAATCAGACCCGTCTTCTCTAAGCTTCGTTACTTCAAACGTGTGATCTTCCAGTAATCTGTCACAGGCTTGCTGGCAGTACTGGCTTGTTGTGATATATTCGCCATCCTCATCGCTTCCACACGACTGCGGTTGGGTATCATCCTCTCCTCCACCACCTTCACCCGGCGGCGCATACCCCGGAAACGCATCACCTTCGAATCCCTGTACCGCCTGACACCCATCAAGAACTTGTTCGCCTTCTAGCACAGTTCCGACAGTTTCTTCGCTCGTGGCTAGTATACCTTCCGCGGTGTCTACCTTGTCCTGCACCCAATCAATCCCGCTCTCTATAGCATCCGGAATGTCCGAGATGCTGAAAGCGTGTGCCTGCGGCACGCCGACACCGAAGGTGACAACAAGCCCGACAAAGACTGCTATGAGTGTTCCGGCAAGCTGTCTAGGATTGTTAGGTGTTGGGTTCATGGTGTTGATTATTTTACTAACTGTTACTTTCTTCTTCATTTTCTTCATCTTCGTTACCACTCTCGTTTGCTAGATCATCTACATCAACTCCCTCTTTTTGCATTTTTTCTACTACCTTAAGGATGTTTTCAGCCTCTTTCTTTCGTTTTTTGTCTTTGCTTTGGTTGCGGTTACCGCGTTCGCCAGCAGTCCACTCTCGCTTCCATCGACCACCAGATAAATTCAAGTCACTTTCTGTGCCATAGCTTGGTAGCACACCGCTTTCAATCATATCTTCAAAATTACGAGCTCGTTCAACTTGGTTGGTTTTTATTTCATTTAAGGTGTCTTGGGCTTCCTTGTGTTGGTCTTTAATACGCTTGTTAATATCACCTTCTTCGTAACCGTAAATACCTTCATAACTATCTTCTTCTTTTAGGTTGAATCCGGTATCTTCAAGCTTGCTTTCAAGGCTTTCTAATGCTTCTTGTTTGCTTTGTTCTAGCTCTTCTTTAACTTCTTGTTCTTTCTCCGGTATTGATTGAAGTTGTTGTTGCGCATTTTTCATTTCGGATTCGATTTCTTGTTTTCTTATTTCCACCTCCTCATCGCTTAAGTCGCTTGAATCAAGACCTTCAAGTTCTTGCTGTAGATTTTCAAGTTTCAAAGCAGCGGCTTCACGTGTGTCTTTAAGGCCTTCAAGCGTTTCTTTCAATTTTTCTACCTCTTCAACTTCCTCGCTGTTTTCTTTAAACTCATCCAGGCGAGCCTTCCGCTCCTTTTTACGTTCGGCATCCTGCCTTTTATCCTGTTCCTTCTTCGTGTCTTCTTGTACTATTTCTTTTGCTCGTTCTCGTTTCTTCTTCTTTCGCTCCTTACCGCCCGCAAACCCTCCACGTCTTCTCCCGGTGTTTCCGGCATACTTACCGCTTACGGCGTTGGTATCACGAATATCCATTGAATTTTTAGAAACACTATCAGCTTTTCGAAGTGCCGATTGACCAAGTTTTGATTTTTCAGCAAATTTTTTCGCAAACTTAGAATCGCGGTAACGCCTTGCGGCCCGACCGGCAGTTTGGCGAGCGGCAAAGGCTCCAGCTCCGGCGGACACGCCCCCGGCTAGCTTAATTGCTTGACCCGATGCTTTGTTCCCCATCTGCTTAGCTATTACTATTACAGCCAGCATCAAAGTTATCACCAATCCGAAGTTTAACAAGATGCTAGCACCGTCAGCAGGATTAATGATGGCACTTGCCATGCTGTCGGTGGATTCACCGGTTGGTTCAAGCATCGTTTGGAAGTCGTCAGAAGTAATTATCTGAGCCACCACATACAAAAGGGCAAACATTATCGGGGCAAAGAACGACTGATTAACAAGCTCGCCCCACCATTTTTTGGCGTACTGTTTGGTGTTAGGAAGTACCCAAGCAACAAAGGCTATTGGTGATAAAATCATTAATATAATCAGTATTGCAAAACGAACCAAAAGCAAAGCAGCCATAGCCAAAAACACAAAAGAAGAAACAAGCATGAAGGTTGCACCTAAAAGAGAAATAAGAAGAATTTGAGAAGCACTTACGTCTTCTCTTTCCGCATTTGCCGCTTCTTGTACTGCTTCATGATCATGTACGGAGGGAAGTCTAACTGCTTCGGTTATCATGGAGGATATTGGTGCTGTTGCCACCTCTTCTGATTCCGAATCAACAACTTCCATGCTGTTATAGAACTGCAAAGCAAGAATATTCGATCCGTCTACGACCACTCTGGTAAAAAAGAAGCTAAAGTTTACAAGCAGTGCAACCACAACAAGACTGGCAATCGTTTTTTTGGCATTAAAGGAGGTAAGGTTGAGAATGATTGCTATAGCAGCATACAAAAGAATGAAAATAAAAATGATGTTACTGAAATCTCGAAGCACCACCCACGCATTCTCTATTCCATTTACTGCGTCAACGTTTGTCCCCATTCGCAACACCATCTCTCGTACACTAACTTCGAGAATATACCCAGAAATGTAAACAATTTGAGAGGATATATATAAGGTTGTCGAGCCTATCATATCAAGGAACGGATCCCATATATCCCAGTCCCCCCACCAAGAGGAGTCTTGTGCGTGAGCGGTACTTGGTCTAAGAGAGGCTATAACCACCACACTCCACGCGATAAGCGTAGAGTAGTAGTTGATACCAGATTTTATTTTCTTGATTAAATATGTCACTGGTACTTTCAGTTTTGTATTGTACTATACTCGATTATTCGGCTTGTGGAGTTTGAGAATCATCCGAGGTTCCGTCGAGAGCATCGGAATTGGTGTTGTTAATCCCCGGTTGTGCTGGTAGCACTATTATTTTCGTCCGAAACTCTTTCTTCTGGGTCAAGTCCGGCCAAACTATCGTTGATAAGCTGACTGGTAAACAGGTTGCCGAAGTCGCCTACGACCTCATTCATTTCATCCACGAGCTCAGCTCTGTTGAGGTCGCTGTTAACAATACGGTTAAAGATTTGAGAAACAGCACTGCTTGGTGTTACCACTTCTCCGTTCTCGGTTACAGCTCTGAATCCTTCCCCTGTTTCGTACCGTAGCTGTGCCTCATCTCGAGCTATAGCTACTTCCTGAGAAACGTCTTCTCGCATATTACGGTACACTCCTGCCGGTATGCCGCTTTGCAGTAAGTCTCCCCACGTGTCCCAACCTCTGGATTCACTGAGACTTCCTTCGCTCAGGAAGGCTTGAGCCTCATCTTGTGACAGGTTTTCTTCAAGCGGGCATGTGGTATCCAAGGATGGGATGGAATCGATCACATCAACACCACCACCGGCTGAACCAATGTCCTGAGCGTACTCATTATGCACTACCGGGAGTATTGAATCTTCATAAACACCGCACAGGCCTTGGAAGTTGGCAGGGTTTTGTAAGTACTCATTAAATCGCTGATTTGACGTGTTGACTTGGTACCGGCCTAGGTCTTCAATGAAGCCGGGGTTGTCTGTTTCTCCGAAGTTATCAAATCCGCTTTGTATCCACCCTAAGGCTTCTCTAGATAACTCTTGCAGTACTTTTTTGGAGGTTTCCTGAGCCAGTGCATCCAGACACCGGTCTTTTTCTCTGGCTCGTGTTTCTTTCACAAGGAGTTCGCCGGATTCAGAAAAGCGAGCATTTGATAGCGCACCACTTCCTGACCCGCCGCCGGTTGTTGATTCAAAGCAGGATCCGGTGCTAGAATCATCTGACTCAAGCTCACCTTGACAAGTGCTCTGGTCAGCAAAGCACTGCTCACCGCCTTCTGTTCCATCAGACTGTATCGGTCTTCCATCGCCGCACTCTGTATCAGATTGGCAAAGATAACATGTTCCTTGACCTCCACCTGTATCGGGATCTGAAGCCTCGGTTTCGCACTGTTGTTCGTGATCATCGTACTCATCCGCATAGAAGCATGAGGTGGTGTTGTTAGCAGCGTAGCAGTATGCTTCCGGCTTCATTTCTCCTTCTGACCCTTCAGTGTTGTAACACCACTGTACGGTGCCACCGTTGTCTCCACCGCCGGTTTCTTCTTGATACCTCCGGTACTCTTCGATCATTTCCGTGTACCTTTTGAGATCTTCGAGAAAATATCCTATATCCTCCATGTCATCAAATTCTGTGTCAAGTTCGTCGATTTGGTCTGACGCTGACTCGATTTGTTTTTTTATCTCATCGCCAATGTACTTAGCAACATTACAATCCTCGTCACCATCACATTCCTCACTGTAGCCATCGGCAGCAGCTGAAATTTGATCAGAAACAACACTAACAGCTTCGTCATAATCATCATACTCTTCACCCAATCCCAGAAGCGTTGTGACGCTTCCAGCAAGACCTTCGATATTACCACTTTCACTTGCCCAGTTAGAGAAATCTTCGAAATTATCTATATTTTGTACGGTATCCGTAATGCCTTCGGCTGCTTCTACCCAGCTGGCGAGGTCTTCAGCTACCCCGAAGTCTACCCCCATCTCCTCAAGCATGCCAGTAACCAGGTCCAAAGCGTCCCCATACTGAGACAAATCAGTACCAATCCAGTTATCGATTGAATTCAGCAAATCACCAGCCCAACCGCCGAGGTTAAAATCACCGCCTCCACCAGGGTCCCAATATCCTCCACAACCTTCAACACTACAATAACTTTGTGCATGAGCGGTTTTGGGTGTGAAAAAACTGGCTATGCTCACCTTAGTTTCACTAATACTATCTTTAACATCATCGAAAGCACTTGCTGTTACTCCCGAGAGTGAAAATAAGACAGTTGCAGCAACAACCAGAGTTATTACAGCTCTACCTAAAAAACTATCGTATATTTTTTGCATATTTTTATTCATAATATTATAAATCTAACTCTTCCTCCAGAGCCTCCAGATCGAATTCATCACAACTCGGAGGATCGTTTGTTGGTATACCGGGTCCTGTCGGGTCTTGCTGTGTTTGCCAAACAGTACTGAAGCAACCATTATTATCAAAAGCGACCATAGTATTTACTGCTCCGGAAGATTCAACATGGTTTTCAAGATCACCTGGGCATACTAATTCATTATCAATTTCTGCAACTTGTCGGCAGAAACCTCCTCCAGAAACCCCATCTTGTTGTTCGCGCATATTTCCATCCCAAGAGTAAACATCTTCCCACTGCTCATCTTGCGCATTATCCACCACCCATCGTTCAAAGTCCGGGATGTGCTGTCTCATCCTGGCCCTTTCATCAGTTTCGAACTCGTTTGGAGAGCGCTTCTCAAACTCAGGTATTTCCGTGTCGGCAACTCGGTCGCCACACGTTTCTATGCTTCGTGAAGGGGCAATACTCTCGCCGTCAAACGCTGCTTGTGCACACTCAAAGTCATCGTTACCGAACTCATCCTTACAAAAGTATTGACCTAAGGTACACTCCGGATTATCATCAAAAGTTATTATTTCAATATCCCGGCAGTTTTCCGGACGATACTGGATTTGTCCCAATGGGTCTTCGAGATCAGAAAGAGTTTCAGACCTGTCACTAAGCAGTCTGTCACACTTTCTTTGACACTCCTCCGTAGTGTTTACAAAGTTTCCGTATTCATTTCCTTCGCACGACTGCGGTTGGGTATCATCCTCTCCTCCACCACCTTCACCCGGCGGCGCATACCCCGGAAACGCATCACCTTCGAATCCCTGTACCGCCTGACACCCATCAAGAACTTGTTCGCCTTCTAGCACAGTTCCGACAGTTTCTTCGCTCGTGGCTAGTATACCTTCCGCGGTGTCTACCTTGTCCTGCACCCAATCAATCCCGCTCTCTATAGCATCCGGAATGTCCGAGATGCTGAAAGCGTGTGCCTGCGGCACGCCGACACCGAAGGTGACAACAAGCCCGACAAAGACTGCTATGAGTGTTCCGGCAAGCTGTCTAGGATTGTTAGGTGTTGGGTTCATGGCCTGTTTGTTGTCAGTTGTTATATATAAAGGTCATGGCTTGATCTTGAGACCTTGTGATACGTTGATAGGTTCCGATACCCTGAAGGGCTCGTACCGGATCTTCTTCAAATCGGGCCATGTCTCGTACAGTTTGTGCAATTACTTTATAGTTGTTGATTATTTCTAAATGAGTGCCTGATTCTGACGGCGGTACAGCCACATTGCTTAATTCGTCTGCAAGTGCATCATAAATTACGGCCAATGACTCAAGTTCTTCATAAATAGCCTGGTTATTGCTTGGAACGGCGCCAGAAAACATAGACAGCTCCTGACCTATAGGAGAACTTTCAGCATATTTTTGCAGTATTTCTAAGGCGTTATTAGTATAAGTTTCGGTATTAACTTGACTACTTATTACCAAATCTTCCTCACTATAAGACCCTTGATACGATTGAAGACCTTGAGCTGCTTCATTTACGAGATTATTAAGATCTTCTTGAGAAACTTCTCTTTCCCCTTCAAGGTTGGCATTAGCCATCATGGTGGCCTCTGGCAAGATTTCGCTAAGGACTTGCCCGGTATCGTTCGGTTCTTGTACGCTCTCTTGAGAACCTTCGTTACCAGTTTCGGTCTGGGTAGTAAAGCTGTTTAATTCATCATCATTTGCTTTTAAAGGATCACGCTGATTCGCCACTTCAGCTCCGTCTTCGGTGCCGTCGCCGTCAGTGTCTGGGTTTTGAGGGTCAGTACCCCACAACTCTTCTTCATAATTTTTCAGACCGTCATTGTCGTCGTCAGCTAGCCGATCATCTTGCTGTTCATTACCTGAAGTTGTTAGGTTGTTGAGATTGAGTCCTCTGGAGGATGTTTGATACCACGTCACAACTCCCACAACTGCTACTACCGGGATAACCACCCACAGTATTTTTTTGCTGGGAAGGTATTGTTGGCGATTTGTTGTATCCACGACATCTTTAGTGTATCAAATAATGTCTTTTTGACTGTCGTTTATTGTGGAAAACTAATAAATAATTTTAATTTAAGTAATAATTAACAAAAAATACCTAATACTAGAGATTCTTTAAAAGACACTCCCATTGTTTTAGAGTAACTTTTTCGGCACGTATTTGTGTATTTATTTTGCATTTAGTCAATACATCCCGTATCTTCTGTTTGAGTGTAGTGTTATCGGCTAAATTATTAACTAACTTTTTTCGTTTATGGCGAAAACCTTTTTTTACTAAAGAAAAAAACTTATCTTCATTAATATTTTCAAAAAACTCTCGTGAAATACTGGTAACTGCCAGAATGGCCGAATCTACTTCAGGTGGTGGGTCAAAGTTACTTCGAGATACTTTTTTGATAAGTTTAGGCTTTCCGTAGACATTAACACTTATAGAAAGCCTGCTTTGCTTTCCATTTTTGGCTACAATTCGTTCGGCTACTTCTTTTTGAACCAAAAGCACGATAGATTCTGGTTGAGAAGAGAGCGGTAGAAACGTATGGAGAATTTCGCTGGTTAAATAATAAGGAATATTAGCGATTACTTTATATTTTTCCTTTGGATTTATGTAAGTTGATATTTGTATATCGCGAATATCTTTTTGTATAAGCTTCAGAGAGCCACGAGCAATAGCTTCACTGAATTTATCTTTAAGGTGATTTGCTAGTTCAGGATCTTTTTCTACTGCAACCACCTTATTAGCTACCTCTAACAGTTTCTCGGTTAGTTTTCCTTTCCCGGGCCCTATTTCAAGGATTATGTCTTCGTCTCCAACTTCTCCAGCTTGCAGCATATCTTGTACAATTTCGTTGTTAGTTAAGAAGTGTTGGCCTAGATTCTCTGCCATATAAAGCTAGTATTAGTGTTAAATAAATATTTAATCGAAGAAAATAACGTCGTTGTCAGCTTGTACAGTAGATTGATCACTGCTTGAATCAAGAAGGTTATCATTAATATCAGAAAGAAACGGGGACGGTGCTTTCCATTCTCGTTTACCAAAAAGCTGTCTTGACTGAGCGTATGACAGCACCACTTTCTCTTGTGCTCGTGTAAGTGCTACATAAAAAAGCCGACGCTCCTCTTCCTCTCTTTCTGTAGAGTTGTTTTTGGTACGAGGAAAAAGATCGTCTTCCAATCCGCTAATCCATACCCGAGGAAACTCGAGGCCTTTAGCTGCATGGACAGTCATCAGCTGAACAGCTTGCCCTTCTTCCAGAGTATCTTGGTCGCTTGATAAAGCTATATTTTCTAAGAATTTTCGCATTGCAGATTTGTCGTTAGAAAAATCATTGTCGTATTCTGCTGCCATGCTGGCTATTTCCGTTGCGTTTTTTAATCGTTTTTCGTCTCCATTTTCTTCGTACATTTTCTTGAGTCCACTTTTTTCGATTATTTGCTTTACGGCTTCACTTGGAGGTTTTGTGGTTATTAATTCTTCAATTTTTGCCATAAGTCTCTCAAAGGCTTTTACTTTTTTTAGGCGGCCAGACGAAATTTCATCTTGATTATCTTTTACAATCCGACTGACGGTTTTGTCGCCAATTCCTCGAGGTGGAGTGCTTATAATACGCCTCATATCGGCGGTAGAATCGCGATTCATGGCGTAGTTAATGTAGGCCAAAACATCGCGAACTTCCTGGCGGTCAAAAAAGCTCGTTCCAGCAATATGGTAGTTAATACCGGCTTTGTTTAGAGCTTCTTCTATAACTCTTGACTGAAAATTGGTTCGGTAAAACACTGCCCAGTCTGACAGAGAATTTCCAGCACGTTTCCACTCAGTCATGGTTTGTGCTATTTGCTGGGCTTCATTTGTTTCGCTGTGCGCAGTTATAAGCTCAAGCTTTTCTCCATCTTTGTTGTTGGTTACCAGCTGTTTTTCGTCTCGGCGATCATTTTTTTCAATAATGTTATTTGCAGCTTTGATAATTCGTTCTTTTGATCGGTAGTTCTGCGATAGCGTGACTGTTTTTGCGTCCGAGAAGTCTTCTGAAAAAGAGAGAATATTATCGAGCGTTGCTCCACGCCAGGTGTAGATTGTTTGGTCGCCATCACCGACAACGCAGATGTTTTCTTGGCTGTCTGCGAGTAGATTTATCAGCTGATACTGAAGTCGGTTTGTATCTTGGTATTCATCAACATGAAGGAACTGCCATTTGTTTTGATACTTCTCTCTAATATCTGAATGTGAGTCCAAAAGATTTCGGGTTAGCAAAAGGAGATCTCCAAAATCAACTGCATTTTGGTTTCTCATTTCCTTTCGGTACTGCTGCCATATTTGTGAAATAACCTCGCTCTTAGGTCTTTTTTTACGATGTGTACTAGCAAACTCCTTGGCTGTTATCCCGTCTGACTTTTGTTGGTTTATTGAACGTTGTATGTTTTTTGGCTTCCACTGCTTGGGGTCAAAACCGGCTTCTTTAATGATTTGCTTAATAAGTTTTCGGGTTTGGGTCTGATCACGGATGACAAACTGAGGGCTTACACCCACTTTTTGTCCGTGCTGGCGTAATAGTCGCGTACCGAGAGCGTGGAAGGTTGAGATAAAGGGTTGCTTTTTTGCTGTTGTAAGGTCTTCCACCCGCTCTTTCATCTCTTTTGCTGCTTTGTTGGTGAAAGTAAGTGCCAGTATATTTTGCGGAGACACATCTTCGGAACTGATCAAATGAGCAATTCGGTGTGTAAGCACTCGTGTTTTTCCGGTGCCGGCACCTGCAACGACTCGTAATGGTCCATGAATATGGGTTACGGCTTCTTTTTGCTTTTTGTTTAGTGGTTTGAGGTGGTCTGACATGTATATTTCACTATATCACCTATCAGGCAGACAAATTAGATAACCTAAATTTATTTTGTAAACAGTTGACAGTCCTCAACTGATGGATATAATCGTTGATGTGTAGTTAATAAGCTTTATATCTGTCCAGCCGACCGCTTGTGGTGACTGTTACATTGAAAGAGCTATTGAACGTCTGCTCTGCGTTCACCACCCTGACCTATTAAATCTTACTTAAAAAACCTTGTGCGGTTAGATGACGCCGTTCAAGCCACATACTACTGCTATGCTTTTGTGGCGGCAGTTGTAATAGTCGCAGCAGGGGTCATGTGGACCTCTGCAAGTGCCGATACGTGGCAGCCACATGACGTTCAGGCAGCTGTATCTACCACAGAAAATGTTCAAACCATGGCGTTGCGGCAACCAAATCAGCGCGTTAATCCGCGTAGATCTATCGGAGGTGGAAATATCGGGCTGGTTGGAGACGTTGCCGTAGTGGCGCCGCAAAGTCCTGCTACAGGAGACTCTGTAGACTTGGGTGCCAGCACCCAAAGTAAGCAGACAAGTATTTATGTTGTACGCTCAGGCGACACGATTGGGGAAATTGCCGAACTTTTTGATGTTTCAGTAAATACAATTGCCTGGGCAAACGATATTTCAACTAATGAAAGCTTGAGTCAAGGTGATACGCTTATCATCCTCCCTACTTCAGGTGTACGTCACGAAGTGCAAGAGGGCGACACGCTTGAAGGTATAGCTGATCGTTACAACGGGGACATTAAAAAAATCAGAGAGTTTAATGAGATCACTGACGGAGAGTTGTCTGTCGGTGCGGTCATTGATGTGCCGGGCGGTGAAATGCCTGAAGATAATACAGATGGAGCTGTAAATGAGTCTCCACAAAAACCAAGTAGAGTAGCTAACAATACTACAAAGCATCAAGGAGCTTTTATTCACCCAGTACCTGATTCGGTAATAACTCAAAAGACGCACGGATACAACGCTGTGGACATGGCTGCTGCTCATGGATCTTCTGTGCTAGCCTCAGCTTCAGGTAAAGTGGTTAAAAGTGTTGGTGCTGGTTGGAATGGGGGGTACGGGAAATTCCTTGTTATAGAACACGATAACGGTACACAAACCCTGTACTCTCACCTGTCCAGTGTGATTGTGTCGCAAGGGCAGCGTATAGTACAAGGTCAGATTGTGGGATATGTCGGTAACTCAGGCCGATCTACCGGACCACACCTTCACTTTGAGGTGCGAGGTACAAAGAACCCATTTGCTTCTTGTGGGTTGCGAAGTCGGTGTGGTAGTTAAGGTTATTTAAATAAAGTATAAATTTAAGCCGGTTGGCTTGTTGGGTTTAGTTAGTCAATATACTACTTTTGGGTCGGTACTGCAGAGCCTCAAGCAAGTGTCTTTCTTGTATTTTGTCTGACTCGTCTAAGTCGGCAATAGTGCGAGCCAGTTTAACAGTTTTATGATGACCGCGGGCAGACAGGTCTAACTTTTTGAGCTGAGTCAGTTAAGAGTTTTTTAACTTTGCTTCCTAGGTTGATATGAGTATCAATATCACCTGAACTCATGTCGCTGTTAATTGTTATATCATCAGAACTATTTTTAAATCGTTTTCTTTGTTGATTGCGTGCATCTTTTACGCGTGTTTGCACTGTTTTGCTGGATTCGCTATCGGGTTTTTGGGCTAGTTTTTGGTGGTCTACCTCAGCAACTTCAATCCACATATCAATTCGGTCCATGATTGGTCCGGAGATTTTACGTTGGTATCGTTCGCGTGCTCGAGGCGTACAAGTACACTCTTTGCCTTCAGATCCGAAGTTACCACATGGGCAAGGGTTCATGGCTGCAAGCAAGGTAAAATTCGCCGGAAATTCAGCCTTAGCTCGTGAACGAGTAATTCGGACAAGCTTATCCTCTAAAGGTTGTCTGAGTGCTTCAATTACTCTTCGTGAGAACTCCGGAAACTCATCTAAAAAAAGCACTCCTCGGTGGGCGAGGGTTACTTCGCCAGGTTGCGGAATTTGCCCTCCGCCAGCGACGGCAACGTAACTAGCTGTGTGGTGTGGGGCTCGAAATGGCGGATGGGTTACAAGTTCGTCAACTACTTCTCCGGCGGTGGAATGGATGCCGGTTACTTCTAAGACGTCATCAAAATCAAGCGGTGGAAGAATAGATGTAAACGCTCGCGCTAACATGGTTTTTCCGGTACCAGGAGGGCCAAAAAGTAGGATATTATGCCCACCGGCAGCCGCTACCTCCAAACCTCGTTTGGCAGTTTCGTTGCCACGCACATCAGCAAAATCAATTGCGTGGCCAGGCTCTTTATACGTAATGTCAGTCTTCTCTTGAGGAGTAATTATTTCGTCTGTCTTGGAGTCAAAATGGTTTGTTACATCAGTTAACGTAGCTGCAGGAAGCACATTAATATCATCAACCAGAGCAGCTTCTTCGGCATTGTCTTCAGGTACAATAACCTGATTAAACCCAGACCTTTTTGCATGGCGAGCTAATGGCAATGTTCCATTAATGGAACGAAGGCTACCGTCCAGGGACAACTCTCCTAAAAACAAAGTTTGGTTTGGTTCAAATGAAATCTGCTCGTCTGCCAAGAGGTACGCTATGGCAATGGAAAGGTCGAATACAGGCCCTGACTTTTTTATATCAGCCGGAGCTAAGGCTATTACTATTTTTTGATTTTTCTTTTTGGGTGTATCGAACCCGGAATTTTTTATTGCTGCTGAAACTCGGTCCCGAGATTCTTCTACGGCCTTTCCGGCCAGACCGACGACCGTAAATGAGTGTAATCCATGCAGAATATCTACCTCTACATCGATCGATTCCGTTTCCAACATAGCTGTTTGGGCAGCCTTAACTGTAGCAAATCCTTTTACGTCTTGGTCGTTATCCGGAGCATCTTCTGGCATGCTCTTAGTATAGCATTAACAACTGGACACTTTACTGTTTCGGTTGCATGAATGGAAAGGCATTGTTGAAGACGGCATAAAGCGATTTGGTTGCTTCCGGACAGCGAATGTTAACTACGTTATCTTTATCTATTCCTTCACCACCATTAAGCGCAAAATTAACTAAAAGAATTCTTGGGTTAACAAATTAACCCTCCCCTTTTTTAATAAACGTATGTAACTGTAGTTTAGTTAAGCGTCAGTGTCGGCGTGGAGAGGTTTAAGCTCATCAACATGTTCTACATGTGCACGAGCTGCTGGATTAACCTCTAAACGCTCTTTGGAGATTTCTTTACCGGATACTTCACAGATACCATACTCGCCTGCTTGGGTGTCTGGATCGATTTTGTTAAGAGCATGGTTGACTTCCAATAGTCGGGTTTCAAGTTCCTTTAAGACAGCTGTATCCTCTTCAAACTCTTCGAATGTGTCAGCTAGGTCATTGCTGTCGGGTTCAAAGGTGTTTAGTTTTTCTTTGATAGCTTCCCAGTCCTGCGGATTATCCGGATTAGCTCGCCCTAAATGAGAAAGATCCTCTTTGAGTTCCTCTTTCTCTTTTTCTAACATTTTTTTGAAACGATTTGTGTCGATGTGTTGTGTCATGGTTCAAATATTAGCATGTTAAGAAGAAAAATAATAGGCTTTAGTTAGTTCGATTAAGTCTATCAAATACTTCAATAAGAGCTTCTTGCTTGGTAGTAATCACGAGACTGTTTCGGTTCGGGAAGGAGTACAAAAGTTCCGTGCTTCCATTTTGTGATAGTACACGCACGTCCTGATTTCTTATTATCTGATCATTAAACGTTTCACTCTCTCTCGCTTCCGGTTCTGAACCGCTGCCGTTGTCTGCTCTTAACCCCCCTGATGTTTTGTTGAATAGTGGTGAAAAAATGCTTTGAAGTTGCGGTTCCATATCTAACATCGTGGCGTATGCGTTTTCGTAGTCAGCTACCTGAATAATAATGAATGGTATCTCATTTTCTTCTCCGGTGTAGGATCCATACAGAAAATCTTCTTCTAGATATCTGGTAAGTGGGAGTGGGGTGGCTGGGGCAAGTATACGCAAAAACTCTTGAGTGGAAATCAGGTTTGTTTCTTCATTTTTAGTAACATATATATTAAGAATGGAACCTTGAAGAAGCGAGGTTTTGTTTTTGGCTGCATGAATACGGTCAATTGTTGTTTGAGAATTAGCTGCTTGCGGAACACTGCGAGCTTCTTCTGTATATATAATGGAAGGAGGACTAGCTTTTTCTTGTGTGGGTTGGGTGGAGGTTTGTGTGCTTTCCCACCCCAAAACTCCGAGAGCTGTGATGCCTAGAATAATGAAAAAGATGCTTACAATTCCAACGTACATCTGATACAGCGGATGTGAATGAGATGAAGAATACCCCTCCTTCCTTTTTTCGCTTTGCGATGTGTTAGGATTGACTGTGCGTTGTGCGGTAGAGTCCGTTGCGTTCTTGTCAGAGTAAAAGGTGCGAACTTCTGATACATTTTTGCTACGATACGTTTTATTTTCTGAGTGACTACCACCACTGTGCTCTAAAGTGTTATTTTGACGTCTAAGCTGGCCTTTTGAGGTTTTCAAAAGCGATGACTCTGATGGCCGATTTTCTTTTTCGGGGGGTTCTGGAGGTTGATTTAACTCTGACTCGGACGTAAATTGATTATTTTTTAGATCAGACATTACTTTAATTATAGACTAACAAAACGTAGTGATATACTAACAACAATTATGCCTATTAATCCCGAAACAACCCCACCGCAAGAAGGTGAAGATAAACCTGATGAAGAATCAGAAAACCAACCTGAAACCCTTGAAGAAGATCTTGAGGTTAACAAGGAGGATAATTCAGATTTTGAAGACGATTCTAAATCTGAGACTAATGGAAACAAAAGCCCGACTCGTGGCCACAAACTTAAACCACTAGATGAAGATACGCAGGAAAAAATCAGAAAATACGTTCAAGAACAAGAAAAAAAGTCAGATGAAAATACTACTCGAGATGATAATAACTAGTTTCCAATAAGGAATTTATCAGGATTGTCATCGAGATCAGTAAAGTCGTCAACGATTTCTACTAGTTGAGCTGAAGAAGAGCGCCGGAATGAAATAGCCTCGACCTGACAACCTTCATTAAGTTGTAGATATTCCACCAGGGTTGTAAAGTCTCCATCTCCAGAAACTATAACTACTGCATCAAGGCGTGGAGCAAGCTTAATTGCATCAATGGCTAGCCCGACATCCCAATCAGCTTTTTTGGCGCCTCCAGAAAAAATCTGGAGATCCTTTATTCTGGTTTCTATTCCCATCTTCTCAAGAGCATCAAAAAATCCTTGCTCTTCGCCGGATTCGGTAGCAATTACATATGCAATTGCTCGAACAAGTTTTCGGCCACCAACAGATTCCTTTAATACGTTTTTGAAGTTAACCTTGGCATCATAAAGATGTTTGGCACTATGATAAAGATTTTGCGTGTCAATAAATACGCCCACACGCTGGGCAGGGTGCTTAATTGAAGCCATAGAAAAGTTAGTTAATTATGAGTACTAAAAAAAGAAAAGAAACAGTGAATATGCAAATAGGACGCTTACTCTTCCTGTTCTTGCTGTTCGGTATTTTTTCGTCGCTCCTCAAGACTTTTTAGGTCTAATTCATCAGCCACTTCCTCATATCTCTCAGGATCGTTATTTATAAGATAATTTATTTGCTTACGCCGCTTTTGTGTTAAACCAATAAGACCTTTTCGAGAATCCTTATCTTTTGGATTGCGTTTAAGGTGACGAGTAAGCTCGTTAATTCGCCGAGTTAATATTGCGATCTGGCCTTCGGGTGAGCCAGTGTCGTCTTCGTGACGGCGAGTTTTTTTCAGTTCATTAGTTTTTTTACGTTTCGTCAGCGCCATTGCGAATGGATAGTAGCATAAAACACTGGTTAGCGTAAAGGCCTTTCTTGTTTTCGCTAGTTTTTAGTTGTTTTCTGCCATGCTTTTGTAACTGTTTGCCATGAAACAACTCCATCTCGTTTTAAGTGAAGGTTATTATCTTTAATCTCTACTACAGTAGAAGGCTGTCCGGTTACTTTACCTTTACTTATATAATGGGGTATCTCATCTCCAAACCACTCTTGAGCCTCTTTTGTTGTTTGAGCAGGGGGCTCTCCTTGGATATTGGCACTTGGGGCAATAACGGGTCCACTTATTTTAAGAAATTCTAGCAAAACTTTATTATCAGGAACCCGCCAAGCTAAAGTCTTTTTACCACGATGAAGGTACGACCCAACTTTATCATTAGCTGGAAGAACAATACTAACAGCTGCTGGCCATACTGATTTTAGGAAGTCACCATACTTTTTTCTGACACTTTCGGGTATATTACGGACAACCTCTTTTGTGTTAGGCGATAATATGATGCAGGGTTTATCTTCATCACGCTTTTTGAGTTTATATACTTTTTCTACCGCTTCCGGTTTTCTGATAGAAGCAATGATTCCGTAGATAGTATCAGTGGGGATAATAGCTACCTCACCTCCTCTCACCTTTTTTGCTATTTTTTGTTCTGATTTATTCATACACCTAATTACAAGTATATTTTACTGCAAAAAATGTCTTAAAGACATTTTATTCACTTATTAAGACATTTATCCACATTAAACGACTTGACCTGTCGTTTAATGTGCGTAGTATTAGAAGTAGACCAAAAGAGGTTGTCGTTTATAAATTTTCAGTCTCTTTTGGCACGTTCTTTCGGACATTTTAATGCGTGACGGTGTTTCCATCGGTTTTGGAATACTATGTCGCGCACGGCTGTGGCAACTACACCCTTATCTCCTTTTTGTGATGTGTTACATTCTTTTTCTCCCTTTAGACCCAGACAAAACGCCCGAGCAGGGCGTTTTGTTATTTACGTAACCACTGTTTAATCTTTTGTTACACATGCAACAAAAAAAGAATGTTTTTTGTGCAACATTAAGGAAGCTTTTAGATTATTCCACCCAGTATTTTTCCCTAATTTGCTTAATAGCCTCTTTTTCCCGGCGCTCTTTTTCCTTCTTGCCTTGTGAACCAAGTTTTTTAAGCTCTTTGTCGGATAATTCTGATAATTTCTTAGCTTTTTTAATAAGAGTTTCTGAAGTATTGAGTTCAGGATCATCAAGCACCTTATCAAGAAGGGTGTGAAGTATGTATCCAATACGAGGACCCGGAGTCTCTTCGGTTTCACGAATAACATCATTCCCGTCTATGGCTAGATTTTGTACTGATACAGGGTCACGGATTACCTCTTCAATCATTGATTGATACTTTCGCAAACGATATGGTTCTTCTTTTGGCCGTCCCATTCCGATCCGGTCCGCTCGGCGAAGCTTCATAAGGTCCCATATGTTCTCTTTCCCCACATTTTTAATGAGTCGTCTGACTGCTGAAAGAGTAATTTCATCAGTATCCGAAAAGAACATGTGCCATCGTACCAGGTTTGTTACTTGTGTAACCAGATCTTTGGGGAATTTTAGTCGAGTTAGAATCTTCTTTGTTACACGTGAACCAACCACTTCATGATTGTGGAAACTCCAGTCATTTCGCTTATCCGACCATTCTTTTGTGTGCACCTTGGCTATATCATGAAAAAGAGCGGCTAATCGTAAATGTTTTGGCCAATCTTTATCGGCTGTAGTTTGTAGCGCACGAGTAAGGTGTTCCCATAGATCATATGAATGTGCTTGATTTTGTTCTACCCCCACAGTGTCAGCAAGTTCAGGGATAAATATAGAAAGAACCTCTAGTTCCCGGGCTATTTCAAGACCTAGTTTTGGAGAGTCGCACATGATTATTTTTTCAAATTCGTCCCGGATTCGTTCAACTGATATATCATTAAGACGGTCAACACATTCCTTCATTGCAGATTTTGTTTTTTGGTCTATAGAAAGTGAGAGTTCTGCAGCGAATCGAATTCCTCGCATTATTCGCAACGTGTCTTCGTTAAATCGTTCCTTGGGTGTTCCGACTGCTCGTAAACGCTTTTTTTGCAGATCAACCAGCCCTCCGTGATAATCAATTAAAGTTTCTGGTGAAACTATAAGAATATTTTCACGTGAAACATTAGCCATGTCAGCAGCTAAAGCATTAATTGTGAAGTCTCTTCGCTTTAAGTCTTCTTTTAAATCTTTAGAAAACCGTACTTCATCAGGACGACGATTGTCGCTATAGTCGCTTTCAGTGCGGTATGTGGTAATCTCCAATGTCTTTAATTCTTCGCTTGAGACATTGTCGTTTACTACTCGGACAGTACCGAATTTGTTCTTGTAGTGAGCATGATCAAAAACTTCAAGCATTTCCTCGGGAGTAGCATCAGTTGCGACATCCCAGTCTTTGGGTGTGACTCCGCGCAGCAGATCTCGAACACAACCACCTACTAAATAGGCCTCAAACCCAGCGTTTAACAGTTGGTCTGTTATTTGTGTAACTTCTTTTGGTATTTTTAGTTCGTTTTTTTTCATAAATTTTGGTAATATGACTGCGGTACGTGGTGGTTATAGGTACTATAACACTAAAAAACTTGCGCCCGTGGCTCAACTGGATAGAGCGGCTGACTTCGGATCAGCAGGTTGCGGGTTCGAATCCTGCCGGGCGCACATATAATAATAATTGTTAATCATGAAAAAACTTTCACAATCACAAGTTGAAGCACGTCTTGAACACCTTGATGGATGGGAGGGGGATGGGGGTGGAGCGCTCATGCAAAAAGAATTTCGCTTTGATGATTTTAAAGAAGCTATGGAGTTTGTGAACCGGGTAGCACAGAAAGCTGAGGAGCTTCAACATCATCCGGATATGTGCATTTCTTATAATTCAGTAGTTTGTATGCTTACTACTCATGAAAAGGGTGGGCTCACCGAGGCTGACTTTAAGATGGCGAAACGAATCAGGGAAGTCAACAAGACATTAAGCGAATAGTTGTTTCTGATGAAACAAAGGTTGATTGCATCAATTTTCTCTTCTGAAGACCTTAATTTGTTTTTTGTGTAACTACTGGTGCGGGTAGGGAGAATCGAACTCCCGGCTCATCAATGGCAATGATGTGTTTTACCACTAAACTACACCCGCAAAAACAACTAATTTAGTTCATCTTTTATATTTATGGTCTACACAGAATTATATCGATACTGAGCGGTATTTTCAACTATGGCTGTTTCATAATTAACATCATTAGTTTCGGGTTGTGTGTGACGTATAATTATAGTGCTAATAATAGGTATTTTGTATACATATATTGAATTAAACAGACATAAACACACATACATGTGGATAAATATGTGGTTTAGTGGATAAAGGACGTCTTTTGAGCCATTACTTACAATTGTTAATGTCAGTTAATTTCAAGCTTTGTTTAAATTATCACTAATATA
>CAYVKO010000010.1:0-11539 GCA_964452185.1 uncultured Candidatus Saccharibacteria bacterium
TAAAAACACCTCTGATTATTCGGAGGTGTTAGAATACAAGTACATGGACAAACTATTTACCAAAGACTTCTATAAATTTCTGTTCGGCTTCTTTTTGATTATCACGTTTGTACTTTTGGCTGTAGCAGGAGTGCAAATGCATAAAAAAACAGACGGCGAGGTAGAACCTCAACCGTCTGTTACTCCAAAATCCACGACTACCCAGGCTTTCTAATGCCTGCAGAAGACAAACCGGCTATGACTGCAGTTTCTCTTGCACGATCTCCCGTACGTCATTGCCGTCGGTTGCCGGCCCGACTTCGCTCATGACTGCTCCCATAACCTGTCCCATATCACTCATACCTTCGGCGCCTGTTTCGGCAATTTTCTCTTCGATGAGTGTTTCCAACTCTTCGTCGCTCATTTTATCCGGAAGATAGCTTTCCAGGATTTCAAGCTCTTTTTGCTCTTTATCGGCCAGCTCGTCTCGGTCGCCGGCCTTGAACTCCTCAATAGCCTCCCGGCGCTGTTTTGTCAGGCGGGCAATTACCGCCATCACTTCTTCATCGCTGAGCGAATCTTGTGGGGTTTGCCCTTCAGAAATCAGCTCGTTTGAGATACCGCTTTTGATATCACGCAGCACGGACAAACGCAGGTCATCACCCGACTTTAAAGCATCTTTTAGATCTGATTGTATATCTTCTTGTAACATATCTTTATAGTAGCATGAATCGTTTTTAATTTGCTACAATAGAAGTATGAATAATACGGCTTTTTTGTCTCGCATATTTGAGCAAAAGCGCACAACGGAAAAACTAATCGAGGAGTCGCAGGCAGATACAGACTTTTACCTGCTGCTTTCTTCTTCGGTATTTATTACTACACTCGGGCTTTTGATCAACAACCCGATTGTGGTTATTGGCGCTATGCTTGTAGCGCCAATCTTGTTTCCGATCCTGGCGCTTGGGTTGGGGGTGGTAACCTCAAGTGGTGAAGCAATCCGGCGGGCTATCTCTATCCTGGGTCGGTCTATCGGGGTCGGAGTTGCTATTTCGTTTGTTACGGCGTTTTTGATCCGGACAAACGGATTCACCGAACAACTCGAGCTTTTGGTAAACCCCGATCTTTTCATTTTCTTTCTTATTTCATTTGCTGCCGGTATCGTGGCAACCTTCTCCTGGGTTGACCAGAAGACAGCTCTTTCGTTTCCGGGAGTGGCTATCACAGTATCCTTAGTACCGCCACTTTCGGCTATAGGCACAGCGCTAGCGCTTTTGTCCACCGAACTTTTTGTCGGGGCACTACTCTTGTTTTTTGTAAACCTGCTTGGTGTTGTGCTAGCTAGCATTATGGTTTTTTCTTTCTTTGGTTTTTCACAAGTGCGAGCGTGGCAGGATGAGCGGATTCGGGAAGAGGCGGCGGGGTCGGAAGATGAAGTGGATAGTTACATTTCAGATAATAATCCAACCAACTAAAACATGAATGATGTAGTTAGTTTCTCTCAAAATTTGAGTAAGTAGATAAGCATGATAGATTTCATTACTCAACTCATATATGCAGTGATAGATCTTCCGCTTTCGCAGATTATCGTCTTTGCTACGTTAATAGCAACAGTGGTGGCATTCATGTGGGGGCGGTTTCGCTATGACGTTGTTGCACTATTAGCGTTGCTTGTTGTGATTATCACCGGAGTACTCCCGATTCAGGAGGCTTTTAGCGGATTTACGCACCCGGCGGTAATCATTGTTGCTTCTATGTTCGTTCTGTCGCAAGCTCTTGTTAACTCCGGGGTTGTTGAGTATGTTACTCAGTATTTATCTGGCTTAGAAGGTCGTCCGATGTTGCAGCTCCTGCTTTTGACTACTTTTGTGGCGATTGCATCCGGTTTCTTGGCTAACGTCGGAGCCTTGGCGTTTTCAATCCCTATTGCTATTAAAATGGCAGAGGAGAGCGATGTGTCAGCTTCCATGTTTTTGATGCCAGTGGCCTTTGCTTCACACTTAGGGGCATTTCTTACTTTGATTGGGTCGGCTAGCAACTTAATTATTTCTGGCTATCGATCAGATGCAGTAGGGGCTGGCTTTGAAATGTTTGACTTTGCTTCAATCGGTGTCGGGGTGCTTGTTGTCGGTGTCCTGTTTTTGGCGCTTATTAGTTGGCGTCTGTTACCTAACCGAAAAAAGGGTTCGGAAGACGAAGAGCTTTTTGATGTTGAAAACTATTTGACAGAAATGCGGGTCCCGGAAGAATCTCCTGCAGTCGGTTCTCGTCTTGCGGATCTTTCTCCAGAAGACAACAGTGATTTAATGTTTATAGCTGTAATCAGAGACGGTAACCATTTCTACCACCCAACATCGGAAGTGATCTTGCAGCCCGGTGATACGATTTTGCTGCAAGATGACGTTGAGTCATTGACTGAACTAAAAGAAGCTAACGGATTAACCCTGGCTGGAGAGCGAGCAAAAGAAGCTTACATTAATAATGATGATGAAACGGTGGATATCGAAGCGGTGGTGACTCGAGAATCTCCTTTGGTTAACCACACCTGGAAACAGGTTCCGCTTGCTGTTCATTACGGCGTTAATCTTCTGGCTGCTTCTCGGTCCGGGGGTCAGCTCAGAAAACCACTCGACAGTCTCCGTTTTGAGGATGGGGATGTTTTGTTGTTGCGTGGGCG
The DNA here is from genome assembly GCA_964452185.1 of uncultured Candidatus Saccharibacteria bacterium. GTDB lineage: Bacteria > Patescibacteriota > Minisyncoccia > Phycocordibacterales > SW-6-46-9 > SW-6-46-9. Next base: position 2,657 of record CAYVKO010000010.1, read on the forward strand.
ACAAGATAGCATTCGTCACACAATCAGGAAGCTTGGCTGCCTTCCGCTGGAAAGCCGCAACTTGAATTTCGGACGACATCGCAAGATGATAACAACACTCGGGTTATTCCTTGCTGCTGTTTTGGCTGCTACATTTGGACTGTTGCCGGTGTCGGTAGTGTTGCTTGTGGCTGCAGTATCAGCTGTATTGATTAATTTAGTAGGGGTCAAAGAGGTGTATGAAAGTATTAACTGGTCTGTGATTATATTGTTGGGGGCTATCATTAGTTTTGGAAGAGCGTTGGTGGTAAGCGGGGCTACAGACCAAATAGCCACCGGTATTACCTCGCTTGCTCAGTATGTATCGCCAACCATGATGGTCATAGCCGTTTTGGTCGTTACCTCTCTGTTGTCCGATTTTGTAAATGCAAACGTGGCGGCGGTAGTGATGGCTCCGGTGGGTATCATGACGGCTACAACCATAGGTGTTTCTATTGATCCATTGTTGATGGCGGTTGCTGTGGGAGCAAACATGGCGTTTTTGACCCCGACGGCACATGAGTCAAATACGTTGGTGATGGGGCCCGGCGGATACAAGTACAGAGATTTCTGGAAGCTTGGCTTACCGTTGGAGATAATCATTGCAGCTGTGTCTGTTCCGTTGATTCTTTTCTTCTGGCCACTTCATCCTGAAAATGAAGCCACCACCATGCGGCCGGCACACGATATTCAGCTTCAGAGAACTTCTACTCATCTGGTAACTGAAAAACCAGAATTACCGATTTCTATTTATGAATAAAATCGATCCCAAAAATCAATCCACTCAGTCCAACAGTGAAAAATCGAGTTGGTACTTGTTGGCGGCAGAGGCAGTTATGAGTCAGCTGAAGGTGAGCCCGGGAACCGGCCTGGATTTGTCTGCTGTAAAAAAAGCACGTGATAAATATGGTACTAACGAACTCACAGAAAGGGAGCAAGTTACGACCGTAGACCGGTTTGTGAAGCAGTTTGAAAATCCGCTGATAATCATTCTTCTGGTAGCCGGTGGTGCCACACTTCTTTTGGGTGAGTATGTGGACATGATGGTTATTTTCATTGCGGTCTTGGTGAACGTGGTGGTAGGTACTATTCAGGAGGAGCGTGCTTCGAATGCGTTTTCGGCACTCAAAGAAAGCCAAAGCCGGGAAGCTACAGTTATACGTGACGGAGACAGACGGGTTGTTCCGGCTGAAGACGTGGTGGTGGGTGACGTTGTTGAGCTGGATGCCGGAGACTACGTTTCGGCGGATATGCGGCTAATTGAGGAAGAGAATCTCAAAGTAAATGAAGCCTCGCTTACGGGAGAGTGGATGAGTGTTCCTAAGGATGCTGACAAGATTACAGAAGAAAGGCCGGTGCCTGACCGGGTCAATATGGCATACAAAGGCACGCTGGTGGATTCAGGAGCTGGAAAAGGGGTTGTTGTGGCGGTTGGCGACCAGACAGAGCTTGGAAAGATAGCCAAGGAGCTGACCTCCAAAGAGGAAACCGACACCCCTATCCAGCGTCATATGCGACGCTTGGCACAGTTCCTCTCGATTATCTCTGTGCTGATTGTTGCGCTTATTTTCATACTGGGAGTAATTCGGGGAGAGGGGCTGGTGGAGATGCTTCTTATGTCCATTGCGGTGGCTGTAAGCGTGGTTCCGGAGGGTCTGCCGGCGGCGGTGACGGTTGTGCTGGCTATCGGTATGGAGAACATTCTTTCTCGGGGCGGGTTGGTGAAAAACCTTCGAGCTGCTGAAACGCTCGGTTCTACAACGGTGATAATGACAGACAAGACCGGTACGCTTACGCAAGCCAAGATGGCGGTTGCGGAGCTTATAAGTTCAGGCAAGATGTCAGGAGAAGCACCGGATAAATCTATGGGAGGCGGAAACCTGTCTTCACCTCAAAAGCACCTTCTTGAAGGAGCCATGACCAACTCCAACGCTTTTGTTGAAACTAGTAATGGTAAGCAGACTGTACATGGTCAACCAATCGAGAAAGCGATAGTTGTCCGTGGACTAGAGGCCGGTTTTGATAAAGAGGAGATAGACAAGCGGCGCAAAGACTTCCTTACTTTTTCTTCTGAAAATCGTTTTGCAGCCAGTGTAAGCGAGCCCAAAGCCGGAAAGTCGAGAGGGCAGAATGAGCTTTTTGTCAGCGGAGCTCCGGAGCTGCTTTTGGAACACTCAAGCAAGTTAAGCACTGAAGCTGGAAATGAGACCTTAACAGAAGAGAAGCGAAAACAGATCGAAGCGGTACAAACTCAAAAAAGCAGTGAAGGTAAACGCATTATTGCAGTAGCCTACAAACCGCATGCCGCTGAAAAGATAGAAAAAGAAGATGAGGGAACACCGGCCGAAGGGCAGATTGAAGACCTTGTATTCTTAGGATTAATATCATTTGAAGACCCGATTCGAGATGATGTACCGGATGCCATAAAGCAAGCGAAAAGTGCCGGAGTGCATGTTTTGATGATTACCGGAGACAACAGCAACACGGCTTCGTTTGTGGCCAAGAACGCCGGGATAGCCGAAGGTCATGTCCGTCCGGTAACCGGCAGTGACTTAGATGAAATGCACGATAAAGGAGTTGTTCGGGCCGTAACAGAAAGAAATGTATTTGCTCGTATACTCCCCAGCCAAAAACTTCGAGTATCTCGTTTACTTCGGGATCAATCGGAGGTTGTGGCTATGACTGGTGACGGTGTTAATGACGCGCCGGCACTTCGCTCGGCGGACATTGGTGTGTCAGTTGGGTCGGGTACTGAGGTGGCCAAAGAGGCTTCTGACCTGATTCTTTTAGACGACAGTTTTTCGATTATCGTATCAGCAATCGAGGAGGGGCGCCGAATTATTGATAACTTAAAGAAGATTGTAGCCCACCTTCTTTCTGCCAGCTTTGGTGAGATATTTCTGATTGCCGGTGCTTTGGTGGTGAGCTTACCGCTTCCTATTCTCCCGGCTCAGATTCTTTGGATCAATATTGTTGAAGGTGGGCTGCTGACGTTTGTGTTTGCATTCGAGCCACCGGCGGCGGATGTTATGAAGCGAGACCCCAGGGAGGGGCGAGTGCAGGATCTTATCAGCACGCCAATAAAATGGCTTATATTTGCCAGCGGAACCATTACCGGGTTGGCTGCTTTTGGTCTTTACACTTGGTTACACTCATCCGGAATTGCCTTGGGAAATATACGCACCATTATGTTTGTTGTACTGACTATAGATGCGCTTCTTTTCACGTTGTCTTTGAAGAACTTCTATCAGCCGCTTCACAAAATCGACTTCACCAACAACAAAATCCTCTTTGTATCGCTGGCTTTGAGTATTGCGGCACTGTTGGCAGCTTTGTTTATAGCACCGCTTCGACAGCTTCTTAGCCTTACGGTACTGTCCGGTATGGATTGGATGCTTCTTGCCGGTGTCGGTATCTTTGATCTGGCTGTGGTTGAGATTGCTAAATACTTTTTGTTTCAGCACAAACAGACGGAGTGATACAATACGCACACCATGGATCCAACTACAGCCATCATCATCGTTGCGTTGTTAACCATACCTTTGCATATTGGGGTAGCCTGGTTTTTTCATCGCAATAGTTCAGATACAGCGGTTCGGCACGAAGTTCTCAAAGAGCGTCTTGAGAATATGAACAAAAAACTCGAGAGAAACTCGGAGAAAATGCGCGAGACAGTGGAGGGGCAGTTTAAGGATTCTCGCAGCTTAATTAAAGAAATAACCAAAGAAGTTGAGGCGGTCAAAAAGACTAACGAAAATGTTCTGGATATCACTGAGAGCCTGGAGGATCTCGAGCGAGTTTTAAAAAATCAAAAAGAGCGTGGTGCGCTTGGCGAAGCCGGCCTCAGTCTTATTTTGGAGAATTTACTGCCACCGAATGCTTTTTCTTTGCAGTATAAGTTTGAAGATGGCGATTTGGTAGATGCGGTGATAAAAGCCAAGGACGGTATTATCCCGGTTGATGCGAAGTTCCCGCTCTCCAATTATCAGCGCTTGATAGAGGTGGATGATAAAGATAAGAAAGAAAAGCTCGAGCAGAAATTTAAAACTGACCTGAAGGGTCGTATTGATGAGACATCCAAGTATATTCGCCCCGAAGAAGATACACTGCCGTTTGCGCTTATGTATGTACCGGCCGAGGGTGTCTACTATGACCTTTTGGTAAACAAGGTTGGGTCATCTGGTGCTAACCCGCGAAACCTGATTGAGTATGCACACGAAAAGAGTGTAATTATTGTCTCACCGACGACCTTAGCGGCGTACTTACATACAATCTTGCAGGGTCTGCGAGCGTTTCGGGTAGAGAAGAATGCCGAGCGTATTCAAGAAGGGATTGATGAACTAAGAAAGCACCTTCGATCGTATGAAGATGCACACAAGGGGTTGGGTAAGCATCTCAACACTGTTGTTAACAAATACGATAAGTCCAGCCGCAAGCTTCGGGGGATTGGCCGGGATATTCGGCAGATTACTGACGGCGATTTTGATCTTGATGGGGTAGAGGCGGAAAATCCGCAACTACGAGATGACGGTTGACATACAAGAATACTGTAATATCATAGTGAGCAGTAGAGACAATATTATCGCGGGGTGGAGGAATGGTACCTCGAGAGGCTCATAACCTCTAGGTGCGGGTTCAAATCCCGCCCCCGCAACAATTTTCGCAGAAAATTGTTGCGAGGCTCGCCAAGGGCGGCCCGCAACATCACACAAACCTCACCTCGATGGTGGGGTTTTGTGTTACTTTGGAAACATGTACTACGTTTATATACTCCTAAGCGATAAAGATAATCGTACATATGTGGGCTATACGAGTGACGTAAAGCGACGAATTAAAGAGCATAAAAACGGTCGGGTTAAAGCCACTAAACATCGACGACCACTTAAGTTATTCCACCTTGAAAAATTCGACACAAAACGAGAAGCTAAAGAGCGAGAACAGTGGTACAAGACTAGTTCTGGTAGAAATAAGATGAAAAAAATATTCGATAAAAAAGATATGTGAAATTCCCGCCCCCGCAACACTAATTAGCTTAGGAGGGGAGTGCTGAGGTTATAAGTAGGGCAGTAAGGGAATTGACTCACTGATTATCTTTTATATAATAATTTCGCCCTTTCACAAACCAACCAAATAATTCTGACTTCGATATGTCTGCTGACGAGAATAATCTGAATTCTGTTACTGCGTATTTTGCTAAAAGTACTATAGAGAGAATTACCTACCTTAAGAAAATGGTGAGACTGGAAAGTAAAACAACGGCAGTTGTGGGGGCGGTTGCCTTGGCTGCCTTTGTTGAGCGCCTAGAAGAAGCGGCGCGAGTCTACGTCGAAAATCCATCAGGAAGAGAAGAGATTAGTCCAACTTGGCAAACGGAAGATACCTCTCAATATACATCTCTTGTAGAGATGGGTATTGGGGACGAAATTGTAGAAGATGTAAATTATCTTCATGAAGTATCAGGTCTAGAAAACAGAGCGCAAACAATTGCTGCTGCAGTTGACTTTGCCATTGAAATTATTACAGCATGGCAGGGAGGGTCAAGGGTTTATGTAGAGCATCCAAATGGGGAGTACAAAGCTCTCTATATTCCAAACTGGAATCCCCCTATCTTTCAGTAGCAGACTTGCTGTACCTTACTTAATTTAAGAAACTTATTCTTACTACACTACCGCAGACACACTTGATCAGTTCAAGTGTGTCTGCGGTTTTTTATGAACGTATGAACATCAGGAACGTTATATACTCTCCACTAACTCTTTCACTTCCAATAATTCGGACACTATCCTGCTCCAATCATGTCGTACTAATGCGACAATTTTCTTCGACAACTGCCGGAAGACGGTTTTTTTATTTTGCGGCTATAGAATCGTTAGTGCGCCACCGCCTACAGTTGCAAATACTGCATTAGCAGCTAAAAGTAACAGGTCGTAGTGCCAGCCGTAGCCTTTATCTGCGTAAAACCCGGTCTCCCACACAAATATTTTCTTGTACATTGCGCCAAGCATAACACCAATAAGAAGTAGCGCGGCGATTTGGATATAAACTCCTAATATAAGTGCTATGGCGGCGGCAAGCTCAACTGCTCCCAGTATCCATGTGGTGGTTGGGGACATGCCAAGGCTTTCAGACCGCCCTTGCGGATCATTTATATGGCGGCGTCCACTACTTGCAAAAATAATTCCAACAATTACCCTCAACAAAAGCAGGGCTGAGCCGGCAAGAAATGACAGATTAAATAACATAATTAGATGTGATTACCAGTAACCACTACTTACTAGTATAGGCCATAGTGTCTCAAAACCTTTTATCATGCATTTCACTCTGCTGTTTGGAAGTCCTTGTTATGATAGATGTACAACTTTCTTATGAAAAAACTTACACTGACACTTTTGGCACTTGCTGTTCTGGCGGGTGGTGTGATTTTTGCAACTGACAGTAACTTTTCTGGTAGTTCAGGTACATATACCAATGATGAAGTCGGCTTGAGTTTTGAGTATCCTGCTGACTGGGAAATTGTCAGCGATGGAGCTCTCAGTGAAAATAGATATAAAGTGTACTTGAAAAACAACGACGTTGGCGGGGAGCTAGTTTTTGAAATCAACGTTAATTTTCCCAGCCGGAGAGTGGGTGGGTTTACACTTCCAGAAGAGGAGCAGTCACAGTATCGCAAGCTTACTTTGCAGGACGGTACCAGTATTTGGCGTCCAACCGGTGAAGTCATAGACAGCACATCAACATCACGAAGGCTTTCTCGTCAGCCGCAACAAGAGGCGCTAACCTTTAAAGATCGTCATGCCTTTAGGTTCATTTTTCCTGAACTGAATCAGACGAATAATGTTGGTGAGACTTTCGACGGTGGTAGCGGTAGGTTGCAAAGAGGTTCATCAACGTTGGCAGTTGCCGGTGGTGTGCAAACTGGCAGCGGCAGTCGAACGCAAGCGGTGATGCGTGACATAGACGAAATAGTTACCTCAACATCATTCTGGGAAGGGAGTGGCGAATCTTTTGGTACATCAACACAGTCAGCCGACACCACTGACTGGCAGACGTACACGAATGAAGAATACAATCTCTCTCTTGCGTATCCGGGAGACTATCACGAGCTTAGCCAAGAACCTGTTGTGGGTAGCGAAGCCTTGATGCATCTAACGGCCAGCAGTTCCGAGGCAGTTCTGACCGCTGATGGATACAACCGATACCCTGGGCTGGATATCGAAATTTTTCCGATGAGCGAGTATAGGTACAGTGTTCTGTCCGGAGGTGCACACAGTTATGATCCAGATCAGGATCGTTGTGTGGTAAGAGCAAATGGAGAAAGAAGCACTTATGACTTTGATATATCTACAGACGACTGGAGCGGTTGTGAGGTTGGATCCGGTGATGCTGGTTACTCTAACAGCGGTTACTTTATTCCGTACGAGGAAGAAGAGATAATTTTTGAAGTTACTCAAACAGCTTACTTTGGAACTCGCCGCCCACTTGATTTCGACTCTTTGGTAAAAACACTCGAGATAAACGGTTCGCAGTAGTTGTGGTAAGCTATCAGCGCTTTTGATTGCTGGATATCGATCGTATCAAAAAGAAAGTTAGTGGTAAGAAAAGCGTTGATTAGCAGTTGAGAAAGATGCGCATAGGTTTGGGTGAGAATAATTTTTTAGAAAAGTTTGTGCCAAATAGTAAAAAAGACAGTAAGCAACTAAAAAAGATATTTGAAGCGGATCAGAAAGATCGTTCGGGCGATCTGGATGACGTTGATCCATCAAAGCTAAAAGAAAGAGATGAGGTGCGGAAAGGGAAAGCGAAAGAACTTCTGGAAAAAGGAGTGGTAACAACAGGTAAAGACTACTATCATGCCGCGATGATCTTCCAGCATGGATCAGGTGTAGGTGATTTCAAGAAAGCTGTATCTTTAGCTGAAAAGTCAATGGAGCTAGGGTATGAAAAAGCTAAGTGGTTATATGCAGCAGCTACTGACCGAAAATTGATGTTTGAAGGTAAAAAGCAGAAATTTGGTACACAGTATCAGTTTAAAGAAGCAGATCAGAAGTGGGTTTTGTACCCGGTGGATGAACAAATTAGTGATAAAACTCGCAGTAAGTACAATGTTCCTTCTTTGCAGGAAATGCGCAAGAAAATTAAAAAGAAAAACAGACAAGAAAACTCCTAGTCTTTTTTAGTTTCTTGATCTAAAGAGCCTAACAGATTCTCCATCACTTTCTTGATTGATTTGCCAACGTCGTTATCAGGAAGTAAGGGGAGGGCTTTTTCATATGTTTTTCTAGCTTCCTTTGGTTTGTTTTCGGCACAAAGAATCGTTATCTTTTCAATTAATAGATCGTATTTCTCTACACCTTCTTTTTTGGCTAGCTCTCTGTATGTCTCATACCATTCTCGTGCTTTTTGGATGTCACCCAAAGAAATAGCCAAATGGAACAAACGATTTGCAGCAAACGCATTCTCGTTAACCTTCCAATTTTTCTTGGCGTACTTGTATGCAGTTTCTTTATTGTTCATCAGATAGCCATGAATCTGAGCTAAGTACATGCGTGCATTTGAGGCTAGCGAGCTATCTTCTGAAACGTTTTCTAAAATATTTTCAGATAATTCTGCAGCCTTTTTTACTTGAGGATAATCATCGATGTCTTTGAGTAGGTCATGGCCTTTATCTGCTAAAGCTTTATGATAAAGACGAGAGGCTTTCCGTGCTTGCAGTGCTAGATTATCGGGGTAATCTTTCTCTATCCTGCTTATATAATCAAGCGCTTTGTCGTTCTTGCCGTTAATGGCAAAAGAGGTTATTTTATCTTCAATTTGATCTGGTAATTCTGTATTTTTGGACTCATTCATAGTTGGATAGTAACAAAA
>CAYVKO010000010.1:11639-27092 GCA_964452185.1 uncultured Candidatus Saccharibacteria bacterium
TCGCTTCTTGCTACAATGCCTGCAAGCGGTTGCTTACAAATTAAGGTTATATATAGACAATATGTCTCATGCAAAAAATGCATTTATTGCAGTATTGGTAACTGCGTTTGTGGTTGTTGGTGGAGTTTCAGTACAAGCACAAGAATCTAGCGAAGATACATCAACAACTACCGATGATTTACGAGCTCAAATAGAATCACTACAACAGCAAGTTAACGAACTGCGTGCGCAGCTGGATGATCAAACTGAAGAAGCAGAAGAGGATGACGAGGAAGAAAACCAGGACGAAGAACAAGAAGAAGCCGACGATGAGAATGAGGAAAGACCTGATCACGCACCACCTACACCAGGTTCGCCAGCAGATGCTGATTCAGCACAGGCTTTTGCCTGCACGCAGATGCATCGAGGTGAAAGAAGCGAGACGGTGCGTCAACTACAAGAGTTTTTGTCTAACAGCGAAGACATATATCCGGAAGGGTTAACAACTGGATACTATGGTCAGCTTACAAGCCAGGCGGTAAAGCGGTTGCATGACCGTATCGGAGTTTCTTCTGACGGAGAAACAGTTGGTCCGGCAACATTTGATAAAGTTCAGGAGTTGATTGACGAAGGAGCTGGTGATTCTGGTATTGTTCCGCCCGGTCTACTTCATGCACCCGGCATCCAGTGTCGTCAGCAGACGTCTACTTCAAGTTCGGCAACGAGCTCAGAGGACGAAGATCAGGCTACGACTTCCGGTCTTGATGTAGAAAACTTACCGATCAATGCCGATCTTAAAGAGCGTTTGCAAGGAGTGTTGGAGAGTGTGTTTGGAAATGATAGTAATAACCGCGGTGACAGCCAAGGAAGTTCTCAGCGTCCATCATCAGCGGGTCAGTAGTACCGTTTAAAACTTAAACCGCTATAAAAGCAGCCACAAAGAGGGCTGCTTTTATAATCGCGGAAGAACTTAAGAGGTTTATAGTTATTGAATTTGGAGCCAATTCCAGCTATAATATTGTTGTTAGAGAAAATCGTCGGGGTAGCTCAGTTGGTTAGAGCGAACGTCTCATACGCGTTAGGTCGTGGGTTCGAACCCCACCCCCGACACCATTTCGCTTTCGCTAGGCTCAAGCTACACGGTGCAGGCACAAACTTGCTTTGACTTAGAAGAAAGAATTATATAACTTATTATATAATTCTTGATTACGCCCGATAGCCGGTTTCATTTTCTGTAAATTTGTAGTAATATTATATGTGCTGTACTAATAACTAGCATATTTGCGGGCGTGGTGTAGCGGTCAACATGCGTCCCTGTCACGGACGAGATCGCCGGTTCAAATCCGGTCGCCCGCGCCAGATAAAGGAAGGTCGGCTTCGTGCCGGCCTTTTCTTTTTCTCTTGTGAGACTAAGACCGGATTTGAACCTTCGTTTCCGTGTTGGGAAGCAGCGAGTCCACCGCAGGTGGGCGAGCGTTGAAAACCGTGGGTTTTCAAAGTCGAAGGGTCGGAAACGAAATTGTGTTCATGTGAACATTCCGGTCGCCCGCGCATCGATTTTAAGCCCTTATCTAGGGGGCTTTTATATTTGACGGTCTCGTGGAATTTGAACTAAAGGTTAATCTTCTTCATTGGATAATAAATTTTGAGCCTCCTGTAACTCATCTTCTTGCACGAGAAGATTCACACCACCTGAGGCCATGCCAACATCAGGTCGCATGCCACCAGCATCGTCAGACTGAATCTGGGAACGCACACCGTGTATTTCAAGTGTTTTCTTGCCAATTTCAGCATTAACCCGAGATTCATATTTTTTTACTATAGTAAGCATATATTTACACGTATTGTAACAGCAAATCACCTTTATATTCCATTCTGATTTCGTTACGATAGGATTATGAAAACACAAAACAAAATTCTTTTCGGTATATTCATATTGATTGGTATCGGTGTTTTAGTGTTGTTGGTAAGTGGCGAACAAACCCTTCAAGAAGCTGACAATCAACCAACCAGCACAGCTGAAGCCACCAAGCAGTGGGCGACATCTACCAATCAAAATGAAGAACTCTCGGTGACGTACACTAACCATCAGCACGAGTTCCAGTTTGATTATCCAGCAGATTGGCGTGTTGGAGACACGGATACTTCCGATGGCACATTTCAGCTTTTTAACTATACGGAAGATAATGGCGGTAGCGGGCATGAGTTTGCAGAAGGTAACAACAAAATTGAAATGGCAATTACCAATCGGTCACGCCCAGCCACATCATCAGTATTTGTTGAAACAGACAGAGAAGAAACAGAAGTAACCATCGATGGCACTACAGCTATCCGTACTGCATCAACGCTACAAGGTGGTTCCCAGACGCTCTCTTACACCATTCCACTACCACAAGCGTCTAGTACATTCTTTAATATGACCGTACATGGTGACCCAGAAAATTTTGATGTGTTAGAGGAAATGGTGAACACATTTAATTTTTTGTATCACCAACCAGCCTCAAATCAAATAAAAGGCCCTGAGAGTGAGCAAGCCTCAAATGAGTTTGTTGATTTTGAGATGTACACTAATGAAGAATTTAATTACCAAATTGCTCGCCCCAAAAAGATGGAGCGGGTAAGTCAAATGTCTGTTAAAAATGATGGCTGGAGCGGAGCAACATTTCGTACTCCAGGGCTTCGAGTGAACGCATCGCTCAGTGTAGCAGCGAGAGAGCACACATCAGGTCAGACTATAGAAGAAATACTTACTGAGGAGCAGCAAACTCTTTCCAATGTACAACTGGCCGAGACAGCCAGTTATCAGGATGGCTCAGCAGAAGCCACGTTAGAAGGGCGAAAAGAAAACACGGATAGCGAATTACCACCTTTTAACTGGCGTAAGGTTGTTGTTTTGCACGAAGGTGTCCGCCACGATTTCACGCTCGAATACTATGACGGTACATTGTCGCAAAATTCAGTGGATAAAACATTTAGTTCGCTTGACGTGACTACTGAAGATGAACGTACGAGAGGTGCGGAATCACCAGCAGTTGGTGGCAACCAGGTAAATGGTTAGTTTATGGCCGTGTTAGCTTAGGAATAAAAGCTGTTTCGTGGTTTCTTATATTGGTTTCAACTTCATTTACTAACTGGCGCATCATTTCTTAGCCTTAGCACTAGTGATTTGAAATTACTGGGCGAGCGGAATTCCTTCTGAATCGCAAAAATGGTTCCCTGATATAATACAGGTATGGATAATTCCCACACAAAATTCAACCTACTCAACATCAACGCTCTCGTTGAAAATTTTAAGCAAAGGAGAGTTGGCGAATATTTAAAATTTAAATACCTGCTCGCTGAGATTATATTAATCACAACACTTGCTTCGATAAGCATGCAGACGCCTCCTGCTGATAATTTGGAGTGGGTCTTGTATAGCGTACTGCTACTTTTTATGATAGTTATCGGGACAATTTACGCTTATAAGCAAAATAAGCAAGGTGATAATAGTGATTTCATCGCTCGGTACATCGCTGTGAGTTTCGTGATAACTATTAGGTTTATCATTACCTTAAGCCTCATTGGTGCTGTATTTGGTGTTTTTGCTGCTATAGCGCAGAACTTTGACGGACTTATAATCACACTGGAAGAAAGCGTAGTATTTAACCTGATCCTAAATGTACTGATAACGGGTCTGTATTATTACCTAGTAGGTAAATACGTTAGAGAAATTGCTACCGCCAGAGAATAGCCAAAATCCGATATAGATATTTTTCGTTCATCTGTTTAGTTTAATTTTGGAATGTTAACGAGCCGACCTATCTTTCTTATTTCAGTTCCAACATCGTCTACTAGCCCGCGCCAGATAAAGAAATGTCGGCTTCGTGCCGATTTTTTTGATAGCTAAAAATAGCTGATGGTACAATATAAAAAAATGGAGAATAAAAGTAAAGAAAGTAAAACGTCTTCCATAAGGAATAAACTTAACCTCACAGGGGCCAGCATCATGTTTTGGGTTTCGTTGATTATAAGTTTTATATCTGGCATCTACTTCATTTTATCCATCTTGGCTGGCAAGTTTTCTCTTTCAGTTGAACCGCTTCTTGCTCTAATAGTCAGCCTATTTTTCTTAAGAGTTTTTAGGGATAAGTATCAAGCGCTCAAAAACGGGGAAGCAAGTAATTCTTCTGAAGAAGAAAAAAGTTATTCGATAGGAAGGTTTAAGGTCAGAAAAAAAGTTATTGCAGCAGCTCTATTTGTTCCTTTTTTACTTTTGTTTCTAGTGGTGCTTGGCATTGGAGGAGTGGCTATGATAGGTGCTTCAGGATGGGGGTGGATAGGGGCAGCTATTATTATTACGGCGGTAACGGTAATTGGATTGCCTATTGCGGCACCTATGTTTAGTCGACTGACTCTCGGGTCCAAAGAGATGGCCGGCATCACGTTACTAGTTCTTATTGTGTTGTATGCTGTATCTTATTTTGGAAGCATGTTTCTTTAATTTCAGTTTCAACATCGCCCACGAGCCCGCGCATCGATTTTAAGCTCTAATGCCAGGGCTTTTTTATTTTACGGTGTAGTGGAATTTGAGCTGGTACAATATGAGTATGCAGAATCTTTATCATTTTGCTCCAGAAGATATGGTTGGAGATGTTCTATATCCGCTGAATGAACTGAAAGAGATTTATCCTGAAGTATACGAAGAACAAAAAAGTAAGTACGAAGGGCGTGAATTTGTTACGGAGAGAGAAATTCCCTACCTAAATTGTTTGTGGAATGACGTTCTTCATTTCACGGCCGTGCATCCACAAGAGATTAAGGAAGGCCTGGACTCCAGCCGAGACTTTAAAGCTTTTGTTATTGACTCCCATCAACTAGAACCATCTAATACTGTAATTTATTTATATCAAGAAAAAGGTAGAGAATTGTCGGAGGATGACTTCAAATCTTACGACCCTAACGAGATAGGTCAGTATTCAGATCTACCTGAAGAAACTAAAGAATACTACCAAAAGATGCAAGAAGCAGATAGGCGACCACTGATGTTTGTGCGTGTACCACATATTTTATACCAAGGGTCTATAGATACATCTGATTTAGATGTTATAGAAGTTTAATTAAAAGTTGGAATAAAACTAACTCTATTAGTTCTAATCTTAGCCTCAACATCGTCCATGAGCTTGTGCCAGATAAAGGAAGGTCGGCTTCGTGCCGGCCTTTTCTTTTTCTCTTGTGAGACCAAGACCGGATTTGAACCTCCTGTTCCCGTGGAGGAAAGCACCACAAGAGTATTTCTTCGCTTAGTTTTGTGCAAATTTTATAAAATTTTGCTCGAGGCACGGAGTTTGAACTAGATAATATCTTAGCTTGCTTTTATTAACTTTATATAGTGTTATCATCAAGCTAGGTATTGAGAGTTTTCTCAATTCGTACTCTATATACAACTACAAGAGGTGGCATAGATGAATAAATTTGTTTTTATTGAACTCACCGAACAAGCGAGCGGTCTGTCATAGACCCCGCTTTTTTATTGCCAGTTGTTATACTAATTTTTATGGAAAACCCAACCAAAAATATTGAGTCTGTAGAAAAATTTTTTACTGTCGACAGTGTAAAATATATTTTTGCTGCTGAAAATAATCCAAATAGAGCTGTTGTCGTTTCTAACAAAACTGGTAATTACCAACTACATGCAGTAGACTTTTTAACTAATTATAACCGTCAGGTAACAGATGCAGACGGCGGCAAAATCTTTGGTTCCATTTCATCAAATGGTGAGTATATTTACCGACTTAATAACACTGATGGGTCTGAGCATGGACACTTCATCAAAGAACCTTTTGACGGTGGCGGTGGGGTCGATATTTCTCCTGAATCAAAAAATTATTTTGCGTATGAGGTGGATGACAGTGAGGGTGGTAAAACAATTTGCTTTCGAGCATCAATTGATGATAAAAATCATGTTGCCGTATCAAAAAAAACAGGATCTGAATACGCTTTAGATCTCATATATAAGACCAGAAGTTCTCTAACTGAGGCAGTTTGCTCACCGAGCGGGTCCATGTTTGCAGTGGGTGAAGTAGATTCTAAGTCAGATAAAGAGCGGTTGGTATGTGGCGATACGAGCGGTGAAACAGTAAAGAAATCAGCCCCCTTCAAAAAGGCAAATCCAATTGCGTTTTCTGGGCAGGATAAAAATAAGTTATTAGTGCATGGCGCAAAAGGGGGCTGGCAGCGCCCGTTTTTTTTCGATATCGACACCGGAGAGTCTACATTTCTTACTCATACAAAATTCCGTGGGGATGTTTGGGTAATGCGGTGGATAGAAGAAGAGGATAAGCTCATCGTGTGTGATGTATTTGAAGCCAGACAGACATTGTATAGCTTGGATGTGAGTGAGAACAAATTAAAAAGAATTGGACCGGATTCTGGTAGTTTTAATTATCACTTTGGTTCTGTTGCGGTCGATGATGACAGTTTTATAGTGCGTTGGAGTGACTTCAATACATCACCGCGCCTTACATCTTCCAGTAGTCAGGCAGGATCTAAATTGACTAACTGGTCAGGTAGTCTGTCTACAGATCATAGGATAGAGAGCGTTACAACCCCGTCGTCTGATGAGCAGTTAGTACAGTTGTGGATAGTGAAACCGAAGGGTGCTGAAAGTAAAATACCGTTTGTGTTGGACATACACGGCGGACCGCATGGAGTTACTTTGAACGAATTTTCCCCAAAAGCTTTGGCGTGGGTTAAAAATGGATTTGGCTACTGTGCAGTTAATTATCGCGGCTCAACAAGCTTTGGTAGAAACTTTGAAAAACAGATTTATGGCAACCCTGGTTTTTTTGAGGTGGAAGACACCGTGGCAGCACGAAACTGGTTGGTAAACAATGAATACGCAGGTTCTGATCAAGTTATTTTACATGGGTGGTCATGGGGTGGATACGTTACGCTTTTGGCGTTGGGGAAATATCCAGAATTATGGGCTGGCGGTGTTGCTGGCTCGGCGATCGGGGATTGCGTTGCTCAGTATAAAGATGAGCCAGCATATTTCCAGGCCAAAGACCAAGAACGTTTTGGTGGAACACCGGAAGAAGTCCACGAGCAATATGTCAAAAGTTCACCGATTACATATGCCGAAAAAATTCAGGCACCAGTGCTTTTGATTCATGGAAAAAACGATGTTCGGTGTCCCGCACGGCAGATTAAGAACTTCAAGAACGTGTTAGAAATGCACGAAAAAGACGTTGATATTTCCTGGTTTGAAACGGGTCATACTGGTAGTTTTACAGATACTAGGTTGCGGATAAAAAACGCTCAGAATGCGATAAAGTTTGCGAAACGGGTAAGTGGAAAAGGTAAAAAATAAACCCTACTCTGTATTAGTTTTGGATGTAACTACTTCCTTTATGTTAGCTCCAACATCGTCCATGAGCTTGTGCCAACAGACAGTGTTTAAACTAAAGCTATTCGAAGGGGTGGTTTTAGTAATTTAGTAGGTGAAGGCATTAAAACTGCTATACTTGCAATATACCCTGAGAGGGTGAATGTAGTGCTTGGATCAAAAATACAAAAGTCGACTTAAACGCATTGAAGAAGTGTAGACTTTCAAATAAAACATGAATCACGACGAGTCACATGATCACAACAAAAACGGGCACGACCACCACAATCATCACGCCATGATGGTGAAAGATTTTCGCAAGCGCTTCTGGATATCAGCAATACTCTCTTTGCCGGTGCTTTTGCTTTCATCTGTAATTCAAGGATGGCTCGGTTTTTCGTTTATGTTTACTGGTGGTTCATGGGTGGCATTTGGGCTGGCTGCTTTTATTTATATTTACGGAGGTTGGCCATTTCTGACTGGAGCAAAAGATGAGCTGACGGACAGAAGTCCGGGCATGATGACGTTGGTGGCGATTGGCATCACGGCAGCTTTTGGGTATTCGCTGGCAGTTCGGTTAGGGCTCGCTGGTGAACCGCTATTGTGGGAATTGGTAACGCTGGTGGATGTAATGCTTTTGGGGCACTGGATTGAGATGAGAAGTGTAATGGGGGCTTCAAACGCACTGCAAGAGCTGGCGAAGCTTTTGCCGGATGAAGCACATCGGGTGGTTGATGGTGGTTCCACAGAAACTGTTCCTGTAAGCGAGCTTCAAGATGAAGATGTTGTGCTTGTAAAACCCGGAGAGAAGATACCGGTGGATGGTCAAGTCATCAAGGGGCAGACAGAGATTGATGCATCGATGGTAACTGGAGAGTCGAAGTTGGTAGCCAAAGAGGTAGGCGATGAGGTTATTGCTGGCTCAATTAATGGTGATGGATCAATTCGGGTGGAGATTCAGAAGACTGGAGAAGATACCTATCTCTCACAAGTAATGGAGCTGGTGAAGAGTGCGCAAGCCCAGAAATCACAAACACAAAAATTTGCAGATAAAGCAGCTGGCGGACTGGCGTATGTTGCTGTTTCAGCCGGCTTAATCACTCTTCTTGGGTGGCTGTTTCTTTCGGGTCAACCGCTTTCGTATGTGATGCAGCGCACTATCGCGGTGGTGGTGATTGCTTGTCCGCACGCACTTGGTTTAGCGATTCCGCTTGTTTCTTCTATCTCTACCTCGATGGCGGCAAAACAAGGGTTGTTAATAAAGAATCGTACTGCATTTGAGCAAGCGGGTAATATCAATGCAGTGGTGTTCGATAAGACCGGAACGCTCACAAAGGGAGAATTTGCTGTCGATAACGTGGTAGTCCTTGATAATAAGAGCGAAAAGAATGTTCTTACTATTGCTGGGTCGCTTGAAACGGAAAGTGAGCATCCGATTGGTAAAGCAATTGTAGAAAAAGCTCAGACAACGTTGCCGGCCGAAGACTTCAAGGCGCTTCCTGGTCAGGGTGTTGAAGGCAGGGTAGAAGGGCAGATGTATCGGGTTGTGAGTCCAAATTACCTTGAAGAAAACAGTATCGAAATACCGGATAGTAAAACCGTTCAAGAAGCAATTACGGCTGGCAAGACTGTTGTATATCTTTTGGAAGACGACCGTGTACTAGCAGCAATTGCACTTGATGATGTGGTGCGTGAAAGTGCTAAACTGGCGGTCGATGAATTAAAAAAGGCTGGTATTACGCCGGTCATGCTTACGGGCGATGCACAGGCGGTTGCAAATCGAGTTGGAAAAGAGCTTGATATACAAGAGATATACCCAGAAGTTCTGCCAGACGAAAAGGCGAAGACTATCGAGAAAGTCAAAGAGCGGTTTGCAGTAGTGGCAATGGTTGGTGACGGCGTCAATGATGCACCGGCGTTAGCAACAGCGGACGTAGGTATTGCCATTGGGTCTGGTACGGATGTGGCGGCAGAGACCGCTGATATTGTGCTTGTCAATGACAACCCGAAAGATGTAGTTGCGGTCATCGGTCTCGGTAAACGTACATATCGTAAGATGGTGCAAAATCTCTGGTGGGCGGCTGGATACAATATCGTTGCGCTACCGTTGGCTGCCGGAGTACTGGCATGGGCTGGAGTTGTACTTTCACCGGCTGTTGGTGCAGCTCTGATGGCTGCGTCAACGGTTGTGGTTGCAGTTAATGCAACACTGTTACGAAAAGAGGCTAGTAATTCTTGACATATTGTATATTTCATGCATAGTAACAGTTGCACACATGGATATGTGTGAGAAGACTCGTTCTTTTCACTAAAACAAGAGGTGCTCGTATGAGTAGTCGACCTAAGAATCATGACATTATTGATGGACCAAGCAAGATGGCGCTCTCGATGGCGCTTTTTTGTTCAAATGAGCTAAAAAGTCCTACTGTTGAGTTCACGTTTGAAAAACGTGAAGGGCTCGATGACGGACATTTTCGTCAGAGCACAGGTGGATTTGGTGGTATTGAAGAACGACACATAATCCAAGAACGGTTGATTATCCAGGCAGTTAAAGCTGAAGATGGTTCCAATGAAAGTTGGATCATCACAGCTCGTTCCGACACTCACGGGAAAGTAGAAATTTACTTTCGAACGGATAGTCGTGAAGGGTGGATCGAGTTCCTTGATCTTGAATAATATTTCAGAGTCAACTCACTTAAGTCGGCCAGGTTTCTTGGTCGGCTTTTCTTTTTCTGATAACTAAAAAGAAGGTTGATATTACATTACTAACTCTTATTGTGTTGTGTCTTATTTTGAAAACATGTCTATCCAGTCTTTATTTTGAGCGAGAAAAAGCCGGAATTGGAGAAAAATTGAAATTAACCTGACTTATTAGTACTATATATGTAGCCTCGAACTTTTACGATTGAGAGTTGCTGTCAATCAAAATCACATACTCCTTCCATTACCTTTTTAGGTCAATGCGTTATCTGCTAATGTTCTTGATGCTAGCGGCCGTGCTATACGGCGGACTGTTCGTGACAGAGAAAGAAGATACCCCTACTCGTGTCGTTTTTGAATCAATGCCGGAGAAGAAGCTCCAGTTGCACTTCCGAAATTTTGTGGATTCTCTGGATATTGAGTTTGGTATGTGTTTGTACGGGCAAGTGGATGAAGGTACAGTTACGGTTAGTCGTATTGAATTTCCTCCACAGTTTCAAGAGCTCGATAAGTTGTACGCTCGTTACGATTTGTGTTCTGAGGGGATGGTTGCGACCGGACACGCTCACCCAAACTTGATCGGCAATACCGAATTCTCTCCGGAAGACTCTTCTGCCTTGAAGGCGCAGGTACAAAGTAGCAGCAAGATAGGGGTGCCCATAGAAGTTATGGTGTATCGGCCAGATGGAAAAGGTCCTATTGATGCAAAGGTGCTCGATGCAAGAGGGTACACCAAACAGTAGTTCTCAACATAAAATTTAAAACAACACCAACATCCGCTTAGTAAGCTATGCAGAACGGCGGTTTTTTATTTATTGAGTAAGATTTGGTAACTGAAGATAATCAAGCTCAGAGTACTAAATGGTTTGATGATACACTGAAACTTAGTAAACAGGATAAAATTTTTAATAACCATGAAAGAAGACATTACTATCACGAACATGGAGTCTATACTGGGCAAAAAAGTCACCAAACACCTTGGGTTGGTGCGTGGTAATACAGTCCGGGCTAGACACGTGGGGAGTGATATTGGAGCAACTCTAAAAAGCTTGATAGGCGGCGAGGTGAAAGGATATGTAAAAGCTTTATCGCGAGCACGAGAAGAAGCTGTTGATCGCATGCTTGAGGAGGCAGAGGATTTGGGTGCCGATGGTGTAGTCACTGTTCGGTTTACCACTTCTCAAGTTATGGCTGGGGCTGCAGAGATACTAGTTTATGGTACGGCGGTAGAGTTAGAAGAGGAATAAGTGAGAGGCATTTACAACTAAGAACCATTCTCTAGCAATGCCTAAAAAGAGTACAAAAAACAACCTCGAACCTTCCTTTGATGATGGGGTTTATCTTGACTTTTGGTCCGTTGTTCACTTCTTGTCGGGAGTGATTTTGGGACTTATTTTTATCCTGTTTAACCTCGATCTTCGCTCCGCTTTGTTGGCTTCTTTCGGGTTAGCTGCTTTGTATGAGTTATGGGAGATATTTATGAAATTATCTGAGGATGTGCCAAACGTCATCATGGATATTTTCTTAGTCGTCTCCGGTACGTATTTGCCTTTCACTTTTCTTGCCAGGTTATCTTCTAATACGACCACGCTAACTTTAATCATTTTAATGCTAGTTCAGTTAATATTAGTCAGGTTCGGATGGAAAAGCTATCTTGCAAGAAAAAGATAAGTTAGCTAAAACACAGAGCCGTTGACAGTTTTGTTTGTGCTTTTGCAAGGCTGGCTGCTTCAAATGAACAGAGGTCAGCTATAATAACTACGTATGACATATGGATACTTTGCACTTGCTTTTTTCTTGGCTGGAGTTGTTCCTGAGCTGACAGGTTTTGGGGTAGCTACGGTATCAATGCCGATACTATCATTAGTAATGCCGCTTTCTTTGGTCATACCGCTGGTGGCTATTATCTCCATGTGTGCTACAGGGGTGGTTGCTTGGCAAAGCAAAACCGAAGGGAAATATTCTCGAATAGCGCTGCTCGTGTTTGGTTCAGTTATTGGTGTACCAATAGGGATGGTGTTTCTTAATGTAATCGAAGAGCAGACGCTGTCTATAGTGTTTGGGGTGTTCTTGGTGGTATATGCGTTGTATGGATTGTTCGCTAAAGAATATTTACTGCCCAAAAATAAAGTCTCCGGAACTCTAGTCGGTCTTATGGCCGGCTTCTTTGGCGCTTCTTTTAATATACACGGACCGTTAGTTGGGCTTTACTCTGTTTCCGATAACAGCTCAAAGCAAGAGATAAAAGGATTGACGGCTGCATATATGTTTGTTTCTGGTATTTTTACTGTAGTTGGACATCTTTTGTCAGGGCGTATAACACAGGAAGTGCTGTACTATATGCTTTTCTCACTCCCTTTTCTTTTTATCGGCTTGATTGTAGGGGCAAAATTTTCCAAGCGAATTAGTGTCTCCTGGATCAAGTACGGGATTTATTTGTTTGTGTTAGGAGCCGGACTAGTGCTTATAGTTTAGAATTCTAACTTGTTTTTAGCAGGAAGGATTAAGTGTTTGATCTGGAGGAAAAATTATCGGACAGAAATCAGAAGTAAGGAGTGTAGTGTTATTCTGTTAACACGACTACTAAGTAACTAGTAAAAGTTGTGATAAATAAAACAGTCAAAAAGTACTTTTATATCACGATGTTTGTGTTCTTGGGTGTACTAGCAAGTTTTGTAGTACATGCCGGAGTAGAGATGGCAGTTATTGATCTGTTGGTTAATGATTTTGAGCGTTATAATTTGGGACTTTCTTGGAACGGCTGGCTTACGGTGCATGCTGTAGGTTCAGTACTTTTGCTCGCAATCTATGCTATGACGGGCCTCTGGTTGGGGAAACACTTTTGGGAGAAAAAGTACGAATAAATGATTAGGGAAGAAGGATGATCAGGGTATAATGGCACCATGCGATCAGTTGACGAAACGGTAGAGCTTATTAGAGAAAAGGTAGATATCCTGACGGAAAAGCCGGAACGGGCTCGTGGAGTGGTGGCGCGGTCAGAAGCTGATTACATTCAGGAAAAACACGGAAAGGAAGGTACTAATAAGGTAGAGGAGGTTCTAGAGAAGTTGGGTCATTCGTTTTCATATGATGAGGTATCTACATATCAATGGTACTCAGAAGGGCTTTTGGTCTCCGGTCTACTGGCGGCATACACTCTTTTCGAGTGGGACGAGGAAGATGTGTTTGAGTTAGGGAAGGAAGCTCCGTACTTTTCTATAATAATCAAAACTGTTTTACAATTTTCGTCTGTTGAAAGAACGCTCAAGACAGCCTCGGTTATCTGGGATCGACACTATGATTTTGGGGAATTTGACGTATACGACTATGATATAGAAGCTGGTGAGGCACATGCTCGTCTGTACGGATATGATTTTCCATCTATTATGCACGAATACTTTAACGGATATTTAGCGACAGTTATGGAGCTTGCTACCGGAGAGGAAATTACCATGAAGCATCAGCCGTGCAAAGATGAAGAAGACTGCCATGAATTTCATGCGGAATGGTAGCTTGAGGTTGGGTAAAACAAAAGTGATATACTAAAAGTATGAGACTAAAAGTGTATTACACAACAGTAGCGATACTTTTCAGCATTATTGCAGTAGTTCACTTTACTCGAGCATACTACGGATGGGAAATTATAGTTTCCGACGCGATCATCCCGGTATGGGTAAGTTGGGTTGCTGCAGCAATTGCTGGCTACCTGGCTGTGCGTGGATTCCAGGTAGCGGAAGAATGCAAAAATAAAGGATAGTGCATATCCAATCCAAACCCATTCTTTTTATTGAGTATCGCAGCTGACTGTTCAGAAGGCTTAAAGCAAACACTTCCAGATCAGGAAGCGGGGTGGGTTGCTGAACTAAAAGACCAGAGCTTATTACGCGTTTAAATTACTTTTTACATGAACATCGAAAGCTTTAATAAAGAGTCGGAAAAATCAGGGCCGGAAGAAGAACTCTCATCTGAATCAAATGAAAATCAACAGGAGGTGCTTGATGAAGGTTTTGAAAATATCAAGGATGTTTTTGATGATCTGGCAGAAGCTTATCCAGGTCCGGATAAGTTATCTCCTATGCAGATAGAGTTGTATGGAGTCTCGGAGGGTAAAGATGCTCTGGGTGACTTGAGTGATGACAGACTACGTGAGAAAACTGCAAAGCAGTATGAAGAACACGATCCAGGATTTACTGAGTTTAAGAATAATTTACTGCAAGACCAGGTGCGCAACAGTATCGGAGAAAGCTTCGGTCTCAATTTTCAAAGTGATTTTATGGAACTCCCTCACAAGGTAGCGGAGACAAAGAGTCATGAACCTTGGTACGACATCATGGGAACAATTAGTTACGCTCGTACAGTAGCGGAGAGCGAAATTAATAATCTAAGTGAGGCTAAAGAGGAAGAATATTTGTCTAAAGCTGACAAGCTAGAAGGGGAAGTACAGTCTTTGCTTGCCAATGTTAAAAACGCTGATCCAAATGCATTAGCATACGGGATGCAGTATGTGTCTGAAGAAACCAAATCTTTTTTATGGAATGAAATTCAGGATAAGTATTCAGACCAAGTGTCTGTATCATCTCTTGAAAAGATAGTAAGAAGAAATGCGGGCGAGGAAGAGTCCGGGCAGGCTTGGGAGATTTTTAAAGATCGTCCGAATGTACCGCTTATAAAAATGCTAAGAATAAGCGAATACGCAGAAGGCACTCCACAAAAAGAGGCGGCGTCTCAACTTTTGTCTCGATTAGAAGCACTTGAGAATCAGGCAAAACAAGGCGACAAGGAGGCTGTCGACCAGCTTAAGCCTTTTGGGTATCAAGAATTGCCGGAAAAATATCAAAGCACGAAAGAGTCACTGAAGGAGAAGGCTCGTCAGTAGTGAGGTAATTGACAAACTAATAATGTAAAGTACTCTGAAACCAGACTTCAACAACAACTAAATAAACCATCGCTTA
This sequence comes from uncultured Candidatus Saccharibacteria bacterium, assembly GCA_964452185.1. Classification (GTDB taxonomy): domain Bacteria; phylum Patescibacteriota; class Minisyncoccia; order Phycocordibacterales; family SW-6-46-9; genus SW-6-46-9. The sequence continues at coordinate 26,637 of CAYVKO010000010.1, forward strand.
AGTCATGGATCATATAGGCTCTTTCAACAGTTTTCCTGCAGCCTTTCCTGAAATTTTAGCCATGTTTGCTTTATTTGCGTTTCTCCTTTTTGGGGGCGTTCCCGGGAATGAGGGGGTAGAGACTATTCCAAACATGAGAGTATTGGAATCGCAACTGGATAAGAGTACACTTTTAGTAATGAGGGATTCTAGCGTTCAGGTGATTCAAAAAGTGAACTCGAAAGCAGATGATTTTTACCACTCAGACGCGACAGTAGCACCGCTTCCGCATTCCTTGCGTGGAACTACGTCTATCTCAGAACTTCGCAGCAAACTCCAGAAAGGTGAGGTGCAAGCGGTTATTTCACCCGACCATCCTCGTTATGAAGAAGTGGCTGTAGCGTTTGTTCGGCAAAATAAGGTGGATCTTTCTCAATAACACTCATTTCACTATCACTCAACTTCTTAAGTTGGGTG
>CAYVKO010000011.1:0-5813 GCA_964452185.1 uncultured Candidatus Saccharibacteria bacterium
AGAAAGTAACGATAGAAAAAGACGGCGACGAGCTTATCATCACCGACTGGGAGGAGTAAGCCTTTCAGGTTTAAGGATTAAAAGTTGGGTTAGGACTATAAATAAAGGCACGTCTCTGCCTTGTCTACAAGATTGACACATATTTCATCTATGTACTAAACTAAAAATAAGAACAAACATATAGTCAAACTTATCTATGAAGCGTCTCACATATATTTTGAGTACACTCCTTTTTGTGGGCGTGATGTGTGGGTTGCAAGTACCTCAGGTGCAAGCGACAACAACCATCGATGGGGTAACTATCACTGAGGACACGACATGGACGAAGGAAGCAGACCCATACATTATCACCTGGTACTTGGAAGTATATGATGGCGCCACCCTGACCATTGAGCCAGGCACGGAAGTGATCTTTGATGAAGATAATGGCAATTACCTCTGGGTGGGATACGATGGGCTTCTTGATGTTAACGGCAGCAAGAATGACCCGGTTCGATTCCATCTTTCGTCGGCGTTACAGAATCAAGGAAGTGAGGCTAGTGTCGAATTTGACTCTGCCAGCGGTGAGCTATCGCATGCAGAGTTTGGAGATGGTGTAAATGTGCAGATAGCTGATAGTGATGTCACGCTGACAAACACGAATCATATGGGTGGTGATGAGCACGGTCTCGAGGTATCTGGTGAGTCAAGCGCAGTACTCGAAGGCGCACTCGTAGAAAATTATGAAGAAGCTGGAGTTTATGTAGAAGGAACCTCTCCTCAATTGGAAGTTGCCAGTAGTACTATTCGCAACAACACTCGCGGTATTGAGTTTTTTGTCTTTGGCTTTGGTGGTGGAATCGGAGTTTCTGGCTTAAATACACCATCAGACACTAACGGTATTATTACCAATAGCGTAATAGCCGATAATTCTAATTACGGGGTCGAGATAGATGCGGATCCAGGTGAGATTTCTGTGAATGCTCGAAATAATTTCTGGGGAGACTCATCTGGCCCGAATCATCCGAGTGCAAATCCTGACGGGAACGGTGATAAGGCCAGCGAAGAAGTGTTGGTTGATCCGTGGCTCACAAATGACCCCTTGACCGAGCCGGAAGGTACACCTCATTCTTCGGTGGCATTTATTCCTGGATTTCAGGGCAGTCGATTGTACGAGCACGGAAGTGGGATTAATTCAAATGATTTAGAACAACGTTGGGAATCAAATTTTTATACTGACATTCCGCGACTTAACCTAAACAAAAGCGGTGAATCGATTAATGATATTCGGGTTGGAGAACCTATAGATAACATACCGTTGTTTGGGTCTATCCATGGATCCTTTATAGAGTTTCTGGAAGGATTGAAAGAAGATGAGTCCATAGAAAATTGGCGTGCGTTTCCATACGACTGGCGTAAAGCTCAGGATGCGGTGGTTGAAGAAGAGATAAAATATCTTGAAGAAGGCACGTACAGTATGGTCGATCGTGTCAAAAAGCTTGCAGAAAATTCCGGCACTGGCAAAGTGACTATTGTGGGCCATTCCAACGGGGGCCTGGTAGGAAAGCTTTTGATTTCTAGACTAAAAGAACAAGGTAAGGCTAATCTAGTTGATAAATTAATTATGATCGGAACGCCGCAAATTGGTACACCGAAAGGGATTCCTGGTGTACTGAACGGTGAAGGGCAAGAGTATTTCGGCGGATGGGTGGTTGACAAGTCTGATGCAGTTGATCTGGCGCGTAATATGCCTGGTGCACACAGCTTAATACCTTCACGGGCCTATATGGATACTGTATCCCGGCCACCAGTTACCTTTGATGATAATGCCGGTTTGTACACGGATGAGTATGGAAGTGTTGTGGATGACTACAGTGAACTCACTGATTTTCTTCTAGGGGCAGAGGGGCGCAGAAAGCCCGATAGTACTCAGGAGCCAATTCGAGCTAATGAGTCAGTGCTCGCACAGTCACAGGCGGTGCAGGATACACTGGATGATTGGCAACCGCCGGAGAATGTGGATGTTACAGAAATTGTTGGTTGGGGGATGGAGACTATTGAGAACACTCGCTACAGTGTGAGCAATGAGATGGAGTGTGATGAAAATTATCTAGCGGGCACAATGGAGTGTGAGCGATTTAAAAAGTTTGGTTATAAACCATTAATGACACGTGAAGGTGACGGCACGGTTGTGTGGCCGAGCGCTGATTATATGGAGACTGAGAATCATTATCTAAACTTAGACAAAATAAACTCAGATTCTGAGAATAGATATAACCACGCAAAGATAACTGAGATATCGGAGCTACAAAATGTAATTAGTGATATAGTTGCCGGAAATCCTATTCAGTTTTCAGACAAAGTTCTAAAAATGAAGCCGGATAGTTCTACCTTAGATTCAACACTACGATTTTCTGTGCACTCGCCAGTGGATATAACAGTTACAAATAGCAGTGGTGAAAAGGTAGAAATTAAAAAAAGCCAAGAGTCTGGTCTGGCGTATCCGGTCGAGGAAATCACCAACTCAACCTATCTCGAGTATGGCGAGGGTAAGTACATTTTTGTACCCGCTAATGGTGAGTATGAAATTATCCTTGATGGTACCGGAACCAGTACGTTTACATTCAATGCACAAGAGGTGTCAGGAACCGGAGACGTTATGGCTTCAACAACCTTTAAACATGTGCCGGTGTCTACCAGCACAGAAGCCAGTGTTGATCTAGATAAAGACAACTTAGCCTCAAGCACACTGAGTCTTGATTATGATGGAAACGGATCCGAAGATAAGGAATTCAAAACTGGTCTCGGCATCGTAACAATCAGTCATATCCGCGATGCTATCGATGGTGCAGACATCCACCACGGCATCGAAAATGCTATCAACGCCAAGGTGGATAGTATCGAACGATCAATTGACAAAGACAAGTATAAGCAAGTCAGGAAGAAGGCAGAGAAACTCATCCAGTTTGTGGACAAGCATTCGCAGATCAAAAAGAAAGGAAAGAAAAAGGGCCGTAAAAACAAGAGAAAGAAAAATCGTGGCAACGGTAAGAAGAAAGGTGCAAACCGTAGTGGCAAACAGCCGAAGATTAATTCTGAAGACGGTGATACAATAGAGTCACTGCTTAGGAAGTTTAAGAATAGATTTTATGAGAAATAAAAGTTTTCGAATACAGTCGTTAGTTTTATTTGTGTTCATTTCACTAGCTGGATTATTTGGCTATATTCTTTTGGTGCCAGAGTTTTTTGGTTTTTGGGGATTATGTGAGGGCACGTATGTACAACAGGGTGCCAGAGAGTGTTTTTCTGAATTCGGGACAAGTATTGGAAAACCGCTTTATTTTGCTTCTTTATACATAGCACCAGTTTTTCTGTTGCTTATGTTTCTACCGCAAACATACCATTCATGGAAAAAATTCGGCCTGTGGGCACTACCTCTCATTATTATTCTTGTCATACTTACACCGGTAACCGGCGAAGCATTCAGCCCTGTTCCATCACGTGGCCTTGCAGCACTTCGGCTCGCACAAGGGTTTCTCATTATCTCTGTGCTCATCATCGCGTACAGTTGGTGGAAAGAAAAACAGTCGAGCTAAGAAGGACAAAAAGTTTAAGACCGGTCTTGGCATTGTCACTGCTTAGGAAGTTTAAGAATAGATTTTATGACAAATCGGAATAAAATTCGTATTGGCAGTGGCTTACTTTTCTTATTGTTTTCATTACTCACTTTTAGTGGTTATATGTTGACTTTTCCTGAGTATTTTGAGTTGTCTGGTTTTTTTAATCACCATGAACTGTCTGTGGGCGAACCGTTGTATCGAGGCATGAAGTATATTACACCCGTTTTCTTGCTGCTCGTATTCGTGCCGCAAACATACCATTCGTGGAAAAAATTCGGCCTATGGGCACTGCCGCTTTTTGTCATCTTGGTTGCGGTTACTCCAGTCACTGGCGAAACATTCAGCCCGGTACCCTCGCGTGATATTGCCGCACTTCGACTTAGTCAACTGTTTCTCATTATCTCAGCGTTCATCATCGTCTACAGTTGGTGGAAGAACCGTGGGTGAAAAAGCACAATCTCTGGTATAAAAAACTAAGTTACACTTTCTTAAAAAGGTAGTTGTCTCCTGTTTGGTCAATCTGTTTGAATCCACACCATTTTATAAAGGCGATCGTTTTCTCTTGCGCCTCGCTGTTACTCCAGATCTCTACGAAGAGCCTGCTTTTGGGTTGTAGCTCATGCAAGGTTCTTTGCATTCCCTGCAGGGCAGAAAGCTCATGACCCTCAACGTCTATTTTTATACAACTGATGCTTTTGGGGTCGATTTCGTGCTCGCCGGCAAAATCATCAAAGGAAACAGCCGGCACTTGCACGCCACTGCCACCGCACACATTCGAAGCTCCGGTGTGTACGGTGTTGGGGGCTAATGTCAGTGACCCTTCACTTTCGCTTACTGCTGCATGAATTGCATCCGCCTCCAGGTTATTATTCTTGATGTTCTTTACCAAAAGCGGATACACGTCCGGATTCGGCTCAAAGGCATACACACCGGTAGCGTTCCCGCGCTTGAGTGCTAGGTTTGTGTAGAAGCCAACATTAGCACCTACGTCTACCAAGAAACCTTCGGGCGCCCGTGTAACCCACTTATGCAAGTGAGATTCAAAGGTCGGATCGGTCTTGGTGACGGTGTCAGTTAGCGGCCGAGCGGCAAAGGTGCCAAGCTCATTCTCGATTTCTATTGTGTTTTCGCCTTTATATACGGCTCGGATTTGTGCTGGAAGCAGGCGGATTACATAAAAGACCCGAAAGAAGAAACGACGCACTGCCGCCTGTACAACGTGGTATGAATGCCGAAACTGGTTCAAAAGTTGGTATGTCATGTGTTTCTAGCGTAGCATTGTTGCGAGCACCTTTCAGTGGGTGGCTACAGTTTTAAGTTCGAGTCAATATGCTATATTAGAAAGCAATGAAAGCCACAACAGTACTACGCTGGGTAATATATATCGGGCTGGCAGCTTTGCTGTTTACTCCACTCATCGTTTCCGGATCGATGTACTTTCCATTTATTACCGGGAAGGCATTTTTCATGCGTGTGATTGTTGAGGTCATCTTCGGTGCGTGGGTTGTCTTAGCGCTTTTTGATGAGTCAGCCCGACCGAAATTTTCCTGGATCGGGGTGGCATTACTGTCGCTTGTTGGTATATCCTTGATAACTTCGTTGACCGGTATCAATCCGGGAGATTCGATCTGGTCGAACTTCGAGCGGATGATCGGCTGGGTCACAATCCTGCATGTCGGCATGCTTTTCTTTACAGCGGCGCATACCCTAAAGCCTAAGCACTGGCGTTGGCTTTTTTACTTATCTTTTGCGGTAAGCATCCCGGTGGGGATTATCGGTTTGAATGAAATACCGGATCCGGATGTTACTCGTATTGACTCCAATCTCGGTAACCCAATTTACCTGGCTGCTTACGGGCTGGTGCATGCATTCCTAGCCGGATTTTATTTGTTGAGAAATATTAAGTTTGGAGTTTTATCTACTAATGAAGACAATCCAGATTTTAGCTTTTCAGATTATGTTCGTGTAGCTCTTGTGCACAGCTTACTCTTGACAATAATTGTTATTCCAATTGTTTCGAGCTACATTGTCTATCCTTCTCTCGGGTTTGTTTTACTACTGATCTCCGGAGCGTTTGAAAAGACCAGAAAAAGCTTAAAAAAGTTTTATAGTTCGGCTGGATGGCGGCTGCTAATACCTCTCTTTAGTCTTATAGGTCTATTCAATCTTATTGTTATGTACTTTACCCAGACGCGTGGTGCGATCCTGGGGATC
>CAYVKO010000011.1:5913-10734 GCA_964452185.1 uncultured Candidatus Saccharibacteria bacterium
ATTCAATCTTATTGTTATGTACTTTACCCAGACGCGTGGTGCGATCCTGGGGATCTTGGTTGGTTTGTTTGTAACTTGTACTTTGATTGCGATTTTCCAGCGTGGTCGCAAGTGGGTGCGACGGGTAGCTGCCGGCGGTGTGGTTGTAGCGCTTTTGGTAGTAGGAAGCTTCCTTGCGTTCAAGGACTCGGAATTTGTGCAGAACCAGCCGGTGCTTGACCGGTTTGCGAGTATATCTTTGGAGGAGGGGAATGCTGGTGCTCGGCTTGATACGTGGCAGATTGGCCTGGAAGGATATGCTAAGAATGCCAAGACAGCCACACTCGGTTGGGGGATGGGCAACTATAACTACGTCTTTAATGAGTTTTACATGCCGGCGATGCATGATGATGTCGAGTGGTTCGACCGGGCGCATAATGTACTTGTCGAGTGGTTAGTGGCGGCCGGCCCGCTTGGCTTAGCAGCTTACCTGGCGATATTCGCAGCGGCAGTGTATCTTATCTGGCGTGACCCCGAAGAGGCGGAGAACTTCTCTGTCTTAGAGAAGTCGTTCCTGACGGGGCTTTTGGTCGCATACTTGGTGCAGAATCTTTTCGTGTTCGATCACTTGGTAAGCTACTTACTCTTTGCACTTATTCTTGGGTGGCTGCACGCTCGGCACACTCAAGGAGATGAAGTGTGGTTTCCAAACTGGTCAATCGGCTTGGAAGGCAAGGTGTGGGTGAGTATGGGGGTAGGTATCGCTACTATAGCACTGGGATTCTTTTTGAATCTTCCCGGCTTTAATCAGGCACGGACGCTGATTGACGCTATGCGCCAAGCGGAAAGACAGCCGGAGATGGCACTTGAGTCATTTCAGGAAGCTATTGAGTATGACGCCATGGGTACACAAGAAAGCAGAGAACAGCTCGTTCAGGAAGCTGCTGAGGTTGCCGGAAGCGGTAATGTGCCAATGGAGCTTAAGCAAAATTACTTCCAGACAGCTCAAGCCGAGATAGAAGACCAGATTGAAGAAGAGCCGTTGGATCTTCGGCATAACGTCTTCTATGGTCAGCTGCTTATGGCGTACGGGCAGTATGAGCAGGCAGTAGAGCAGTATGAGCGAGCCAATGAACTGGCCAACGGACAAAAACAGTCGATACTCATTGACCTCGCTCGGGCGCATCGAGCGGTCGGCAACCCTGACCAGGCGCTTGAGTATTACCAGACTGCGCATGAGCTAGCTCCGCGGTTTGAAGGGCCGGCAGCCAAGTATGCTGCGGGTGCTATCTATGCCGGAAATATTGAGCAGGCGAAAGATATTATGGAAGAAAACTTTGGCACCACCACGGTAGCCCGGCGGGAGGTTGTCCGGGCGTACGGCCAAACAGAAAACCACGATGAATTGATAGCTATTTTTGAAAGGCAAAATGAAGAAAATCCGAATAACCCACAGTCGTACGTATCGTTGGCAGCTGCATATCAGCATGCAGGGCAAGACCAACAGGCTATTGACCTCCTAGAAGAAGCCAAGGAAAGATTCTCCTCCACGCAAGCATCACAATTTGAATCTGTCATTGAGGATATTCGAGCCGGAGAGTCAGTCGGTAGTTTTTAAATACACATTGACACACTAAATCTTTATTCTATTCTCTATATAGACTAATTCGACTACAACCGCATATTCCTGCGATTTGCTTATGACGATCAGAGATCAAGAAGTTCTTCTGAATCTGCTAGTCGCTGGATCTGAACCTAATGTAGCACTGAGTGTACTTCTCGACTGTCCGCCCCGCTTAGTATGTCAGTACTCTCGCAAAACTGCGCTCACCGATGGAGAACAATTGATGTTTTTTCGTATTATTCTTCTGAGTCATGATCCGTGCTCGGCATACCTTTTTGCTCACGATGTAGCGACTAACGATGCTCAGCGGAATGATTTGGCTCAAGTAGTCATCGAGGCTAATGATCCGTACTGGGCGCGTCGGTTTTCTTGCGACGTTGAAGTTAAGGATGAGCTGCAGGATCAGCTTGAAAGAGTCCTAAAGATCGCCGGAGCCGATTAACCGCTTTCTCTTGTTCTTTCTTCCAGCTATCTTACCTGCCGTTGCTCTCACGCACCGGCAGGATTTTTTATTTATAAGGAAAGAATTTTACTTGCACCTTGTAAATAAGTGGCATAACTGCCAACTCGACCTGAAAGCGGCCGGATTTTTTGTTACTCTGTGTGGTGAATAAGTGGCTACAGCCAACTGCTAAAAATATGGGATTTCTCGATACATTAAAAGAGGGCCTCAAAGATGTGTTTGGGGACCAGAATACACGCAAACTCGCTGAACTCCGCGAGCGGGTGGAGAATATTAATGAACTCGAGCCGGAAATCGAAGCATTAAGCGATGAGGAACTTGCTGCCAAAACCGATGAGTTCAAAAAACGGCTCGATGAAGGTGAAACGCTTGATGACCTTTTATATGAAGCTTTCGCGGTTGTCCGTGAGGTGGCTAAGCGTACGCTGGGTCAGCGGCACTACGACGTTCAGTTGATGGGCGGGATTGTGATGCACGAAGGAGCCATCGCCGAGATGAAGACCGGTGAGGGTAAGACGCTGGCTTCCACTGCGCCGGTCTACTTGAATGCACTTGATGGTGACCCGGTGCATGTCGTAACTGTAAACGATTACCTGGCTCGGCGTGACGCTGTCTGGATGGGGCAGATTTATGATTTCCTTGGGCTTTCTGTTGGTGTTGTAAACAGCCAGAACTCCTACCGGTATGCCCCCGAAAAGGATGCCAACTTCGAAGAAGATGATGAAGAGCGTGATGAGGAAGGATACTACGAAGTTGTTGAGGCGCTCGTAGAAGAGTGCGACCGCCCGGAGGCATACGATGCTGACGTTACTTACGGTACGAATAACCAGTTTGGTTTTGATTATCTTCGAGACCATCTTACTTATGACCCGGAAGATGTCCGCCAGCGCGGGCACGCCTTTGCCATCATTGACGAGATTGACTCTATTCTCATTGACGAGGCGCGGACACCGCTTATCATTTCTGCTCCGGCAGAAGAATCGGAGAAGTTGTACGCTACTTTTGCAGATATCGCAGCGCAACTTAAAGAGGGTGAAGACTTTGAACTGGATGAAGAGCGTAATGCAGCCATGATGACTGATACCGGTATTGAAAAAGCGGAAAAAGCGCTGGGGGTAGATAATCTTTATACAGACAAAGGAGTTAAGTATGTTCACCATCTTGAAACAGCCGTAAAAGCCAAAGCGCTGTATGAGAAAGATAAGGAGTATGTTGTCCGTGATGGTGAGGTGATGATTGTTGATGAGTTTACCGGCCGACTCTTGGAGGGTCGCCGTTTTAGTGAAGGGCTGCACCAAGCGATTGAAGCAAAAGAGGGGGTAGAAGTACAAAAAGAGTCGCGCACATATGCTTCCATTACATTCCAGAACTACTTCCGAATGTATGAGAAGCTGTCGGGTATGACCGGTACTGCGATGTCGAGCTCAGAAGAATTCTTTAAGGTATATGACTTGGATACGTTTGCCATTCCGACCAATGAGCCGGTAATCAGGAAAGACATGGATGATCAGATCTACCAGACTGAGCTTGGTAAGTTCAAGGCGGTAGCCAAGCGAGTAAAAAAACTCAACGAGAAAGGTCAGCCGGTGCTTATCGGTACCGTATCAATTGAGAAGAATGAGCTTCTTAGTGATTACTTGCGGCAGGAAGGGATCCCGCATGAGGTTCTAAATGCTAAAAACCACAAGCATGAAGGTGAGGTTATCGCTGAGGCCGGAGCGAAAGGGGCGGTGACACTGGCGACGAACATGGCTGGTCGTGGTGTAGACATCCAGCTTGGCGGAGCTAATGCCAGCGAGGAAGAGTACGAAGAAGTCAAAGATCTTGGCGGCTTATTTGTGCTGGGAACCGAACGGCATAATGCACGCCGGATTGATAACCAGCTTCGCGGGCGAGCCGGTCGTCAGGGTGATCCGGGTGCCAGCCAATTTTTCGTCTCCTTGGAGGATGAGCTGATGCAGGTCTTTGCCAGTGATATGGTCAAGAACATGATGGGCTCCTTCGGTATCCCGGAAGATCAGCCTATTGAGAATCCGTTGATAACAAATGCCCTGGAGCGTGCTCAAAAGAAGATTGAAGGATTTAACTTTGACGCTCGTCGGCAGGTGCTTAAGTACGATGATGTGCTGGACAAGCAACGCAAGGCTGTGTACGAAAAGCGGGATCGCCTGCTTCGTGCTGATGACGAAGAGCTGAAGGAGTTCTTGGAAGATCTGGCTGAAGGCGATGAGTCATTCCAAAATGTTGTCGAAGAAAAGCTGGAAACACTTGACGAAGAAGACTTTCTTTCGGCAGTCCGAAGGATTGCGCTTCAGGCTATTGATACACGATGGGTGGAACATCTGGAAACTATGGAGCGTACCAAAAATAGCGTACGCCTTCGCTCCTATGGTCAGGAGGATCCGGCTGTTGAGTACAAGAAAGAAGGTAAGCGTCTTTTTGAAGACTTGCTTGATTCTGTCGATGAGCAGATTAAGCGTCTGGTGCCAAAGGTTGGAGAAGGAGAATTTAATCGTGAACGCAAGCAGTTGAACGCCACCAAAAAGAAAGCTGAAGAAGCCGAAGAGCGTGGCGGTGGTGGTGAAGGGCAGCAGAAGCCAACTCCGGCTACCTCGGACACTCCGACACATCCGGACGGATCAGAAATTGGTCGGAATGACAAGGTTATTATTGCGAAGGCGGGCGAAGAAGAAGAGCTTAAGTATAAGAAAGCACAACGCAAAATAGAGTCGGAAGGTTGGCGGTTGGTAGAAAG
>CAYVKO010000011.1:10834-13010 GCA_964452185.1 uncultured Candidatus Saccharibacteria bacterium
TGATCAAGCGGTCTGAAGATGATCGATACGAGCCAGGCAAATGGGAGTTTCCGGGTGGTAAGGTAGAGATCTACGAGGATCTTAACCAAGCGCTGATAAGTGAGGTTGAAGAAGAAATCGGTCTGCATATCCGTCCCGACACTGACTTTATGTTTACTGAAAGTAAAGTGTTGAAAGGCGAGCTGTATCCGGGCCATACCTATGTAGGACTCTGTGGTATTACTCGTATGAATGTTGATTCCATAGCACTTAGTAATGAGCATAAAGATTATGCCTGGTGGCCTCCTTCGGTGGTAGAAAGAAAACAGGGTAATCTTACTCCGGAAACCGCAAAAGCTTTCAGAGCTATGCGAGAAACCGGAAGAATCACAAGTGAATAATCGATAACTTACACATCACCTTTAGCATCGCTCCGGCGGTGCTTTTTTATTGGTTGTATAATGTACCTACTGCAAGATAAAAAAGTTAACTATGGAAAACAAGCTTCTACATGAGGTGGTGATTACCGCAATAATAGTAAAAGACGGAAAGTATCTGATCACACGCCGATCAGAAAACAAGAGCAGGTTTCCGGGAATGTGGACCGTGCCCGGCGGTAAGCTGGAGACGGATGACTACACCGGCCTGCCGAAAGACACACAGCATCATTGGTACAACGTCCTCGAGCAGGTTCTTCGTCGAGAAGTAAGGGAGGAGGTGGGCTTGGAGATAGAGAATATTAATTACGTAACCAGTCTGGCCATGGTGCATGATGACGGTGCGCCTTCGCTGATTATCTCAGCTATGGCTGACTGGGAGTCCGGCGAAGTAGCACTCCAAGAAGAGGAGGCTGATAAATACGAATGGGTATCTGCAAAGGAGGCTGAGGAATATGATTTGATTGACGGCATTTATGATGAAATTGTTATGGCCGACCAGCAGCGTACCGGTGGTAAGGGTGAGTGGCGGCGAGCCGACCAGAACTAACAACAAATAAATGTAGTGCTACAATAAATACCACTATGAAGGTTCGTGAAGTAATGCAAACCGAAATTGTCACGATTCCCGAGTCAGCGACGTATCGGGAGGCTGCTGAGATACTTCATACACATACTATATCCGGTGCGCCGGTTGTTGGGGAAGACGATGGCCTGGTCGGAATACTGTCCGAAAAAGACCTCTTCCGAATGCTGTATCCGCATTACAGTTCGTACTACGAAAATCCCGAAAGTTACACTGACGCTAAAAAGCAGGAGATGTCAGTTCATGAGGTGAAAGATGCTAACATCAAGGAGTTTATAACTCGGGACGTTCATACGGCGGATCCGGATCAGGAAGTCATGCATGTTGGAGGTTTACTTTTAGCCAAAAAGATTCACCGTATGCCGGTAGTGGATAAGGAAGAGCTTGCGGGTATTATTTCCCGGCGAGACATTTACAAAAAGATTTTTGCTGAGCACTTAGGGCTAGAATAGGGTCTTGGTTTTATTTCTAATACGTTACTAGTGTGGTAATCAAAATAAATTATGAATTCACTCTCAATTCCGGTAGTTCTGGGCACTGCACGAGAGGGGCGAAATTCTGAAGCTGCGGCTCGTTTTTTACATGAATATATCGATGAGAACTTCGAAAACATAGAAACCCAGCTTGTGGATGTTCGAGATCATCTGTTTGAGTCTACCAAGCCGGCATGGGAGGATCATGAACAGACAAAAGAGTGGAAGCGGATTGCGGATAGCTCTGACGGGTTCATCATTGTAACGCCGGAATACAATCACGGTCCGCCTGGCGAGCTCAAGTTGCTGTTGGATGCAGCTTTTAATGAGTACTTTGATAAGCCTGTAGCGCTTGCTGGAGTATCTGCCGGTGGTTTTGGAGGAGCGCGTGTGGTTGAACTCTTAAAACCAACATTGATCGAGCTGGGTATGGTGCCGATGGGGCGGGCGCTTTATTTTTCAAGAGTGAGTGAGTTGTTCGATGAGGAGGGTGTTATGGTGGATGATAAGCGAGCTGATTATGAGGAGCAGATTGACGGTATGGTGGAGCCGCTTGTAAACTACGCTAAAAGCTTGCGGGGAATGCGTGAAGAGAATAAGGAAGATTAGTAGTTAATTTTTACTTCGTATGCAGTTTATTTTTACCACATTAGTTACGGCTGCAGCACTTCTTTTGTCGGCTGCACTCTTTTCCGGGATTA
>CAYVKO010000011.1:13110-15140 GCA_964452185.1 uncultured Candidatus Saccharibacteria bacterium
ACATTAGTTACGGCTGCAGCACTTCTTTTGTCGGCTGCACTCTTTTCCGGGATTACAGTTACAGGAGTGTGGGCGGCGCTTGGGGTGGCGCTTATACTCGGGATTCTCAATGCGATTGTGCGTCCCGTTCTTTTGTTTCTGACCTTTCCGATTAATCTGGTGACGCTTGGATTGTTTACGTTTGTAATTAATGCGCTCATGTTGTGGCTGGCTGCATCGTTTGTTGCGGGCGTGTCGGTAGCTGGCTTCTGGTGGGCGTTTCTGGCTGCGCTTTTGATTTCTGTCATGGGTGCGCTAGTTGGCGACTTAGAGGATTAGAGAATGAAAAAAATTGTAACTCACAACGAAAAGTTCCACTCCGATGATGTGTTTGCAGTAGCAACTTTGCGTCTGTTGTTGGGTGATGATGATATCGAGATAATCCGCTCCCGAGATGATTCAGTTATTGACTCGGCAGATTTTGTGGTGGATGTTGGCGGAGAGTATGACCCGGAACGGAATCGCTTTGACCATCATCAGGAAGGTGGTGCCGGTGCGCGTGAGAACGGTATCAAGTATGCAGCGTTTGGGTTGGTGTGGAAGCACTATGGCAATGAGCTGACAAATGATTCGGCTGCTGATATTGTCGACCGAAAGGTAGTACAGCCGATTGATGCTCTGGATAATGGACAGCCGTTAATTGAAGAAACGGCGTTTGATGATGTTTATCCGTACTCGGTACAGAGTATTGTTAATTCTCATCGTCCAACGTGGCGAGAGAGTACTAACCCTCACTATGACGAAACCTTTGATACATTAACGGGATTGGCCAAGAAGCTTTTATCACGAGAAATTAAGGTAGCGGAAGATAGGCATGCCGGCGGGCAGTTGGTAGAGAAAGCGTACGAGCAGGCCGAGGACAAGCGGTTGATTATTCTGGATGAAGATCTTCCGTGGCGTGGCGTGTTATCAGACAAGCCTGAGCCGCTTTTTGTGGTGTACCAGAAAGCCGGCAATGGCCGTTGGCGTTTAAAGACAATTCAAGAGGAGGGGTTTGAAAACAGAAAGGACCTTCCGGCTGACTGGGGCGGAAAGTTCGATGAAGAACTAGAGGAGATTACCGGAGTGGAGGGTGCTATATTCTGCCACAATAATCTATTCATGGCGGCGACAGAAACCAAAGAGGCGGCGTTGGCGTTGGCTCAAAAAGCTCTGGAGGCGTAGATTATTGACTTACAAAAAAGAGTTGCTAAATTGAAGGTGCACAACTCTGATCCTTAAAAACAAAAAAGCTCATGGCTATAAACGTTTCTGAGAACGGCCATGATACAACTCTGGGCCGTACAGAGTTGGCTCGTGTTGAGGTGGAGAAAAACATAATCCGTTGTTTCAACAATCCTATCACCCGTCCTATTTTGTTCGATGACCTAACAGAAGCGGTAGAAGATCTGCGTGAAAGGTTGTCTTTGGAATACACAAACCCGCAACTTCAGTTCATGCTTGGTGAAGAGGCGGTCGTGAAGATGTGCGACAATGGGCTGGACATTTCTGATGCAACCATTGAGGCATGCCGGTGCAGAAAATATAGCCTGGACAACGCTTACCATCTTTATACTTCCAGGAAAAACCTGTATCGGATGCCTTACGCAAACATTCAGAGAGCTTTCAGGAAAATACCCTCAAAGTACAGCAGGGTATACATTCGGATATATCCACGACGAATTATGATATATGGAGAAAGAGATCCGAGCCGCTTTTATACCAGAGATCATTCTTAATTCACTAACCGTAAGCAGGATCCACGAAGATCGTGGTTCCTGTTTTTTGTTGAACATCTGAAGCGTTTAATACTTTGACTAATTTCAAAATAATTGCTAGCTTTAATAAAGCATCTTTAAGATCTTTCACACAAATTAAAATGACTTCTTATGCCTTCATTAAGAGCCCCCACCGAAGTTTTATCTTCAGTAGGTCTTGACCGTGCACGGTATGCGGAAGTGGAGAAGGAAACAGGTTCTGAGGAAGAGGATTTAGTGCGCTGCACCTTTCGG
>CAYVKO010000011.1:15240-18485 GCA_964452185.1 uncultured Candidatus Saccharibacteria bacterium
ATAGATTGACTAGATCTTATACAGTTGCTAGATTAAGAAGACAACAGTGATCTTTCGCATAAGTAAGGAAGTGGTGTATGACTGCAAGAGCCCGCAATGATGCTCAGTCGGAAAAGCAGATTGTATCGGTTAAAAATTCGGTACGATGCCTCACTAACGATGAGCGTACTGTTCCGTTTTTGAAGTTCCACTGGGAGGTAGTAGTGAAGTTTTCACGAACCTGTCCAGAACCTCTGCTGGAGCACCTTCAAATTATCTTAAGTAAGGAGGAGATGGTTGTGAAGTTGGACAACGGTCTGCGTATTCCTGAACCAAATATCAAGCAGTTGGGAGAGAGCATGTGCAACATCTCTCCGGCAGACGGTAAACCTCGCCTGCCTTATAAGGCTTGTCACCAGAAGGTGTCCAGAATGCTGGCTTCGGAGCATGAGAAGGGGCACATAAACAAGAAGGCGTATTTACAACCGAATCAGCACTCTATTGTGGCTGTTATCTTGGATAGTTAACTGTAGTCACCAACATGCAGGAATCACAGACATGTGGTTCCTGTTTTTTTATTTGATTGAGGCTTTATGATTGACTAATTTTAAATAATTGTTAGCTTAGTAGGAGCCTCTTTTTGATCTTTTCACAAAAGAAAGCAATTCTTTATGACTTTCGAAGAAGGTGTATTGTCGGCAGACTTTGAAGACCTTCAGTATGCGCAAGTAGAGAGAATGCCAGGCTATCGTCTGGTATGTTGCTCTATTGGCTCTAGTGACCACGTTATATCTTGGACGGAACTGAACAATGCAGTTTCTGCAGAGATGTTTGCGGATCGCAGGATTGAAGACCTTCAGTTCATTATGCAGGAAAAGGGAGTCGTTGTCGGAGCACGAGACGAAAACATAATCTCTGTTAACTTGGATGAGGAAAACTTCGATCCAAGTATCGAGTTTTATGCCGAGAACGACAATGCAAAGATTTACTGTATTCGTGCAGACAGTGACCGCCCGTATTCTTTTCCGTATCAGCGTCTCCTGGAGGCGTGTAGTAAGGTTGTCAGTTCTGCCTCAAGAAAAAAAGTGACGTTAACTCCACGGAAGCGCGATGTGCTGGTGTATGTCTGGAAGTAGCGCATTGCCAATGAAAGTCTGCTTTAACACAAACAACAACTAACTAACCAGCAGGGTGCAAACACGCACCCTGCTTTTTTATTACCGTATTTGGTTGACTAATTTCTATACGATTGTTAGATTATTGGGAGTGCATTTTTGATCTTTCGCATAATAAGTAAAGAACGTTTATGTCTACAGGAGTTCGTGGGAGTGTTAAGTCAGCCAAGATTGTATCGAACGGAAGCTCCGTACGATGCAAATTAGGCCCCAGGTTTAACAAGCGTCCTATTTCACTTTCGGATCTTGACCGGAGAGTGTCAGGTAAGTTTCCTGAAGTCGATCCCGAACATCTTCAGATTATCTTAGGAGATGGAGAGGTGGTGGTAAAAATAAGAGATGAAGATATCTATATCCCTGATCCGGCAGTGAACAAGATTACCAGAAGCAGATATAATATTACGCCGTTTGATGGGCGGTCTCGATTGCCTTATACAGTGTGTCGGGAAATGCTTGGTGAATCAGAACACGGCGATGTTCGCCTACAAGTGCACCCCAACTTTGTTGTGGCTTTCGTTTTATAATTTCACTTACGCAGGAATCACGGAGATTGTGGTTCCTGCTTTTTATTTGTTGGGCTTTAGGGAGTTTTAATTAATGACAACGACGGATACTTCATATACCATAACCACAATGTTTGTCGATCAAATACAAGTACATATACAGGCTGGAGACGGCGGTGATGGTGTTGTTCGCTGGCGTCGAGAGGCCGGTGTAGAGAAGGGCGGCCCGGCTGGCGGCGACGGCGGTGATGGCGGTGACGTATACGTAAAAGGGGTTCGAGATGTAAGCTTATTAAGTCAGTATGCGCACAAAGATCGGTTTGCTGCTGAGCCAGGAGAAGACGGAGGTTCTAATAACCGTACCGGAAAAAGCGGTGAGGATTTGGTGATAGAACTTCCGGTTGGTTCGGTCATAAAGAACGCAAAAAAGAAAAAAGCTTTTGAACTCTTGGAAGAAGGGGAAACCCGCAAGGTTCTCTCCGGTGGTGACGGCGGGATGGGTAATGCTCACTTCAAATCTTCTACCAACCAAGCTCCACAAAAGCAGACGGATGGAGAAGAGGGTGAGGAAGCTGAGTTTCTCATTGAGTTAAAGCTTCCGGTTGACGCCGGCTTTGTCGGGCTTCCGAATGCAGGTAAATCAAGTCTGGTGAATTCGCTTACCGGTGCTGACTCAAAGGTGGGGCAGTATGAATTTACAACCACATCACCGCACCTTGGAGAATTGTACGGGTACATCCTGGCCGATATTCCTGGTCTTATAGAAGGAGCGGCAGAAGGAAAAGGTTTGGGGCATGAGTTTCTCCGCCATGTCTCTCGTACCAAGATGCTTGTTCACTGTATATCTTTAGAACAAAGCGATCCGGTAGATGTATACAAACAGATCCGCGATGAGTTAGCTGAATACGATACAGAACTTGTAGAAAAACCGGAAGTGGTTGTTCTAACAAAGGCGGATGTATTAGAGGATGATGAATTATCTTCAATCAAGGAGGAGCTTGAAGAAGGTATAGATAACACTGTATACACAACATCTATTTTGGATGATGGGTCTATTAAGTCATTTCGCGACAGTTTGGTGAAGATACTACGGTCTGAAGTTGAGTAAGAAGAAGTTTTTATAAAAGATGTGAGGTCGTGCTAAACTATACACAAAGGTAGTTGCCACAACTTTTATGTCCGAGTACGAACCAACAATTGGATTGGAAGTACATGCTCAGCTGTCTACGAAGACAAAGATGTTTTGTAACTCCGCTAACGACCCGGAGGAGAAACAGGCGAATGTAAATGTGTGCCCAGTATGTATGGGACATCCGGGAACGTTACCAACCATCAACAAGGAGGCGGTTCGGCAAGTACTTCGAGTCGGAAAAGCACTCGGCGGTGACTTAGCTGACTACACCGAGTTTGACCGTAAGCATTATTTCTATCCGGATATACCGAAAGGGTATCAGATCAGTCAGTATGAACACCCGCTCGTATCAGGTGGGTCACTTGCCGGAGTGGATATCACTCGTGTGCACTTAGAAGAGGACACTGGTGTAAATGTACATGAAGACAGCAAGAGTTTGGTTAACTTTAACCGTGC
>CAYVKO010000011.1:18585-23480 GCA_964452185.1 uncultured Candidatus Saccharibacteria bacterium
CAAAAGAAGGTCTTAGAGAGCGGTAAGGAAGTGACGCAAGCAACACGTGGTTGGGATGAAGACAAGCAGAAAACATTTGCGCAAAGAACCAAAGAGACAGCAGATGATTATCGTTACTTTCCGGACCCGGATCTTCCTAAGCTCAAGATAAGTGAGATACCTGAATTCGCAGATGAGAAACTCAAAGAGAGCTTGCCGGAGTTGCCGGCCGAAGCCAGAGAGCGCCTGATCGATTTGGGAGTTGATAAAGAAGACGTTGAAACTCTGCTTGAGCGCAGAGATCTCAAGGAGCTTTTTGACGCTTCGGTTGAACGTCTCGAGGACGACGAAGAATATACTCTTGCGGTTAATTATCTTACGTCTGATGTGGTTGGTCTTGAGCGCGAACATGACGAAACTCAGAATCTCTCGGCCGAGAATTTTGCCAAACTCATCACGATGATTAGCCAAGATGATCTAAGCTCTCGGGGCGGGAAAGACACGCTGAAAATAATGTTTACCGAAGGTGGAGATCCACAAAAGATAGCCGAAGAAAATGAGCTACTGCAAAAAAGCGGAGAAGACGAACTGGCGCCAGTGGTGGATGAGATAATTGAAGAAAATCCAGATGTGGTAGAGGAATACAAGGGAGGAAAAGATTCAGCCATACAATACTTGATAGGTCAGGGAATGCAAAAGACAGGCGGGTCAGCTAATCCGCAAGTGTTACGTAAATTGCTGGCCGAAAAAATGGAGGAATAAAGCCCTTTATAAAGCCATATTTCATCTCGTTTTATTTTTTATGAAAATAAAGCGAAAGTTTCCGGGATAAATAAGTTTTTAGGCAAAAAAGGGAGGGGTATCCCCCCCTTTTTTTATTTTGTGTTTAATATTCATCTCTTTCACTTAGATTGCTAAATTTAAACCACCAAAAAGAATCTACAGCTGCACCAGGATCGTATACCGGAGAATAATGGATCAAGTACCGTTTCGGGAGAGATTTGCAGGTTGTTTCACATGCTGAAAGTACCGTTAATCATGCCTGGGTTCTTACACACCCCAGCCTTTTATTTGACGGCTTATAGATTTGTTTATTATGGTTTTTTCAGGCTAAAAAGTACTTAAATTTGAGGACGAGATTGAATACCACTAGTAGTAGTGCTTGAATTTTGGATGAGCAAGATGGTGTTGATATTAAACCTTGTCTTAGGGATATCCCGTCTTGTTCGGACGAGCTTATCCACATGCGCGGGCGCGCAAGGTTGGGTATTATTTATATACGATGGACGATCAACTTATTAGAGACGGCAGTACGTTTATCTCAACCAGTCTGGCTGCTGAACTAACTGGATACACTCGTGACTACGTTGGGCAGTTAGCCCGGGAAGGTTATTTCCATTCGATCAAGGTTGGACGTAACCGGTTTGTCGATCGGGTTGAATTTTTCACCTATGCGAATGAGCACAGGGATAGCTTTGACATTGATGATCTGCCGGAGAATCATGTCACAACCGAGCTCAAGAAAGTGGTTATGCCAGACAGTGATGACCAGGAATATTCACAAGCGCAAGAGGAGGGCGATCAAGGTGAAGGTGACACAGAAGAGGTCGAGGGTCGTGAAGTTCCGATAAGCACATCGAGGGGTGGAGTTGAGGAATCTGAAGGTAGCGAACAAAAAACCGAAACGGGTGAGTCGCACGAAGCTGGTGAAAAGAAAGTGGTTTGGAATCTTCCGATTGCGCCTTCGGCAAAGGAGAATAATTTTGGCTTTAGCCACGAAAATACCAGCTCTGCTTTCCGGGAATCTTCTCGTCAGCAACCGTCGTCTTCAGAGGTTGATCCAGAACGGATGTCGAGCCGCTGGCGACTTACTCGTGACGGCTGGCGTCGAGCCGGTTCGTCTGTGCCGCCGCAAGAAGATCACAAACGGCGCCGGCTAACCACTGCTGCACTGTCGTTGCTTTTGGCTGCTGCGATTGGGTTGGCTGGATTTGGAACAAGCACATTGGAAACGCCGGTTGAACGGATGGCTGAGGTTACGGAACGAACTTACCACGACATTGGTGTCGGCTTGAATGAGAAACTGAAACATCAATCGCCGGTGGAGGTGGTGGTTGCTTCAGTCAGTGAAACTTCAGGAATGATAGCTCAAGAAGCAGATAGAACAGCTGATCGATTTAGCGAGCATATGCAAAGTTCTGGTCAGAGTGGCGGGCAAGTTGCCGCAGTTGGAGCTGTCGGTAGTGACGGCTTCTTCTCTTGGCTTGGTGGTCGGATTACTCAAGCGTTTGGTTTTTTGGGTGATGAGATTTCACGTCGGCTGGCTTGGCTTGCTGATACGCAGGAGTCATCAACTTCGGTGTACGAAGACGTGCCGTCAGTACGATTTGCAGATAACCAAGCTTCGGATGGCTCGACTGTTGAGTCGGTTCGTTCTGCTGAAGAAAGTCAGGTACAAAAAGAAAGCCCTGATGATGCAGTTGTCGTGCCGGCACCAACTAGTACGCAGGCGCAAGGGGAGATGGAGCAACGTGTTCGTGATCAGTTTTCGGATCCGGTTGAGGTAAAGTCCACTTCAAGTCGGTCGGGAGTGATTCAGCCGGAGTTTCGCGAAGCGGACGGTGATGAGTACCTGTACATCATGGTTCCGGAAGTGCAGGAGAGTACAGGCTCGAACAACGACGAAAGTAGCGCAGTGCACAGAGAGTAACTTTTGTGTGTACTGCGGTGCTTTTGTGAAAGCACCGATTATTCGTTAACGAGATTATTGCTATCTATGGAGAGAATTATAAGTAAGTCACTCATAGCTGAGATTGTAGCCGCGGGTGTTGCGGTGACAACTCTCACGTTCATGAGCTTTGCCATGCTCGAGCCGGCAGTGGTTGGAGCGCAAGCTAGTGATACTGCAAATGTCACTGTTAACTTGACGGTAAATGAAGAGATTTCGATCACGAACAACGACGGGAACAGTATCAACATGAACAACTTAGGTGTTTCCTCGTCTGAGTCTACAGGAGGATCCAGCTTTACGGTTACGACTAACAACGAAACCGGCTATTCTTTAGCGATAAACGCTCAGGATGATCCGGCTATGCAAGCTGATGGAACTCAGACTACTGACTTTCCGAACTATTCCGAGGCTACAAGCGGTACGCCGGAGACGTGGGATCTGTCTACTAGCGGTCAGGACTACGCCTTTGGAGTTTCTGCTTACGGCGGAGCGGCTGATGCTGGTTCTACAAGTTGGGGGACCGGATCAGCTTGTGACGGAAGTGGAAGTGACACAGGAACAAGTATTCCGTCCGATAAAAGCTACATAGGCTTTAACAGTACAAGCCAAACTACTGTTGGTTCGACTGGAACCTCAACGGACGCTAGCGGTCATGACACAACGATCTGCTTTGCTGCTGGAGTAGCCAACAACACACAACCTGAAGACGGAAGTTACTCAGCCACTGTCGTTGCGACAGCTACTACCAACTAACTCGTATGACACATTTCATTACAAATGAGATGAGGCGATTCTGTGTAACCTCTCTTTCAGTTGCGGCAGGTGGTCTGATAGCCGTGGTTGCACTTTCTGTGTATACCCCGACGGCAGAGGCGCAAACCACTACTCCCGCCAACCAGGCTTTGACCTATGAACAGCTTACGGTCGATGCAGAGAATGATTTTGTCATAGGTCCTGGTAAGCAAGAAGTATCCTTGCAACCTGGTGAATCAACAACGCGGACAATTCGGGTTACGAACAGGCGAGAGCAGTCAATGACGTTTGCTGTTGAGGTGGAGGATTTCACGGCAGCCGAAAGTTCTGAAGAGACGGTAACGTTGCTTGGTGATGAAACCGGGCCGCGGTCGCTTCAGGATCTTCTCAGTCCTGCAGCCCAAGAGTTTACGCTTGAGTTTGGTGAGCAGGTTGAGATACCGGTAGAGATTAGTGTTCCTGAAGACGCTGAACCAGGAGGTCGGTATGGTGCGGTCATTGTTTCAAACGCCCCTTCACAAGAAGTGCAGCAAAACCAAGGGGCCGCGACGGTTGTCAGCCGTTTGGCTTCACTCTTCTTGGTTCGTGTTGACGGCGAAACAGAGGAGGCCGGCCAACTCACTGACTTCCGCACTGCCGGATCCGGTTCGGTTTTCTTTGAAGATGGTCCGAGTGAATTTGAGTTACTCTTTGAAAACACCGGAAATGTTCACTTGGCTCCGTACGGACAGATTGATATAACGAACATCTTCGGGCAGAGAGTTGCGACCCTTCCGGTTGATGCGTACTTTGCACTGCCGGACAGTACACGGTATCGATCTGTAAGTTGGGATCCGGGATTTCTCCTTGGATACTACAACGCTGAACTGAGTCTCAACCGTAGTTATGGAAACACGATAGACACAGACAGCTTGTCTTTCTGGGTGATTCCGTGGAGGATTCTTCTTATTGCTTTTGTGGCTCTTATGTTGCTGATTGGGGCTATTCGCTTCTTTACGAAACGATTCGAGCTCCGTCGTAAGTCACCTTCACGCAAGTAACATCACCGGTTCTTTTTGAGGAACTTGAGAGCATTACAGTACACTCTTACTGCATTAATAACGATAGGAGTATTAGCCTTGGGTGTGGGTGAAGTGTGGGCGCAGACAAGCTGGTATGACTCTTCCTGGACATATCGTCAGAAGATTACTATTGACAGTGCTCAAGTTGACTCCAATCTTTCAAACTTTCCGGTTTATGTCGATCTTTCGGATATGGGTTCAGACTTCTTCTCAAACGTGAAGTCGAACGGTGGTGATATCCGGGTTACTAAATCAGACGGTACTACGGAGGTTGCTCGTGAAGTTGTTTCTGTTGACACAGCGTCGTCTACGGGAGAGCTGCACTTTAAGGCTGACTCGATAGACTCTTCGTCTGATACCGAATTCTACAT
>CAYVKO010000012.1:0-17702 GCA_964452185.1 uncultured Candidatus Saccharibacteria bacterium
CTTCTTCAAGTCGGTACTCGCGCAAAACCTGAAAGTGCTCTTCTCTGTCAGCGTTTTCTCGTGCCGCTTTTGTATGACCTTGCTGCGCTTTGTTAACGTTCTTCTTTGATCGAGTTCCATATCCAAGTTGGTAAGCACTGTATCCATCCTGCTCTACTGTCTTGACCTGTACTACAGTTACAGGGCCAGCCTCAACTACCGTAGCCGGGTGTACATTACCAGCCTCATCGAATACTTGTGTCATGCCTTTCTTCTCCCCTACAAGAAACTGTAGGTTTTTTTGGCTAGTATCACTTTCAGTTGTAGTTTCTTCAGCCATAATTTTTATTTACTTTACACTCTTTCAGCTTGCCTGAAACATGAGACTACCCACACGCAGCTTACGCTACCCAAGTTACCCTTTGTGTTGGCAAAGAGGCCGGGTTAAAGTGAGCTTCTGTGAATCCCTAAACCATTTGAACGTCAATGGAGACTCCCGAAGGTAGGTCAAGGTTTGTTAGCGCGTCAATCACTTTCGGAGTCGGATCCTGAATATCGATCAACCGCTTGTGTACTCGCATTTCGTACTGTTCTCGCGCATCTTTGTGTACGAAAGTTGAGCGATTTACCGTGTACTTTTTTGTCTCAGTCGGCAGTGGTACCGGACCGGCTACTTCAGCTTCATAGCGAATAGCGGTATCCAGTATCTGCTGCACCGAGGAGTCGAGGATTTTGTGGTCATATGCTCGCACGCGAATGCGTAGCTTTTGACCAACGTCTTCTTTGCTCTTAGTGGCCATCACTATTCAGTAATCTTTGTTACAACTCCAGCTCCAACTGTTTTACCTCCTTCTCGAATCGCAAATCGCTGCTCTTCTTCGAGCGCTACTGGCGCAATCAGCTCAACTTTGAAGGTTGCCGTATCGCCTGGCATGACCATTTCTGTATCTTCATCAAGCGTTACTTCTCCAGTTACATCCGTAGTACGAATGTAGAACTGTGGCTTATAACCTGAGAAGAACGGCGTGTGCCGACCACCTTCATCTTTGTCGAGAACATACACTTCAGCTTCGAAGTTAGTATGTGGCGTTACTGATCCTGGTTCAGCAATAACCTGTCCGCGAGTGATATCTTCTTTCTTGATACCTCGCAAAAGAATTCCGGCGTTGTCACCAGCCTGACCTTCTTCAAGCTGCTTGTTGAACATTTCGATACCGGTAATAGTAGTTTCTTGTGTTTCTTTCATGCCAACAATCTCAGCTTCGTCACCAACGTGCATTATGCCGCGCTCAATACGGCCGGTTGCAACAGTACCTCGACCTTCGATAGAGAAGATATCTTCTATCGGCATAAGGAACGGCTTATCTGTCTGACGATCCGGATCTTCAATGTGTTCGTCAACAGCATCAATAAGGTCAATAATTGACTGCACTTCTTCACTTTCCGGATCATCCGACTCAAGAGCTTCAAGAGCTGACCCACGAACGATAGGCGTATTATCACCATCGTATTCGTACTGGTCGAGAATGTCTCGCACCTCCTCTTCTACGAGGTCAACGAGTTCAGGGTCATCAACCATATCAGTCTTGTTCAGGAAGACTACCAACTTCGGTACACCTACCTGACGAGCAAGAAGGATGTGCTCTCGTGTTTGTGGCATAACACCGTCAGATGCTGCCACCACAAGAATAGCGCCATCCATCTGCGCTGCACCAGTAATCATATTTTTAATGTAGTCGGCGTGCCCTGGTGCATCAACGTGAGCATAGTGCCGATTCGGTGTTTCGTACTCAGTGTGAGACAACGCAATCGTAATTCCTCGATCCTTCTCTTCTGGAGCGTTGTCAATCTGATCAATTGCTTGTTGCTGAGCGCCGTATCCATCTCCTTTGATGTTAAGAGAATGGAGGATTGCGGCAGTCAGCGTTGTTTTACCATGATCAACGTGGCCAATCGTACCAATGTTGACATGTGACTTATCTCGATTGAATTCTTCTGCCATAGTAAACTTGTAATTAATCTGCTAACTAGTAAGTAATATTCAATACTGGTTTCTGCTATCACAGTAGTCCAGGGGCGCAAACGCGCGAGAACAACGGACTTGCGACCATCCTACTGCTGATGACTCGCCAGTATAAAAAAGTAACATACCTCACCCGCTCTGAGCGAAAGCCCGCACGGCCGTGAGGCTGGAAGTTATAGTAAAGAAAAGCCGGCCGATAGTCAACCTTTAAAGCAGATTTGTTTCCGGCAAGCTTCTGTCCAAATCAGCTATATTGCACCTTTACCGAGTTGCCGCTGTTGCATTCATTGTATCGACAATGGTGTGGTGAGGGTAATCAAGCACATCTCGAACAAGCTTATCGTACACATTCTGACGGTACCGAAATTCTTCTTCAGACAGCAGAGTATATCGTAGTTCAGTACCCAAGGCTTGCTCAATCTTAGCTAACGATCGATCTAGTTTGTTTTTGTCTACCTCCTCACCAGCCAGCAAAATATCGACCGGGCGATCATCTGAACCAACAAATACTCCGGATAACACTACAATAGAAAAGTCTCCGACCTTCCTTAATTCTTCTCCAGCATCCTCAATACTGAATTCTTGGTGCTGAATAATTAAGTCGTGCAGCGGCTTACGAAGTGTTGAGTTTTTGTTAAGATACCAAGCTGTTTTATTTTTTCCTCCGTTGGCGCTTTCGGTTTCTCCCTCTTTCAAGAAATCAATGCTTGCAAGGTCTCGAGCATGAGTGCGAGCCGTACTCACTGCTACATCGGTTCTTTCAGCTATATCGCGAGCAGGGAATTTTTCATTTGGCTGGAACAAAAAGTTGCGAATAACCTTAACGCGCGGACGGCTGGAAAACAATGTTTCTAGTACTTCCATGACAAAAATTATCTTATCATAGTTTTCGTTTTACTTTGAAGACCAAAGACGTTCACAACATAAAGTTGCATACACCACAACGTTCATTTACGCTACAAGTGAATGTTCTGTTCACAAATTACGCTCCTCCATGCCTTTTAAACATGCCCGAGCCGTCCACAAGAAAAGAAGGGTGGCTAACCTGGTCACCAAGAAGCTGAGAAAAGAAGAGATTTCATACAAGTCCCGACGCTTCGGTACAGCTGTTGAGATAACTCTCGTCAAGTCTGGTACAGAACTCAAAATCAGGTCAAAAGCCGAAACACAAAAAGTAGAGGTAGCAATAACGAAACGCAGAAAATCGCAGAATAATCAGGAGCACAGTAAACACCGGCCAGCCCCCTCAGTGTACTCCAAGCCGTCAGCAGCAACCCTTCACGTGCTGTACAACCTTGGCCTCACAACCAAACACAAAAATCGTGATTTTATAGAAAAACACCGAAACACATAAGCCCAGCGGTTTTGCTGGGCTATTTTATTACAACACTTTTCTCTGTGCAGAACACAATATAAAAAGCCACCCAAAGGGCGGCTTTTGTTTAGACAAAGGGATTTTTGTTTGGAGACTATTTTAACTCAACCTCTCCACCTTCATCTTCGATTTTTTCTTTCATCTCTTCAGCTTCTTCTGTTGGAACACCTTCTTTCAAAACAACCGGAGCGTCTTCAACCATGCCCTTAGCTTCTTTCAAACCAAGACCGAGAGCTGCTTTAACAGCTTTGATTACACTAATCTTGGAATCACCAAAGTCAGCAAGCTCTACATCATATTCATCCTTTTCTTCTTCCTCTTCTTCACCTCCACCACCTGCTGCAACTGCTTGTGCTGATACACCCCATTTCTTCTCAAGAAGTTTTACAAGCTCATTAAGCTCAATAACTGGCATTCCCTCTATCTCTTCAACAATATCTTCAAACTTTTCTGGCACCTCTACGTCTTCACCCTCTTCTTCAACCTCGTTGTCATCGTCGTCTTCTTCCTCTGCATCTTCTTCTTGGTCGTCTTCGTCTTCCGCGCCCTCTGCATCTTCAGTATCCTCTTCACTTTCTTCCTCTTGTTCGTTTTCTTCTTGCTCTTCCTCTTCTGACTCTTCCTCATTCTCTCCTTCTTGATTTTCTTCTTCGTTGTTGTTTTCTTCGTCTGCCATAATATTTATAACTTTTAGCTGTTAGCTATTAGTTTAGTAGTTAGTGGTTAATAATATATTTTACTCGAGTTGCTTTGCTCGTTCGTTAAGCGTAACTGCTAGTCCGTTAACTGGCGAACTGATCGCATTAACAAACATGCCGCGAAGTTCGTCAGCTCCTGGAATCTGTGCAATTTCCATCATCTTGTCTTTTTCTTTATACTCTCCTTTAAAGATACCGCCAACAATCTCCAGCTCTTCTCCAGCTTCTTCATCCGTTTCAAACTGGTATACACCTCGAGCTGAAGCAGTTACTCCGTCGCCACCGTAGCTAAGTGCAATCTGTCCCGGTAAATCTGGAATTTCTCCTGCCGGACCATGTTTATTTAATCCAACTTCAAGAAGTGATTTTTTGATGACCTGAAAGCTTACACCTTCTTCTCGGAGTGCGTCTCGCAAGCTTTCCATGCGCTTTACCGGTAGTCGGTTGAAGCGAACGAACGTCACTGTCTCATCAGCATCTAAAATGCCAGAGAGCGTATCGAGTATCTCTTTTTTTTGTTCGCGTGATAGCGCCATGTAAGAAGTTGTTACCTAATAACAGTCAATAATCAAGCACCGCTTAATAATAAAACGGTGCAGCCAAAGTAGCCGCACCGAACTACAACAATGTGTGTAGACTGTGGGCCTAAGCAGGACTTATGGAAGCCTGCCGTCTCTGGCGTTGCATGTGTAAATATAGCCAAAAGTTAAAGGAGTGTCAACTGAATGATCCGTTATTTAACGGATTTCGTAGACCACTTCTACCTGTGTCTCAAGACGGTTTTCGCCAGTTGGAACTTGCGGTGATGCACTGCCTCCATCAGCATCATCAGCGGTCATCTCTGCTCGTTCATACTGCAGTGGACGAGCACCTCCAGATTGGCTATAACCAACAACTCCGGTAAGTTCTACACCGAGAGCTTGCGCCAACTGTCGAGCATTCTCTCGGGCATCTGCTATAGCATTTAGACGGGCCGTTCGTTGCAGTGCATTCTCATCATCTACTACAAAAGACAGACTAGATACTGAGTCAGCCCCACGTTCGCCAACTCCAGAAAGTAGTTCACCTGCCTGGTCTGTATCATCTGTAGTAACCTCAAGTCTCTGACTTACTTCATAGCCCGCCAACTGGCGTTCTCCGGATGGTGGCCGCCTTACCTCACCGTCTGCCTCCTCATACTCATACTGCGGAGAAATGTTGTAGTCAGTTGTTTTAATATTCTCTTCTTGAACACCCGCATCTTGTAAGTAGTTGATAATTTCATTTATCGCTTCGGTGGATTGATTTTGAGCTTCTGTTACAGCCTCAGCTTCATGCTGTACCTCAACCGTAAATCGAGCGGAGTTTGGGACAGCTGTAGCTTCTCCGGTACCAGATACCGATATGGTGTTTTGCACATCATTGGTTTGACCAATGTAACTACCACGCTTTAATTCGTTAAAGGTCAGTACCACCAAAAAAGCCGTGCCTGCTACTGCAAGGACTGTTAAGGCTTTTGTAAAATTTGAATTGTGCTCTCTGTTAAAAAACATGAATATTAGTTATTAATTATTTGTAGTAGTCGTAGATACCTCATCTGAAATTGTGGTTGACCGCTGAGGTGCCTGTAGATTTACAGCTATATCCACAGTGTCGGCAATAACATTATCGCCGAGGTTGTCGAAAAATGAGTCGGATCCGTATCGAATCCCCCACCGGGTACGGTCTATTGTCATGTTACCACGCACTATCAGAGTATTCTCTTGCGTGCCGATTTCTGCAGGAAATGTTACTTCATTAGTTTGCCCTTTCAGAGTAAGGTTCGCGGTCACAGTGTGATCAGTCTCTGCAGTAGTGCTAGCTATAGGCTCTGTCGACAACACTGTTAGTGTACTTGTAGGATGCTCCTCTACAGCAAAAAAGTCTTGAGATTGGAGGTGCTCCGTCAACTGATCAACCCCCGCACTAGTGTTGGACGTTTGCTGGACAGCAATACCGGTCATGTCGAATTCGACAGTCGCGGTTGCTATCTCACCATCCTGGACATTTATCGAGCTTGAGGCTACTGGAATAGTTCCTGTATCTTCATATCCATTTACTAGTGACTTACGAGCTGTCCACCTTACTGAACTTTCTTCAGCTTGAATTACATAATTACCGTCTTCTATGTCAGAAGAAAGTTCTGTTTGGGCAGATTGCACGTCCGAATCCGGGTTGGTTGGTGCATTAGCATCATTACCGCCAAAAAGGAAGACTCCGACTCCAACCAAAAGAAGTATTCCAATAATAGTTACTGCTGATTTCGTATTCATGGTGTGGCTAGATTTTTAGTTGCAATTATTAAAACTTACTGAATAGATTCTGGAGCTTGCTGCAGAGTTACCTCTACTTGCTGACGTTCTCCGTCACGAAGTATTGTCATACTAATTGTATCACCAACATCGTGTTCTCGTATTATAGAACCAAGATCTGTATCCGATGTTATCTCCGTACCTCCCAAAGAAAGAAGTATGTCTCCTTCCTGTATCTCTGCTTCATCCGCTGCAGAACCCGGTGTTATCGCCTCTCCACGCTCATTAGCTATTACCAGCGCTCCTCTGTCTACTGGTAAATCACGCATTTCCGCTACTTCCTCGGTTATTGATATGTACCGCACTCCAAGAAACGGCCGAACAATCTCACCATGCTCCTCTACAGAAGAAACTACTTCTTGTACAAGATTAGACGGAAGCGCAAACGAGATGTTTTCTGAAGCTTGAGCTATAGCAACATTAACACCTATAACTTCACCAGACAGATTTAGAAGCGGACCTCCGGAGTTGCCCGGATTAACAGCGGCGTCTGTTTGAATTACTTGTTCAAGCTGTTCGCTTTGCCCCATAGGACCTCCGGCTACAACTGAGCGAGATAGCCCAGAAACCACCCCCACGGAAACAGAGTTTTGGAACTGCCCCAAAGCGTTACCTATTGCAATAACCGTTTCTCCCGGCATTAGCTCATCTGAATCGCCAAAGGAAAGTGCCGGATAATCATCTCCATCAACTGTTTCTAACACTGCCACATCCAAAAATGGATCCCGCCCAACAACTTCCAGTTCATGAGTTTCGCCGTCACTTGTCACGGCCGAGTAAGAGGCACTGGTATTAGAAACCACATGTTTATTTGTTACAAGCAATCCATCATCAGACACAAAAAATCCTGATCCGCCAGCTACTTGCTGACGGCGTGTACCTTCCTGGCGTTGCTGTGGACGTGGGATACCAAACGGACCTTCCTGAAAATATCGTTCCACCACCGGCACATCTTCAGTAACAATAATAGAAACCACGGACGGGCTCGCCTCCTCAACAACTTTGGCTGTTTGCGAACTGGTAGTTGAAGCCGAAGGGGTTGCTTGACCTACTGCAGCAGTCTGGTTGTTGTTTACAGCATTATTATCAAAATCTACTGCCCCAAACACAATCAATATTAAAAACGTAACCACAACACTTACCGCTGCACTAAAAAGTGCGGTACGTAAAGTTGATTGATTGTTTTCAGGGCTTGTCATGGAGTTAAAAAATACTATCTCAAACCGGAATAGTCAATTCAAGCTGACAAGCCAAAAGCTACGCTTCTTCGACTTCCTTTTTTATACCGGTATAAGGATAAAGCGCACCTATTGATACCATACCAACTACCACCAATGGTGCAGCTACTGCTACTCCCACAAAACCGAACCACAACCCGAGCAAAATTTGCATAATAACTGTTAAAGCTGGAGGAAGATACACCGTTTTACGCTCGATAAGTGGTGTAAGAATGTAACTTTCCAAAATCTCAACCGCCAAATAAAACGCGGCAACATACAGCGCCAGCGCCGGACCTTGTGATAAAGCTAGAAGCATTGCCGGGATAGCAGCCAACACCGGTCCAATGTTAGGGACAAACGTACCGGCTGAAGCAATCAACCCCAACAACACGGCCTGCGGCACGCCCAAAAGCCACATGCCAAGCGTTGTGATAACTCCGACAAAGGCCATTGATATCAACTTTCCTACAAGCCACCACTGAAGATATGAGCCTATGTTGTAAAGAAGATTGTTAACCGGTTCATGAAATCGCTTTGGCAACAAAAACAGTACACCTTGTTTATAAACAGACGGTTCAAATGCTACGTAAATACCAACAAACAAAACAGCCAGAAAAGTTCCGATAGCTGTCAGTATTTGCGCAAAAAGACCACCAGCCTCGCCGCCAGTTATTGCTGCTTGATAATCAACTCCTGTCGCTCGATCCAGCACTCCTTGAACTAACGGGTATTCCGAAAACTGTCTTTGCAACTCAGCTAACGAACTTGGAAGTTGGTTAAAAAATGAGATTAGTTGATTATAAATTGTTGAAGACCAAAAAAAGAAGAATACTGACAGCGCCAAAAGAATGGTGAATAAAGTTAATGCTGCTGCAGCTTGGCGATTATCTACAGTTATGTGCTGCACTCCTCGAACTAAGGCATCAAAAGCAATAGCTACCAAAACACCCGCAAATGCTATAAAAAACACCTCTCCAACCAACACAAAAAACCCAACCACAAGTGCCACCGCTAAAGCGGTTTGAAAAAGTCGAGTAGTAGCTTTACCCGTAAGTAAAGACATGTACATTATTCAGTATAGCGTACCTGCCCGAAATGTAAGCTCGAAAACAAATCCCTTTAATCATTCTCGTTCTTGTGTCCACTTTCTGTACCTTGATCTTTTTTGGCAATTTTTTCGAGTTCATCTTCTGACATCGAGTGATACATATCCTTAGCAGCACCTTGAAGTTCAGAAACTTTTGTATTGCCGCGCTTGGCGGAAAGTGCTGCACCGGCAGCTTTTTGTTGTGCTTCTGATTCTGCTGGCATAATGCGCTGCTTCCAGGTGTTACCCAGAAGGTATTAATTTATAAACAACCTTCACCCGATCTTTATTGTAAGCTACCCGCTTTTTCTCGTATAGATTGACAATTGCACTTACTTTTACGTAAATTACCCCCCCTACTAAGTTCTTACATAAAAACAGCCCGATAAACGGGCTGTTGTTGGCTAAAGTTTTGTTTTCAGTAACTTACTTACGGCAAAAGTTTTAGTGCATCCCACCACGCATCAATGTACGTCCCTCGCTCATTTTGATACTTCAGGTAGTACGCATGCTCCCAAACATCAAGACCAATAATTGGCTCATCACCGTTAAGAAGCGGTGAATCTTGATTTGGTGTGGAATAGACTTCCAGATCATCATCTTGGTTTCGCACAAGCCACGCCCAGCCGGACCCAAACTGACCACTGGCTGCGCTTGCAAATTCTTTCTTAAACGCATCAACAGATCCAAAGGCTTGCTCTACTTCTGACACCAACTCATCATCAACCTCTTTTTCTGGCCCTATAATCTGCCAGAACAGTGAATGGTTTGCATGACCGCCACCGTTTTGACGTATCTTCACACGATGCTCATCTGAAACCTCTAAATCTTCAAGGTTTTTTAAGAGCTCTTCGACTGATTTATCTTGCAGGTCCGGATAGTTTTCAAGTGCGTTGTTCAGCTTTTTTACATATCCAGCATGATGCTTATCGTGGTGAATTTTCATCGTCTGTTCATCAATTGCTGGAGCAAGCGCATCATAACTGTATGGAAGATCGGGTAGTGTGTGTGACATAAGCGATATAGATTAACGAGTAGTTAGTTTCAGTGTATCGCACATCAGTCAACAGACAGAAAAATAAGCGCTTTCTGAGGCTAAAAAGCTACACCATTAAAGGAGAGGCATCTACTCTGTTTCAGACTCTGCAGTATTGTCCTGCTCTGACTCGGAAGCACTTAGAGTTTTAGGGTGAGCTACCGGCCCGCGGTACTGCGCATCTCCAAAACCAAGAATTGGCCAGAACACAAACGGCAAAGCCATCAGCCCCCATGTAAATGCGGTGCCTTTTCCAAACGACCGAGCTAAGTCATATGTCATAACTACATTTACCAACAACACAAGATGGAACAAAGCTAGGAAAAATAGTATGCCAAGCAGCGCAAAAATAATCATTGCAACACCAACGGAGCCGGAACCACCCAAAAAAGCCGGCAATGCAGCAGTTGCATTTCCTGTGTTTATTCCAGCCTCAAGAGATGTAGTTGGAGCCTGTGCTTGTGCTACATCCGTAAGTGCACCAATCACGCCTGGTAATGCCGGCAGAATGAATACCAGTACCCACCATCCGGAGTGACCGCCGATCCGTAGCATTATATAGTTGTTGTAGATTGGAATAATAGCCTTCCAACCGCTTCTTCCGGCTTTTGTGAAGACTTTCCATATTCCAGCTATTGTTAAAAGAAATACCAATGCACCAATAACAAATACTGAGATTTCTGCTGCTGACCCCATAAATAATATTTGGTTAACTACTAATTACAGTACCTTTATTGTAGCATGAACAACAGTTTGATGCCCCAACTTAGAGCTTGAAGTTTACTCCTTTTTAGTTGGGTGCCGACGCTGTCTAGAACCACTGGCACTAAGGAGGCTTAGAGGTATTTTGAGGATTACTAACGGGTGTATTTGACCCTAACCGGTCGGGGGTAAATGAGCCAGTTGGGACAGTTGTTGGGCGGCTGTTTGAGTGGGTTTTTACCACCCCTTTAATCTTGTATTTAAGGCTAACTTTAGTGTTATTTTCTCTATTTTGTGTTATTATGTACCTAATGAGAACGAAGATTGACTCCAACAAATCATTGCTGTCGGGAATTTCCTGGGGAATGTTGGTAGTGCAAATAGCATTGCTTTGCCAAACCGTTCCGTATGGATCACTCCCCCGTAGGGGGAGTGATCCATACCCCGACGTAAGTGGTTCAATTTTTGCTTTTTAGTATCTGTTCACAAATCCGGTAAAGTGAATTCTGTAGCTCCTTCATTCGCTTACCAGAAAGTTTTTGAGACAACTCATCGCTTAGTACTTCACGGCACTCATCCAGGGATAGCATGATATTCATTGATTAGTCAGTATGGCTAAAATATACATTTGGATCCTTGATAGCATCGATCAATTTCAGCCTTTCACCTGCATCAGAAACCTCTTCTTGGTATAGGCACTCAATCTCATCAAGTACATCAGAGCGGTATCTGGCCTTATTGCTAAGCAACACCTCTAAATATCTTTTAGAGGAACCCGGGTCAAGATCGAGCGGGTCAATATCTTTTATAACATCGATTAAAGTTGACTCATTAGTATGTAAGAAATAAATTAAAAGCTCTATAATCACTCTGTCTTCATCTTCAAAATGAAGATCATCGTCTCCCCATAAAACCTTTGCCGCCTTTGAATCACTTCCAGAAATTTCATCCGTATAAATATTTTTTCTTTTTGCTTCTTCTTTGATTATCCGATAAAGTTCTTTAGTGATTTTTTTAACTACTTTTCCAAAAAACTTTTTAATTTGAAATGTATTCCAAACTGCAGTAATCGGAAAATTTTCAGTTATATCTATGCCCAAATGCTTGTGAAAAAAGTTTTGTAAAATTTCTTTATCCTCCCCCAACCTCTGGAGTGATCCGAAGCTAAATCGGTCATATCTGTGCAATTTATAAAACCTATACAGAATATCTAAGAATTCTGTTTGAACACTGCCTAAGTTAACTTGCTTATTATCTTCTAATCGACTCAGTAATTCAGGATGATTGTGTGTTTTTAATGATTCTTCAAACTGTCTATGGTTTGTATTTTTACCAAACTCAACTAAAGTAATCGCAACTTTCAATAATCTCTCAACTCCAATTGAAAGATTATACAGCACAGGGAAAATCTCCCTCTCAACACTAATTGTCTCCATCTCATGAAAATTTCTTAATGCATCATATATAAAGTTAGCTGCAATTTCCTGCTCTTCTCCAAGTTTAAAATTTTGCCAAAATTCTTCAGGTTTCATGGTTAATTATTGCCTGCAGGTTATCAGAAATGTATTGAGAGACAATAGGCCGCTACGAGACAGGAAACTTGATTTAATAATCTTGAAAAATACCATCAACTAGAGCGGTGAATAAATTCTGAACTACCTGCAGTATTTCATCAGCATAAATAGTGCTTGGAATAGCTACTATGAGTAAAATCAGTACGCCAATTATCCATCTGATAATACGGTGTTGCATAAGCTTATTTATTCACTCTCCCGCTTAACTAGATTGTATATGTCGTCATTGCTCTCGTACACTCGTGAATAAAATACGATAGCCTTAATCTGATACTTCGACCTCTTTCATTACATCTTGAAAGATATTATCTATAGCTTTTGTGTACTCCTTATACCATGCCAGCACTAGAGTTTTTTGTTGGGGGTTAAAATTTTTATTAAAAAGAAAGTCTTGCTTGAAGAATTTATGGCTCTCATCAGGCAACTCCGCAAAGAATGATTGGATGTCCTCTATTGAGTTTTGGAGGGAAGACATATCGACTTCCTGGCCTCCGTTTTGTTTTTGCGCAAATATAGATTTTAGGATCGGGATAACTTCATTTAAATCATTATTTTTTAGTAAAAAGCAAACATGCGACAGAAGCAATAAAGCTCTTTCGTCCTTATCAAGCAATTCCTTGCCATCACTATTTATAGGCTTTTTGCTAGCTTCCTGAATAGGAACATAAAGCCCTGTGGCTATTTCTTTTTTAGTAACTTTCATTTTTTATTATTGTATACATCATCTGTTCGCCCTTCTGCTGGCTATGTATGAATCATATATTATGCATTTACAAAACACAAAAAACCCTCTCTAGAGAGTTTTTGCAAAAAACAACCTAACCGCTCTATCTCACACTGCTCGAAAGTGGGTGCCTACCCGGATTTGAACCGGGGCTACGGCCTCCACAAGGCCGCGTGCTAACCGCTACACCATAGGCACCATAATTTCTTGAACCATGATCATTGTACAGAAAAATTTACTTGAGCGTAAGCATAATCTCCTTATGAATCTTCTTGATTTGAACGAAGCCGCTCTTCCTCTTACGCTCAGATAACAATTTCTGCAATACGCTTATTCTCTTCTTCGATCTCTTCAATCAGTTTATTAATATGGTGAATTTTCTGATGTGATCGATACATCAGCCATCCGCCAGCTATAGCTATAACTGTAAGGAATATTCTTATTAGCATCGGATTACCGACTGAAGATAAGTCAGGAGTATTGCCACTAACTATCAGTACCCCCAAGGCTGTCACTGACAATCCGAATATGGCCACACCGGTTCGAAACATGGCTAAGTACGTGCGCTTCTCTGCCAAAAGTAGTTTTATTTCACTGATAAGAGATTCTTCGTCGTTAGGTGATTGAGACATAA
This sequence comes from uncultured Candidatus Saccharibacteria bacterium, assembly GCA_964452185.1. GTDB lineage: Bacteria > Patescibacteriota > Minisyncoccia > Phycocordibacterales > SW-6-46-9 > SW-6-46-9. The sequence continues at coordinate 13,383 of CAYVKO010000012.1, forward strand.
GACTGAAATTATATATCCTCAGTATACCACCCTCGATTACACCCAACTATCCGTACCGCTAATCTGTCTTGTGAAAACTACTCGTAGTCTGGTGACTCCTCTGTAAATCCTGCAGCAAAATTCGTCCGCCGCGCCAGCGCATACATAAGTGATGACAAACGATTCACAAATGCAAGCGTGGTGTCACTTACAAGATCGCCGTCAGCTGCATGATTTGCCTCAACCACCCGACGCTCAGCACGACGAGCGATGGAGCGAGCAGTACTCAAGAACGCAGACAACTCCGCTCCGCCAGAAACAAAAAAGGAGTCGATTTCGGGCAGAGTTTTTTCGATATTGTTGATGTTTCCTTCCATAACCTCCAGCTTGTCTTCCTCGATAGTCTTTTCTGCACCACCAAGTTCAGCCTGCACAATAAAAAGGTCCTTTTGAGCACTCTGGATTACCTCAGCCACAGTAGGTCCGTGTTCGTGGATGTGAATGTCTTCATTTCTAGCTTTTGACTTGCAGATACCCAAAAAAGAATTTATCTCGTCTACTGTTCCCAGCGCTTCAGCTAGCCGCGATGCTTTCGACATACTCTGCCCCTCACGAAACGTCGTAGTGGTTCCATCATCTCCGTTGCCTGTGAATAAAGCCATAATAGTTAATTTATGAATTGATTAAATAAATAAGTTTTATATCAATAGAGAAAGAAGCGCAATAGTTATTGCTGTGTCGCGAGCACCAATACGCCAATTCTCTTTGTACGCAGCCGGCAAAATCGAAAGCCACCAAATGAGCGCAACGATTACCGACAGTATTGGCAGTATTGGCGCAAGCAAAAGCATTCCGACCAAGACGTTACCGGCCGCATGCGCTTGCATGACTGCCTCATCACTGAATGGCATCATGTGCACAAACCCCGGCAGATAGTTAATCCACTTTTCTGGACGGATTAACTGATCAACACCAAAAGTGATCATGAGTGCCGAAATGCTGATTATAATCGCCAACGGACCAAACATATTATCAATACGTAACGGTGCAGCTCATTATGCAAAAATTTAGATGATTGTAAAGGAGCAAAGTGTAATATTTACGAATTCTACTTTTCTAAGACATGTAGCACTTACAAAAAATCGTTCATGTTTAGTTGTAGATACGCCTCCCGCAAAAGACCTTCAGCACTCTCAAACGTCAAAAGATCCAGAGCTTCATCGTAAGTAACCCATCGAGCTGTGTGTATCTCTTCTTCAGAAGTAACCGGTTCAAGTTTGTTAACAAAAAAAGCGATAAAAAATGAGTTTTTCTTTTTCACTCGGTGTTCATCCGGGTGGTCATAGGTGTATGTTTCCTTAAAGACCATATCCTGCACTAACTCATCCGGGAGAAGGCCGGTTTCTTCTTCGAGCTCTCGCAAAGCCGTTTCAGTTTTATGCTCAAAATCTTCCGGATGCCCTTTGGGGAAACTCCAATGGCCCGGATCGCCGTCATGAGTAGTATTCTGAACTAAAAGAAATTGCCCTCCCTTTTGTGGGCATACAGGAATACATCCATACGCTTTTTCTTTTATAACTTCTTTGTCACTGTTTTCTTGCATACACAAATATTTTAACTTTCTTCTTTCTGTTTTTTGGACTCGTTCAGCACTGCTGCCCGCATATTAAGAATTGTTTCCAATGAATCTTCAGAATCAAACGCAATAAATAAGAACGGGGTTGTTGAAGGGTCACCGTCAACATCTGGAAGCTTTTCTTCTTTTGCACCTATCGAACTTGAGCTTGAAATAGCCGGCAACTCAAAGACAGCCAGCGCTGACTCGGTTTCTTCATCATACGCACCACCAACAAAATCATCATAGCCGGGAAACATACGCGGGAGCCCTCGCCGGCCTGTTCTTGGCTCTCCGTAAAGATTGATGGTTTCATTGGAAGCACTGATATCAAAAATAAAGTTGCGATATGTTCGTGTGTAACCAGCCAAGTTGGCCAAGTCTAGAGCTGTAGTTTCAAGCCTTACCTTGCCCTCATCTAAACTAACGCTGGAGTTGTCCATCCCCAACGCTTGTTTTTTGTAGGACAAAGCGGATTCAAAAGACGAGTCTCCCATATAGCTTGCAACTGTTGTTGGCACACCTTCAGACCAATCTTGAAGTAACGGAAATAAAAGATCATATGTACGCAACCGCTCAGTATTAAGTTCATCGTCTTGGTTTTCAAGAAGCGTTTTGTCTGCATACATGTCTGTTTCCATACCGATTCGCTCACTAATAGTAAGTGCAGATAACAATGTTGATATATCACCGACCGACTGTACGTTGTTAGCCCCTTTTCGTAGAAGTATTTCATCTTGACGCATATCTGCAGCCAGGTATGCATCTGCGGTAGTATTCGGTTTGGTTTCGAGAATATCATGAGTTAGCCCGGGGTTGAATACACCGTCTCGTATCACAATTGGTGTTCCTACACCTGTGCTTTCATACAGCGCTTTCGCATCCTCTTTATCAATACGAATGCACCCACCGGATACCGCCGATTCGGCCGGGGCTCCACCCGGATAGTACGGCCAGCCGTGAATAAAGAAATTGCCCTGGAACGGAATATTCCACGGCATAATCACGTTACCGAAACTTGATTCATGAGTCGGTAATTTACCTTGTGCCTTATAGAAGCCCGGCGCCGTACGCCACCAACTTGTTTTGGAAGCAATCGCCCGTACCGGATACTCGCGAGTGACTCTTCCATTCTCATACATTCGCACACGCTTGTGGTCTAACCTGATATCAATAAACTTCTTGCCCGAATTGAGCAACTTCTGGTGTTTCGTTTCTAAATAATTTGGCCTTGGAGAGTACTCGGAAGATTCGTCTTCATTGGAATCACTTGTGTATGAAAATACAATAGTGGAGGAAAGATCGGTATCTTCAACTATTGGCTTAAGGATTGGAGATAACGATGCGCTTACCATCATCCACCCTCCCGCAAGAAGCAAGATGATAGAAGCGGCAAAAAAAGCACCAGAGATGTCTTCAAGCGACATAAAATTTTAGGTATTAAAAATATCCTAGCCGAAAGCTATATACATAGTACATGCTCTCGGTAAGATACTAGAATGCGATCAAACGCAGCTAATAAGGTAGGTTTTGGCTGGCTTGCCCTGAGTAAGCGACGTAAGTCGCGCATCGAAGGGTGCCCAGGGCGGGAGTCGGCGTCAGCTCTCATCAATATTTTAACGCCTTGCTCGAAAATATTGTGAGGCTCCTGCCCGGCCTCATGGTCGCTTCCGCGACATCATTGCGGCTTTCTCTTCCCGACACATGCAAAGAAATTTGCATGCTCCCTGAACACGCTCACTTCGTTCGGTGCCCAGGGCGGGAGTCGAACCCGCATGCTCGAAATGAGCCAGCGCCCTCAACGCTGTGTGTATACCAGTTCCACCACCTGGGCTTGGTTACACTAAACCACTTGAGGAGAGTTACTCTTGGCCGTCTTCGTTTTCTTCCTGTTCTTCAGGTGTTTCAGCCTCCTCTTGACTCCCATCTTCATTATCCTCGTCAGAGTCTTCAGATACCTCCTCCTGCGGCTCTTCTTCCGCCTCACTCGCTTCACTTTCCTCTTCCTGGTCGCCCTCTTCGTCATCTTCAACCTTGGTGGTGATATCAACGTTTACCATCTTGCGCATCTCACGACGAACTTGCTTCGCCGCTTTGTCGCGAATGTGATACAGCTTGGAGCGCCGTGTATCCACTCGACGTATGATAGAAATTTCATCAATCCGCGGGGAGTAGAGCGGAAAAATCTTCTCAACACCAACACCGTCAACTACTTTACGCACCGTAAAGGTAGCACCAGGTTCTGACCCATGCTTTTGAGCCAAGACGATTCCTTCAAAAGGCTGTAGGCGATGGCTGCCATTACCTTCAGGAACCTTCACCACAACCCGTACAGTATCACCGGGCTGGATGTCTATCTCCTGGCGCTTTTGAGTGTTCACCGGAGAAACGACTTTGTGATTGTTGTCTGTAGCAGTCGCCATAGATTAATTCACCGCATATCGTAGCACGAAAATTGGATAGTAGCAACACTATTTCGCCTCTATTTCTTCTAACGCTTTTTGCAAATCTTCCGATAGTCCCGCTTCGGCCACAACCCCCGATCCGTCCGGCAGCGTAAACTGAATACGCCGCGCATGAAGTGCTTGCCGATTAAGACTAAACAAACACTCCTTTCCTGACGCGTACAAAGAGTCGCAGACAATCGGGTGGTGGATTGATTTTAGATGAACACGAATCTGATGCGTCCGGCCCGTTTTCGGATACGCCGTAACAAGACTAGCGGT
>CAYVKO010000013.1:0-16261 GCA_964452185.1 uncultured Candidatus Saccharibacteria bacterium
GCTTGACTGCAAGACGGACGAGTCGAGCAGATGCGAAAGCAGAGCTTAGTGAACCTAACGCTTCTTTAGACGAAGCCTAAGACAACGGATAAAAGTTACCCCAGGGATAACAGGCTGGTTGCGCCTAAGCGTCCAGAGCGACGGCGCAGTTCGGCACCTCGATGTCGGCTCGGCTTATCCTGGAGCTGAAGCAGGTTCCAAGGGTTCGGCTGTTCGCCGATTAAAAAGCCACGCGAGCTGGGTTCAGACCGTAAAGCTTGCTTTTTAGCTGCTAGCTTATTAGCCAGCTAAAGGGCGGTTTTGCCGTCTGAATCCCTTCGAGTTTTTCGTCCTATAAGTGATTACATCCCTTTGTCGCATAAAGCTATGAAGGGTGAGACAATCTGTATTACGGCGGTCTCCTGCAAAAGTGCAGGATGAAAAAGTCAGTGTTATCGGTAAAGGCCAAGCGGGTTGATACCGAGCGGGTTTGTCCCGTGTAGAGACGACAAACTGACCACATTCATGTGAATGTATCGTCCGATCCCGCCAGCAATGGCGGCGTTCTAAGTCAGCGAGCTTAGAGCTACGATTGCGTAAGACAGGTTGGTCTCTATCCGCTGTAGGCGTTGATTCTTGCGGAGTGTTCTCCTTAGTACGAGAGGACCAGGAGGAACTAACCTCTGGTGGACCGGCTGTCGCGCCAGCGGCACTGTCGGGTAGCTATGTTGGGTACGGATAACCGCTGAAAGCATCTAAGCGGGAAGCCGACTCCAAGATCAGGAATCGTTAGACCCGTAGGAGACGACTACGTTGATAGGCTCTCGGTGTACGCGCAGTAATGCGTTTAGCCATGGAGTACTAATTCGTCAGACGTTTCCCGTAGGAATTGTGTGTATCACAAAGATAACTTCATTTTTTGTTTTGGTTACGTGCTGAGATTTGTAAAAATAAAGTGCAAGTCAGCATGACGGCACTTGTACGCATATGCTGAGAGTGGGGAGCCTGGCGCTTCGCGCGTCTTGCCCTCACTCCCGGTCTTCGGACCGGCTTGTCGGCATATGCGTTCAGGTGCGGTGCGTGTTGAGGGTTTTACTCTGGTGACTTGGCGGGAGGGTAACACCCAATCCCATTCCGAACTTGGAAGTTAAGTCTCCCAGCGCCGATGGTAGTCGTTTAGGCGAGAGTAGGTCGTCGCCAGAGTAAAGGCCTCAACATAACGCTATCTTCCGGACAAAAGAGTAACTTATTTCAGCAGATGTATCTTCTTGTATAATTGAGACACGACTGAACTATGAATATTTTACGAAAACATTTTGCTCGACTGATGCTTTTGATTGGTGATGTAGCAGTACTATCGCTATCACTCTACTTGGCACTAGCGATCCGGTACCTCTCCTTGCCGAGTGCCAGTCAACTGACCACCCACTTCCAAGCTTTTGGGTGGTTATTTCTTGTATGGGTTTGTGTATTTTTTATTGCCGGTCTGTACGACCGTCAAAATATAGTCTTCCCCAAATCTCTGCCGCAACGGGTGTTTCAGACTCAGATCGCCAATATTCTTATAGCTATAGTATTTTTCTACACGATACCCTTCTTCGCCATTACGCCGAAGACAAATTTGTTCATATACTTGATTGTCTCTTTTGGGTTGATTGTTTTGTGGCGCAACCTAGCAGTTCGTGTTTTGGCTTCACGAATGCAAACCCCTTTTGTACTGGTTTCTGAGAGTCAGGCCGGTAACAAACTAGCGGATCGAGTAAATAATCGAGGATACTACGGTCTTACGTGTGTGGGTCATTTCAACCCTGCGAATTTTGACGGTGACGCGTTGCAGGATCGTCTTCATTCATTGGTGCAAAATAAAAGTGTTTCGTTTATAGTTTTGGATACCCACGACAAAACAGTACAGCCAGCACTTCCAAAATTGTATAATCTTCTGTATGAAGACGTGCAGTTCTTTGATTTCGATGCTGTGTATGAAGAGATATTTGAACGTGTACCGTTATCTCTTTTAGAGTATCGTTGGTTTATCAAGCACGTATCAAGCTTTCCGCATGCAGCGTACGATTTCCTCAAACGAGGTATGGACATCGCTATCTCTCTTTTGGTTGGTGTCCCATCTCTTCTGCTCTATCCGTTTGTGGCGCTTGCTATAAAGATTGAGGACGGCGGGCCGATATTTGTTTTTCAAGAAAGGATAGGAGAGAATGGGCGGCATATTAATATTGCTAAGTTTCGCAGTATGTCTGTAGATGACGGCGGTAAATGGGTAGAAGAAAATGATGACCGCATTACCAAAGTCGGGGCCGTACTGCGAAAGAGTCGCATAGATGAATTACCTCAGTTATGGAGTGTTCTCCGTGGAGACTTATCGCTAATTGGTCCGCGACCGGATATTGTTAGTTTGGGCGAAAAATTGCATGATGAAATACCATTCTATGCAGTAAGAACTTTGGTGCGTCCGGGACTTTCAGGGTGGGCACAAATTAAGCAATCAACCCCACCGCAGTCCGTTTCTGAGACCAAAAAACGACTTACATATGACATCTACTACATTAAAAACAGATCGTTTATGCTTGATGTGAAGATAGCACTGCGAACAATTCAAATACTGCTTTCACGTACTGGCAAGTAATTATGTCAAAGTCCGAAACAACAATAGTAATCACGGGATCTTCTGGATATATCGGATCGTTGCTTGTAGCGAAGTATTTGAATAAGCCGGCTGATATCCACGTGATAGGAGTTGATAAAGAACCTCCTCTAGACTTCTTGGAGGAGCGACCAAACTATACTCACTATGAAGCCAACACGGCATCTATGGACTGGGGGCGGTTAAGTCAAAAGCATGATATTTCGTCAGTTGTGCATGCAGCTTGGCAAATTCGTGAGCTTTATGGCCAACGGGACACTATGAGGGAGTGGAATATGCGCGGGACACAGCGAGTGATTAACTTTTGTTTTTCCACTCCTTCAGTTAAACAACTTGTTTTCTTTTCTACGGTTGCTGTGTACGGAGCAAGATCAACTAATGCGATATCTGACAGATTTACTGAAGATGATTCAACTCGCCAAGCTCAGTATTTGTATGCAGAACAAAAACGCCAGGCCGAGCAAATGTTAAAAGAAAGGTATGACAAAGACAGAAAAGATAATATCTCTGTGTATATTTTCCGTCCGGCTTCCATTACAGGCCCGTGGAGTCGAAAAATAAAATCCGGGATAGGCTTACAGTCCGCTCTTTCCGGACGGCTGGATGACAGCAAGTCTGTATCAGACCGGATTGTTGCTTGGTTAACGAAAATAATGCCGGTAACCAAAGAGTGGTGTCGGCAGTTCGTACATGAAGACGATGTTGTGTCTGCAGTTGATCAAGCGCTTGCAGAAAAAGAAGTGGGTGGATACAACGTTTACAACTTGAGTCCGCCTGGGCCGGTTATTACAGGAAACAAAATGGCTAATATTATGGACAAAAAGACACTCCGTTTGCATCCTCGATTGGTTCAGCTAGCTTACTTTTTGGCATGGCATTTAACTCAAGGAGCAATCCCGACCGCCTCAGGTGCGTGGCGATATTATGCATATCCGATAGCAGTTGACGGTAAAAAGATAACCAAAGAACTAAACTATTCTTACAACTATTCTTCAAGAGAGGCATTAACAACCGACAAAGGGGTCGAGGTTAAAAGGATTGCGCGGCTGAAGAGTGAAGGTAAATAAATATTAAAAAAGACGATAACCCACTCCTGGTGGTTGGTGGGCAGTATCTTTATCTAAATTACCTAGCTTCGGTCTTAAAGAATCTGAAACCAGAAATACAAACTGGCCAAGAAAGCAATAACCGCTACTGTAAGCAGCATTTTCTTGGCAGATGACTTACTAAGACCTTTCTTTTGTAGATATTGTACAAAGGTTCCTTCTTCGCCTCCTTTATTACTCTGACGAGACGGGGAGCCTTCTTCAAACTGAACGTCATTCATGTGTTTTTATGATACCACTATAGTTTGCAGCTACAAGTGAATTTATCAGAAGCTGTAGAGTATCGCTGAGTTCGGTATAATGCATGTACATGCGTTGGCGTACACGACGAAAATTACTTTACACAACGATAGTCTTGCTCCCATTGATTGTAATTGTGGGGGCTATATATTACAGCACCTTCTTTCCTGAACCTACATGCTTTGACGGTGTCCAGAACCAAGATGAGCGAGGGGTAGATTGTGGTGGAAGTTGTGAGCGAGTATGTCAGACCCAAACTTCCAGTGCAACTATCTCCTGGGATAGGGCTTTCAATGCATCAGACGATATATATAATTTGGTGGCTTACATAGAGAATCCAAATGTATCACTAGAGGCGCGCAATGTTCCGTACAGCTTTAAGCTATATGACGAAGATAATTTGCTAATAGCAGATCGTCGAGGGCAAATGCGTATTCCTCCACAGCCGGTAACTGCAGTGTTTGAACCCGGTGTTGAAACTGATGGTCGTGAAGTATCCCGAACCACGTTTCAGTTTCTTGAGAGTCCGTTTTGGGAGCAGGCAAGTAACCCGGATGTTAACTTTCGGATCAGCAACAAAACCTTGTCGGGAGCGACTTCTTCAAGCCCTCGCCTGACTCTTGATGTTACCAATACCAACCTTAGAAGATTTGAAGATATAGGCATAGTCTCTATTGTGTCTAATCAGCTTGGGGAGGCGGTACAAGCATCAAAAACTGTAATTGAAGAGTTGGAAGCTGGCGAAACTGCTTCAACTATCTTTACATGGCGTCAACCTTTCCCCACTCGTTCGGTGGCGTGCACTAACCCACTTGATGTTGTGCTTTTGATTGACCGTTCTGGAAGTATGGATGACGAAAATCAGAATCCGCCACAACCCTTGTTGGCGGTAAAGCAAGCCGCGACTGATTTTGTGGACTTGTTAGAAACAGATGTTCGCTCCGGGTTAGTTACATTTGCCACTGAAGCAACCGACAATCAATCACTTACTACTTCTCATGATCGAACACTGGCTGCAGTGAACAACATCAATATCAGAACAAGCGAAGGAGGTAGCACGAACCTCGGTGCTGCCATAAATGAAGCAACTTCATTTTTGACCGTCTCGACTTCAGCTACTTCAAGCTCGTCTCAAGATGAACGAGAGAAAATTATGGTAATGCTCACTGATGGTAAGGTAAATGCACCTGAGAATCCGGGAGGTCAATCGTTTGCTCGGTCTGCAGCCGAAGCAGCAAAAGAAGCTGGGGTGCAGATGTATACTATCGGACTCGGTGAATCAGTTGACCATTCTTTCTTACAAGAGATAGCCTCGGAGGACGGACGTCATTTTCAAGCTGTTGATCAAACTGAACTACAAGAAGTATACTCCAATGTCCGTGAGGATTTGTGTCCAAGGGCGCCTTATATTACGGAAACAATACCAACTACTTATCAGCCGGCTAACTAACCACCACTCGTGTTAAAAGCTTTTCGTGACTGGTCTCAACACATTGACTGGATTTTAGTAGCAGCCACAATTCCTATCATGGCTGCCGGTTTGGTAACGATGCACTCATTTGGTGAGGCGAGCACGTTGTTTTATCGGCAATTAATATGGATCGGAATAGCTTTAGGGGTATTTTTAGTGGCGGCTAGTGGAACGTATCGTTTTTTGCGCCGCCGAGCAGTGGTACTAACTCTGTTTGGTATAACCCTTGCCTCTCTGGTGTTGGTGATAGTGATTGGGGTCGTGGCTGGTGGTGCACAAAGCTGGTTTGATCTTGGCCCGTTTCGAGTACAACCTTCTGACCCGGCAAAACTTGTTGTAATTGCAGTACTGGCAAAGTACTTCGATCGACGGCATGCATTAATACATAACTTTCGGCACGTAATCGTATCGGGTATATACGCACTGCTGGCGGCAGGGCTTGTATTTTTGCAGCCAGACTTTGGATCAGCACTTATCATTGCCGCAATATGGTTTGGGGTAGTGTTGGTGGCCGGTATCTCTTTTCGGCATATTTTGGCTGTTATGGCAATAGGTGCCTTGTCTGTTGGTTTGTTGTGGGTTTTTGCTTTGACTGCAGAACAAAAAGAACGAGTAACTAGCTTTATCGATCCTGTGGCAGATTTACAGGGTGCAGGATACAATGCTAATCAGTCGATGATAGCAGTTGGGTCAGGTCAAATTTTTGGGAAAGGTGTAGGGTATGGAACACAGTCACGGTTAGAGTTCTTACCTGAGTACGAAACTGACTTCATTTTTGCATCTTTTGCAGAAGAGTGGGGGTTTGTTGGTGTGCTTATTTTGCTTTCTTTATATGGAATTATATTTTGGCGGATCATCAAGCTAACTTTGTCAGGGGAAACCAGCTTCGAGCGTTTATTTGGAGCCGGTGTTTTTGTTTATTTTTTGAGTCACGTGGTTGTTCATGCCGGTATGAATCTTGGGCTTTTACCGGTAACAGGAACCACAATGCCGTTTATGTCATATGGTGGGAGTCATTTAGTAACTGAGTTTTTGGCTCTTGGAATACTAAATGGAATGCACCAGTATCCTCGTCAGTTTGATGCGCACAACTCACTGTCTGCAGGTAAATAACCAACTAAAGTCATGTACAAGTGAGTAGATTTGTTGTAGTGCAAAAGGATTGCCTGCTGGTATTTTTGTGCTACTCTTTTTTGTGCATGACAAAACTAGTAGACGGTAAGAATATTCGTGATGAAATCCGAGAAAAGTTAAAGGAGCAAGTTGCGGAACTTTCATCTGTGCCGGAAATGGTTGTGGTGTATGCGGGCGACAATTCTGTTATACAGAAGTTTATAGAACTAAAGGCAGACTTTGCTCAATCAATTGGTGTTGATTTTTCAGTACGAAAAAAGCCCAAGAATGTGACAACTAATGAAATGGTTGACGCTGTTCAAAAGCAAGCCAAAACAGCTGACGGAGTGGTGGTGCAACTCCCGCTCCCAACTCATCTTAATAAAGAAAAAGTTTTAAACATGACTCCACCAGACAAAGATCCGGATATACTTTCAGATCAAGCGTATAAGCGGTTTAAGCAAGGAAACTCTTCTATATTACCGCCGGTGGTGGGTGCGGTTAAAGAAGTGCTAAAAAAGCATAATGTAGATACAAGCAACCATCGCATCTTAGTGGTAGGTAAAGGTCGTTTGGTAGGCCAACCGGTTTATGACTGGTTAGTTCAAAAGGGGGCTGATGTGTCAGCTGTGGACGAGAAAGATCCTCTAGAAGAAAACACAAAGAAAGCCGAAATGATAATTTCCGGAGCTGGCTCACCCCACCTTATAACACCCGATATAATTACAGACGGTGCTATATTAATAGATGTAGGTACAAGTGAGCAGGCTGGTAAAGTTCGTGGAGACATTGATCCTGACTGTCGAAATAAAGCCAATCTTTTTTCTCCTGTTCCTGGTGGTGTAGGACCGATCACTGTAGCTAAGTTGTTTGAAAACTTAGTTAAACTGGCTGGCTCTAACAGTAAGGTATAATCCGAACAGTACTGTCGGTTCTTTTTCATAATCTATCGGTGATAAGTGTGAGAGACCCAATTGACTTACTTACTGAAATAATGGATGTTGGTAGTATTGAAAGCGCTTGGCAAGTAGTGGCCAGAGAAGACCTTCGAAAGTTTACTATAGTCTGCATTAATTTAACCTACGCTGCCTTTTCAGGAAACTTGACTGGAATGGTTGCGGGTTTGGGAAGGCGGCAAGGTCGAAAGTTTGTAATTGACTATGCAAAAAATCTTGAAGGAAAGACTCTTCCCAGCTCAATGTCGCAACCACTACCAGATCATCTTTTGACTAGTTCGTACACGAGATACTTTTATGTGTATGCAGATTGGACTTATAAGGATCCGCAACATTGGATCTTTCGCCGTAAATTAAAAGACCCATAATTCGGTCGTGGCTACGCCGCGACCGTATTTTAGTTGTAAAATAGCTGTAATTTGGTAGCATGCATACGTAATGAAAGCGAGAATAACAGCCGCGCTTATACTCATTGCCAGTCTGGCACTCGGTTTTTTTGTATATACCACTCAGTCCGAAGATTCTCCGTATGCACTACAGTACGGTCTCGACCTTTCTGGCGGAACACATCTGGTATATGAAGCAGATGTATCAGAGCTTGCGCCAGAGCAGGTTGATCCAGCCTTAGCTTCACTCCGAGACGTTATTGAGCGCCGAGTAAACGCATTCGGTGTATCTGAGCCGTTGGTGCAGGTAGAAGAAACCAGCATTGGTGGCGACACAAACCATCGACTAATTGTAGAACTGCCTGGGATTGAAGATTCTGCAGAAGCACAGCGGCAGATTGGGGAAACTCCACTTTTAGAATTTAAGCTACAACAATCAGGCGGCACCCAAGATTCATCTCAACCGTTCGGAACAAGTTCAGATGCGTCAGGAACCTCAACAGCCACCTCCGCTACCTCCAGTGCCACCTCTAGCCCAGCAGAAGGTCAGTATGAAAGCACTGATCTAACTGGACGGTATCTTTCGGGAGCTCGGTTGGAGTTCGGTTCTGGCCAGCAGGGAGGGGTAGGTAATGAACCGGTTGTACTCTTAGACTTTAACGAAGAAGGCTCTGAACTTTTTGCTGAAATTACCGGTAATAATGTTGAAGAGGTACTAGCTATCTTTCTTGATGGTCAGCAAATATCCAGTCCGGTTATCCAGCAGCAGATTACCGGTGGCACCGCCCAAATTACCGGAGACTTTAGTGCCGAAGAGGCTCGTACGTTGGTACGTGATCTGAACCTGGGAGCACTACCAGTTCCTATTGAGCTCGTTACTACTCAGACAGTCGGGGCTCAACTTGGTCAAGAAGTGAAAAACCAAGGCATTACTGCCGGAATTGTAGGATTGGCGCTGGTATCTCTATATTTGATTTTCTGGTACCGGCTTCCGGGAGTGGTGTCGGTAGTATCTTTAGGGATTTATATTCTTATCATGCTGGCTCTCTTTAAGCTTATCCCGGTTACACTGACGGCTGCCGGTATAGCCGGGTTTATCTTGTCCATTGGTATGGCGGTAGATGCTAATGTGCTTATTTTTGAGCGTATTAAAGAGGAGTTGGGTAATCCACGAGATACAATGCAGGAAGTTGTCACTGAAGGCTTTTCTCGTGCCTGGCCGTCAATTCGTGACGCAAACATTTCAAGCCTTATCTCTGCGGTGATTTTGTACATGGTTGGAACTACACTCACACAAGGTTTTGCTGTTACGTTTGGTGTCGGAGTCCTTGTCAGTATGGTCACCGCAATCACCATCAGCCGCACATTCCTTCTGGCGGTAGGGGGCGAAAAGCGAACCGAAAAGAAGCACACATTATTTGCACCAGGACTTCGGTCTGGCAGTGAATTTAATGAACACACAGACTAATTCATGTTTGTAATCAAACACAAAGAAATATTTCTTACGATTGCGGGAGTGATAATGGCCGCAGCTATTGCGTGTATTGGTATATTCGGACTCTCCTTCGGTATTGACTTTACGGGCGGATCTATTTTGGAGGTGGAGTTTACCGAAAATCGTCCGTCGGTAGAAGAGGTTGAGGAGGATGTAGCAGCGTTGGGAATTGAGAGTTCTTCAGTACGAGCAACCGGAGAAAACGGATACATTATCCGTACGCCTTTTCTGGATGAAAGTCAGCGTAGTGATCTCATGGTTCAGCTTTCTGAAACTGCCGGAGAGCCTGACTCTTCTGAAGACGGCGGGGCGAGTGGCTCAGAAGCCACAACTTCAGATGCTACCACCACAGAAGCAACTACCACTGAAGACACGCAACTAGCAACAACTTCTACAACCAGCACGAGCTCGGTTTCGCAGGCAGGTGTTAACCAAAGACGATTCTCTTCAATCGGGCCAACAGTAGGAAGTGAGATTACACGTAAAGCTATTTACGGCATTATTGCGGTGGTTGTAGCTATTATCTTGTTTGTGGCTTTTGCGTTTCGTAAAGTCTCAGAGCCAGTTTCTTCGTGGGTGTACGGTTCGGTGGCTGTTGTGGCACTTGTTCACGATATACTTATTCCGACAGGCTTGTTTGCCATCTTAGGTGTGACTATGGGGGCACAAGTCGACCTCCTTTTTGTGATGGCACTTTTGGCGATTCTTGGTTTCTCCGTAAACGACACCATTGTAGTGTTTGATCGTATCCGGGAGAACTTACAATCTGTCTACGATCGTGATGACAATGAAGACTTTTCTGAGACCGTTGGACGAAGCCTGAATCAGGTTTATCCTCGTTCTGTTAATACTTCAATGACCACTCTTGTTGTGTTGGCTGCGTTATACTTTCTTGGCGGTCAGTCAACAGAACTCTTCACCTTGACGCTTCTTGTAGGAGTTATTGCTGGTACATATTCTTCAATTTTCTTGGCCAGTCCGTTGCTTGTGAAAGTTCGCGAGTGGCAAACAGAGAAATAAATAACCCAAGAAGTTAGTTGGTACCTTACCTCAAAAATATTCTCCTTGTTATCATAGTGATATGAGCCAAAAAGATTTTATAAGAGATAAAACTACGATGGCCGATTTGGTCATCTATACTGCTGTAGTGCTTGACGAAGAAAGCAGAGAGAAAATAAAAGAAGCATTTCCTGGCAAGCACGAAAATTATCACGGTGAACATATAACGCTTACTTACGGAAATCGATCCTTTCCGGATAATCTAGGTGAGAATGTTTCGTTTGGTTTGGCTGGTGTGGCCACAAATGAGAAAGTTGAGGCGGTGGCTGTAGAAGGGGGTGCTGTATTTGACGGTGTTTCAAACCCGCATATAACAATTTCTACCGCTCCGAAGGCAAAGCCGAAAACAAGCCAAAAACTTTTGAGGAACAATTCAGTCGTCCCTTCAGCTCATGACATGTCTTTGACTGGTCACGTAAGTGCATATCTGAAGCTTTTTGGTTTTGTTACAGAAGTCCCAGAAACTTTTTCTATAGACAAAGTAGTTTTGCCAGCTCGGCCACAGATTGATACAGCTGTAGCTCTTTATCTACTTCGTCGTTACGGGAGTGAGATATTTACAGGTATTACAGAGGCTGAGATTGAGGTTTTGCCTAACATAGATCAAGAAGGTAAATCTGACCGGGAGTTTATAGAAGAGGGCGCGCTTCTTTTGGATGTTGGCGGCGGAATGTTTGATCATCATAAGAACAACAGCACTGCTTCTGAGCTGGTAGCTCGATTCCTGTATGTAAAACATAACCCTTCAATAAAGAAAATGCTTGACTTTGCACGGCGTGATGACCAAGAAGGTAAGGGTATTATCTCAGATGACCAGCTTGATAGAGCTTTTGGCTTGCCCGGACTCATGACTGCGCTTAACAAGTCATACCCTGATGATCATACCGGTGTGATGAATAAAGTGATAGCGCTTCTGGATGGCCATCATCGTGAGGAAGAATCGCGAGCCTTCGGCATGCCGGATGAATACGAGACCAAAAAAGAGGCCGGAGAAGTTATAGAACAGGAAGTTGAACATAAACGTGGCGAAGTAAAACTTGTGGGTATGAAAACCGACAATGCCTCCATGGCTGGCTGGCTCCGATCCAGCAAAGGGCCGGATGCTGATGTGGTGGTGTTACAGCAGTCTAGCGGACACACTAATGTTCTTACTGCCGGCAAGTATGTTGACTTGCGATTAGTAACTTCACTTATTCGGCAGGCCGAACTCAAAAGTAAAGGAGCTGATGATTTCTTACCGCACAAGATTCTCATGCAGGAAGGGAAGTTTGATAGTGTGCCGGAGTGGTATTACGACCTTCGTACCAACTCTCTTCTGAACGGAGGTGTATCACCGGGTGATGTGCCGGCCACTAACCTTTCTTTTAAGAAAATCGTTGACAGAGTAACTGCCGGATTGGAGGATTTGCGAGTAGGGGACAATGACTAACCTTATTCTTCTATAAATAAAAAACCCGACCTCACAGACGTGAGACCGGGTTGTGTTCGTGTTTTTGTTAAAAAGAGCTATTGAAAAGAATCCTTTCGCTCGATGACGGTGACTCCAACCGCCTCCGAAGAAAGACTGCTTCGCTGTCCGGCTGCTCGGGTGTTGGCGTATTTCACCTTCTCGTCAGCCAAAAGGAACTGGCGCTGTGTACCCGAGCGCTTCGATACATTAGCCCAGTACACTTTCAGTTTTTGCTCTTGATGATTCACCAAGACGCCGGTGCCAGAAGCCGGCGAGAAAAACAAAACCCGGGCTTCGCCTTCGGAAAGATCGCTTGTCTTGACCTCTCGGTTCTGACGTTTATTGAGGTTCCACGAATCTTCCGGGATCTGGCTCGTATCGTCAAGAATCTCTCTAAAAAGAGAGTCAGCTTTCCAGGAGCAATGCCTCATCATCAATTTTCCAGATGATTGATGTAGAAATACTTGCTCCTCATATGCCTTTTGCGTAACGAGCCAAAAACGTCCTCTTTGACCTACAATACTAGCTTGCCAAGCTTCAAACCAGCCGTCCTTGCTGAGGGTAATTAGCCTCAGAGTATTGTCCTCGGCAGTGGTATAGGAGCCTAGCTTGCTTTCTTGTATTGTTACTTTTTGCTTAAACTTTCGACCGTCAGACTCAACACGAAACCCTTTCAGGCTTGCGTAACGATACCCGTTGACGTTTATTCCGTGAACCCCTTTTGGAGTTTTGGCCTGAAGAGTGAGCCACCCCTCAAAGCCTTCACCGATAAACCCGTCATCGTCGGGCTTTAGAGGCTCGCCATCCATGAGTGCGGCCACTTGTGGCGGGCGGATAGCCTCTTCGGGAGCCAGTTCAGGAATTTGCCGATATGCATCGAGCAGGACTTTCTTGGTGGTAGACAT
The DNA here is from genome assembly GCA_964452185.1 of uncultured Candidatus Saccharibacteria bacterium. GTDB lineage: Bacteria > Patescibacteriota > Minisyncoccia > Phycocordibacterales > SW-6-46-9 > SW-6-46-9. The sequence goes on from CAYVKO010000013.1 coordinate 12,817, forward strand.
AAGACTACCTGCTTTTTGAAAGGCTTGCGGTTTGTGTCTGTGTTTAAGAATACAACTATTGTATTTTAAAGTCAAGCTCTCAATCAGAGCCCGAAGTTTCGGTTTCAATTGACACAAGAGTATATAGCAAGTAATATAAATAACGTACAGCGCCCGAGAGGGCGTTTTTAAAGAGAAGCATAATATGGAAGCAGCCATACAATATCTTAAAGGTGTTTGGAATGAGTTGGATAAAGTAAACTGGCCAAGCCAGCGGGAAACAGGTTACTTGACCGCACTGGTTATCCTGCTTTCCCTTCTCATTGCCGCCTACCTTGGACTATTTGACCAAATATTTACTCGCCTCTTTGATCAGTTTTTCGTTTAAATATGGCAGACAACCAGGACAACGGAGGGCTTTTGGGTGAGAAAGGTACCAAAAACTGGTACGCTATTCATACATACGCTGGTTATGAAGACGCTGTGGCCAGAAATCTCAAGCAACGGATTGACTCAATGGACATGCAGGACCTCATTTTTGATGTCATTGTCCCAACCAAGCAGGTAATGAAAGTAAAACGCGGTAAACGAGTTGAGGAAGAAGAGCAGATTTATCCTGGTTACGTACTTGTGCAGATGAAAATCACTGAAGATTCCTGGTATGTTGTTCGTAATACTCCGCGAGTGACCGGTTTTGTGGGGTCAGGATCACGTCCGGATCCACTTGAAGAGAACGAGGTAAAAGAACTGTTCTCACAAATGTCAGAAGATTCAAGCGAGCACGCCATCGATCTTAACGAAGGCGATCCGGTGCGGGTAATTGACGGTCCGTTTGATGAGCTGGAAGGTACAGTTGATGAGGTTGATCGTGAACGTGGCAAAGTAAAAGTGTTAGTTTCTATGTTCGGTCGGGAGACACCGGTGGAGCTTGATTTCTTGCAGGTAGAACCACTTTAAAGCACCAAATAGTCTTGATTTTTGGCTCAAATTCGGTACACTTAAGTAGCAAATCAGCCGCACAATCAACTCTAAATTTTTAAATATAGCAATATGGCAGAGCTTCAACGAACAATGAAATTACAGATTAAGGCAGGCGAAGCGAGTCCGGCTCCTCCTATAGGCCCGGCACTTGGCCAGGTTGGTATTAACATTGGTGAGTTTGTAAGTCAATTCAACGAAGCTACTGCTGATATGGGAGACGATCTCGTGCCGGTTGTTATCTCCGTTTATGATGACCGAAGCTTTGATTTTGAATTAAAAAGCCCACCGGCTTCAAGTCTTATCAAAAAGAAAGCCGGGATTGAAAGCGGTGCCAGTGATATTCTTAACGAAACAGCCGGTACTATTACCAAAGATCAAATCCGAGAAATTTCCGAGCGCAAAATGGAAGACTTAAGCGCTAACGATCTTGAACAGGCTGATAAGATTATTGAAGGAACGTGTAGATCAATGGGGGTAGAGGTAAAATAACAAGTTATTTTACTGATCTCATCATTGATCAGTGAAGATGTCAGGAAACGGTAGTTTCCTGAGTTGGAGAGCAGCGAGCTTGCGAGTGTTGAGAACCGAGGTCCTTAAAACGCAACGAATAGAGCGAGTGAGTAGAAGTATGGGGGTCGAAGTTAAATAGAAGCTGATTTTATCTAAAACACATACGTAAAAAAGCACCCGTTCGGGTGCTTTTAAGTATGAGCATTTACCTTCCCTCTTTTCACCTTTCTTAGCTTAAGGCGTGGATTTACAGAAAACACGAAAATCCAAAAAGCCAACGGGTCATTCCAGGGTAAGTTTAAATACCACATGACAACTGCTGGATAAAACCATAATGGCTTTCTCTCTCTTTCTGGAATGAATTTTTCGAGCATCTTATGACAATTCCAGCAGAGGTATACTTTAAAATGGACCCAAAATTCCTCCCAATAGTCATAGTCCTCAAAAAATCGGCGAGGAAATACGTGATGAGTTGTCTTTGACTTTTCTTCTTTGCAACGAGGGCACAGGATAATGGTTGTGGTCGGAGTTCCACCCATAGGTATTAGTTTCTATGTCAAAGGGCGAATTCACTAATATTGTAACACCTTCCCGCTTGGTCTTTTGTATAGAAAAGAATTATATAACTTATTATATAATTCTTGCATCTTTGGTTGAAGCACTAGAAAAGTGTGGTATAGTCCTTTTAGGACGTAACTTCTAACTCTTTTCATCAAGCATGGAGGTTCTCTATGGCTGCAAAAAAGATTCTCAAGACGCTATTCTCCGAGGCTGGCGTGAATGTAGGAGAAGATATAACCGTTTACAATGAAGACTTTTATGAGCGAGTGTTAAGAGAGTATACGCTTGGACTCGGCGATTCATATGTAGAAGGTTGGTGGGATGCTAAAAACCTCGAGAGGTTTATCGCTCGTCTCCTACGAGTCGGAGCACGAAAGAAAGTGCGAGAAATTGTGTGGGATCAAGCCTGGAAACGACCTTCAACGGTTGTTCAGCTGGCTCCATTTTGGCTCAAGCATTGTTTTACGAACAGACAGAGTCAAGAGCGAGCTAAAGATTCCATCCACAGTCACTATGATCTCAGCACTCCCTTGTATGAGGCCATGTTCGGATACGATGGTAGTAATCCAGCTGCTATGACATATTCGTGTGGCTACTGGGAAAATCTTTCAAGCATAAAGGCTGAGCTTTTAGGTCAAGCACAGCGCGAGAAGCTCGATCTTATATGCCGGAAGATAGGTTTGGAACGTGGAGATGAAGTTCTGGACGTAGGCTGTGGTTTCGGTAGTTTTGCGCACTATGCAGCTCGTGAGTACGGCGCGTCTGTAACCGGCATCACACTTTCCGAAAAGCAGTGGGAGTACGGAAGAAACCTGTGTCGTAGTTTACCTAACGTTAATATCAGGTATCGCGACTATCGTAATCTTCCAACTCTCAATAAGGAATTTGATCATATCGTTTCTATTGGTATGTTCGAGCATGTCGGACCAAAAAACCATCGTACGTTTTTTGAGATAGCTCAAGACATGCTTAAAGCAGACGGACTTTTTCTGCTGCATACCATAGGAGAGAAAGAAACTGGTGTGGTACCCGACCCTTGGATTAGCACTCGAATATTTCCGGACGGAAAAATTCCTTCACTAGCCCAGATCCATGAAGCGGCTGAAGACCTGTTTATAACTGAAGATACCCACAACTTTGGTTATAACTACGCGCTTACGCTTCGTGCATGGTACGAGAATTTTGTATCTGAGTGGCCAAGGCTCCGCAGAGAGGAGAACTTTGACGAAGAATTTTTTCGGATGTGGGAGTATTACCTTCTCTCTTGTGCCGGAACATTCCGAGCTCGCGAACTCCAGCTGTATCAGCTCGTTCTTTCACCCGAAGGAGTGAAAGGCGGGTATAGATCGATACGATGAAAAGACCTTACAACAATCACTAAACCACAAGGCACCGCTTCTGGCGGTGTCTTTTT
>CAYVKO010000014.1:0-15828 GCA_964452185.1 uncultured Candidatus Saccharibacteria bacterium
GTTTGTGATAAGCTCTCTGTTCTCCGGTATGTCAGAGACAATGCAAGGAAGCTTACTCGCCATCGCTTCAAGCAAAGCATTGCTCATGCCCTCCTTCCGGCTTGGCAGCACGAACACATCTGTAGCTGAAAGGATACTATAGACATCGCTTCGTTTGCCAAGAAACCGCACACTTTCTTCTACTCTCAGCCTGGAAGCAAGCTTTTTTAAATTACTTTTTTCTTCCCCGTCGCCAACCAGTAGTACATTTAAGTTTGAGATTTCATCTTTGAGCAACGCAGTAGCCTCAATGAGTGTATCCAGATTCTTTTGAGAGTGGAGACGTGCTACTGAAGTAATGACAAAATCGTCTTTTGTAATTACGCCGTCTTCATATAAGTGGTCAGTATCGATATCAGGATCCGGCAGTGGTATACCGTTAGGGATAACTGCTGTGCAACCTGGAAGATTGTAGTGCTTTTTGTAGAAATCCATCACCGCTTGACTGTTGGTAAGTACACAATCCGCAAGCCATAGCGTTAGCTTTTCTACTAACTTAAAGTGCCAATTCTGATGCTTGTTGCGAACAAAAGAAACCACCTTCGGAACGCCAAACAGCTTTCCAGAGATACGGCCAAAGATGTCGGCATGTATCAGGTAATTGATCTGCACGTCCGGTTGAATATCTCCCAAAATTTTTTTGTATCTGAGAACACCTGCAGGATTATACTTGTTTTTCATGCCAAGAGAGCGTACTTCAATCCCGACCTCCTCCAACTTCTCGCCCATCTTACCAGGAGCACGCATTGAACATACTACGTGCCGGCCTTCATCCAGCCTTGGAATCACTCGGGCAAGAAACGTCTCCGCTCCGCCACCTGATTCCAAGCCGGTGATAAAGTGCAGTACTGTTTTATCTTGTGTGGTCATGCTTAGATAATTCGTTTATATAAATCAAGGTAGCTCTCAACGCTCTTTGAAAGCAAAAGCGTCTCCGCGCAGTCATCGCCGGCGCGTGCGGCATCTCTTGCCTGCTTATCCTCCAGCAGGCTTGAAAGCTTGTCTTCAAACTCCTCTTTGGACCCTTTTGAAAATAGAGCTTTTTCGTTACCGCATACTGTTTCGGGATTACCGCCTACACGCGAAGCAAGAATCGGCAGATCTGCATGCACCGCTTCGGTCAGCGTCATCGACACACCTTCGTACAACGATGGAAGAACAAAAATATCGAACGATTTCAAAAGACGAGCTGCCCCCGGTATGCTTCCTGCAAAATAAACCGGTTCGTTGATACCCAAATCTTGCGCTTTCTTTTGAAGGTCTTCTTTGAGCGTACCGTCACCGATGATTACCAGGATCGCATTTTGGTGTTTCTTGCCGACTTTAGCGAACGCTTCCAGTAAGAATCCGTAATTCTTCTGTGGACTCAACCGGCCAATGGTGCCGATCACTTGCCTATCCTCAAGATCCACGCCGAGCTTGTTTTCAAGCTTCCCGCAAGCTTTATCTCGTTTCAGATACCCAATAGCTTGCGGATCAATACCGGGACGTATAACAACACTCTTTGCGGGTGCGAGTCGGCGACTCTTGGCTATCTTTTTGTCGTGTTTACATTGAAACACTCCCGTGTCCACGAAAAACGAAAAAACCCAGAATGCTAACCAATAAAACCATTTTAGGGGAGGGATGGCCGGATAGTGCGGAGAGATTATAGACAGCCCACGAAACGTGAACACTGTCTTTGGTCGGCCGGAAGATAGCCTGGCCGGAAGCGTGCCGGATAAGGCTGAAGAGCTGTTGAGGTGCACTACATCAAAGTCACTCTTATTCAGATACTGCCAGAATTCGAACCACCACGTGATTATCCTCAATGGATTGGAGCGTGAAAGATTATTGAAACGCTTGAAAGCAATACCCTCCTGCCTGAGCTGTGCAGGAAGCCAGTCGCCGAAACTTCCAACACCGACAGTGACATCTACCCCCTCCTTCTTTTTAAAGCGTTGCGCTAGGTTAAGGACACGCTTTTGGGCACCGCCAAGATCACCTTTGGTGACTACAAGTAAGACCTTCATAGCAGTTCAACAATATCATTCTTTTGGAACCATTCGACTTGCTGTTTCACGCCTTCTTCGAGTGTAGTGCTTGGATCGTATCCAAGAAGCTCTCGTGCTTTGTCGATGTTTGCTGAGGTCTTTGACTGATCGCCAGGACGCGGTGGCTGGATGTCCATCTCTATGTCTTTGCCCACAGCTTGCTCGACCGCCTCGATTGCTTCGCCGGTGGTGCGTGTCACATCAGAGCCGACATTGATGATTTCACCGCTGGCTGTATCTTTGTTTTCCAGCGTAGCCTTTATCGCTTCTACTACGTCACCAACAAACGTAAAGCTTCGTACATGCGAGCGTGACCCTTCATAGAGAGGAAAGGCAGTATCAGTTGCTGCGGCATGGATCAGTTTCGTGAAGAGCTTCTCTGGACGCTCACGCGGACCGTAGACAGAAAATAGTCGAAGGCTTGTTACGTCATCTAACTTATCCTGGCGGTGATATGAGAGAGCAAGCTGTTCGGCAGCCAGCTTCGTGACACCGTAGTCGGAAGCCGGCTTTGGCTCCGCATCTTCGGGGCCGGTTGCTTCAAGTCCATAGACTGAAGAGGTTGAGATATTAATAAAAAACGGAGAACCCTCCAGCTTTCGGCAAGCTGTAAGTAGGTTGTTTGTAGCTTTAATATTGTTACGTTCGTATGTATCGAAAGAAACATCAGACGAGATGCCTGGCTGAGCTGCAAAATGAATTACCACGTCAGTACCCGCAAGTACTGAACCGAGATCATCTTCAGCCAGATCCAACTCATGAAAATCAACTCCTTGGTCTTGGAGTTTTGAAATGTTTTTCTTTTTTAGCTCAACAGAGTAGTGCGGTGATAGACTATCTACCGCCACAACCTCATTGTCTTCGCTAAAACTTTCAGCTATGTGTGAGCCTATAAAACCGGCTCCACCGGTCACAAGTATTTTCATCCCGATAGAGAATTAAAATTTTCTAAACGATTCTTAAGATACTTTTTTCCGTTTCCGGATTTTAAATATTTTTCTCGATTTATGGCGTCTTTTTGATTCATACAAGCTTCATAGTAAATAAGTTGAAGTGGCTCTCGACCTTTTGTTGATTGCACGTTTCCATCGTTATGATCTTCAAGGCGCTTCTCTAAGTTGCCGGTATATCCGGTGTACCAATTACCGTCCCTCTTGCTTTGTAACACATAGACATAGTGCATATAACTATTCTCTTACGGGACAGGCTGGTTTCATTATGACATTTTTTGGTGTATTTTTCGAGCAACAACCCCACACTTTAGCGCTTTTTCAATGAAAAAACCACCCACTGCGTGAAGCAATGGGTGGTGTGGTTGTGAACTAATGAAGGTATCGGTGTTGTAAGTAGATCCACAATGCCTTAAGTGGATACTGATTTTCTCGCTTGCGAAACTTCCGGGTGCCTATCACTACAGCAAAGATGGGCATAAGGGTTCCAAGAATGGTTTTACCCACTCCTTCTGCCTGTACGATCAACCCTACACCGGAAACAAAAATAGCCCCCAAGAAGACGAGTCCTAGTAGCCTGTAAGTCAAAGCTTCTGAAGGGCTCCATATGGGCGCTGTTTCAGGATCCTCTTGATTCAGTTCGTAAAGAGCTCGCGAATACGTAAATTTCTTTCGATCTGTTGCCATGTCAGGAAAAGAATCGTGAACGATGACTGCTCGAATCTAGTAGAGAGGATAAATGCAGAGTATATATTGTCAAGTCGTACTAAGCACCAACTCGCATTTACCTCCATACATAAAAAAAGAAGCGAGCGCTTATGCACTCGCTTGTAAGTTTATGCCTCAAAAACCATCTTTTTGTGGTCGTAAAATTCTAGTTTCCTTATTTCGTCCAAAACTTTCTTAATACGACCAGGGGTGGTTACGGGCGTTGTGGTGAATGGGTTTTTTCTTTGTTTTTCGCTTATTAACCGCTGGTTCAAGCCAGAATCTTTTTTGAGAGAAGGAAAAGAGTGCGGGGTGGGCCAAGCCATAATGAGTCTGGCAGTTTATGGATGTAACGTTCTAAAAAGCTGTTGACAATATAGCAAAAATCCTCTCCTATTTCCAGCAGCTTTTGTCTAATAAAAAAACGAGTGCTTGCGCACCCGCTTGATAGTGAAAAATTAAGAGTCGGAAAGCTCTTCCTGAATGTGAAGGCCGTTAGCTTTTAAGTGCTCACGTATCCCCTTAAAGTCATGAGGGGATACGGAAAGCCTTACCAAAGTCGGCCCCTTTCTTTCGTGGCTAGCCTGATAATCTTCGGTGGCTTGGTAGATCAAGCGCCAGAAGTCTTCGCGATCTACCCTCCTTCGATCACAACGATTAACGTTATTGGGAGGTGTTGTTACGAACAAGGTTTTTCTGGTTTCCGCTACATAACGAGCCAAAAACCCAGGAGGGTTTCCTACTGACATAAAAGGTATGAAGTTTATGTAAATGGACCGTGAACTAGGTTTAATATAGCAAAGCTTTATTCTATATGTCAATTATACTACTTGCTAGATTATTGATGTGCTACATCTCATTAATATCTATATTTCCAGCTAAAAGTTTTGGGTTGTCTTCAGCAACTGCAAACCGACGCATAAGCACAATACCGCCAAGACCTGCTAGCAAAATCATTGTAAGCACGGCAGCCCACTGAAAAAACATCCCGTCATCGCCTGTGGCCGCCGCCGCTGCTTGTGACGAACTCGAGAACGTATCCTCCAGCGAATTACCATCCGGGTCAGTTTGCGTACCGCTTTCCGACGACTGAGTATCATTTTGGGTTTCAGGCTCGGTTTCACCTTCAGAGCTTCCGGGTGATTCACTTGTTTGACCAATCTCATTATCATCACCAGAAACAGACATTGACACCGTGCTGGTTCCGGTAGATGGTTCGCTGGCTTCTTGTGAGGTATTTACCGGTGTTCCGTCCGGATACCAAAGCTCAGCAGCACTTGACCCGGACAAGCCGGAGACGTTGTTCTCCACCGTAATGTCTTCTCCGGCAAGCACGCTGGTATGCGCCGGAAAGGTAAACATATCACCACCGTCAACTAAATGCCATCCGGACAAATCAAGATCACGAGATAAGTTATTCGTAACAGCTACGTAACCATCTTCACCCGACCGTGTATCGGAAACCGCAACATCTGCAGCGACTACGCTTACAGCCAGTCCGTCAGAAAAGCTTGTCGCAGCATCAGATACAGAAAGCATGGCCTTATACTCGCCCGGATGATTATACGTATAGAAAACATCGGCTCCCTCTTTCGTGTCTCCGTTACCCAACGACCAGCGAACTGATCGATCCTCAAGCAAGTTTTCGTGGGACGCCTCGACTGTTCCGGACAATCGTACAGGAACGCCGGCTATAGCATTGATGTCATTACCCGCATCTATTGTGATCGTGTCCGCATTCGTATCTGCCGCACCCGCAACTTCACCAGACGAACTTTCCTCTTCGTTTTCTGTGCGTGGCTCAAGCACATAGATGGAAGAAGATTCATCTGCGTCATCCGTGTCCTCCTCTTCATCCACTGAAGGGTTATGAGACTCACTAGCATTTACCTTGCCCGGAGTTGGCTGTGCTGCAAGCCACGACCCAGAAGATAGTTGCAGAGAGTTGCCGTCTCCGTCTGCACCTGTATCCGGATCATAATGCAAGCTATCTACGACCGTGCCGGAAGCATTCACCAAGCTGACAGGTTCGCCTCCATTGCGCAAACCAAAGCTGGCATCAAACAACAGGCCGGAGAAATCAGGAAAGTCAGCCTGAAACTTTGCCGGATCCTGCACGATAACCGCAAACTCACCGGAAGATAAGGAGCTTTCAGATACAGCGGTTAACCTGTGGTCTGTTTCGTTTTCTCGAAAGTTCCAGGTAGAGAAGTCTATCGATTGACCTGATGTGTTTTCTACCTCGATCCATTCATGGCCACTGTCAGTACCTTCCGGGCTGTACATAACTTCCGTTACCTGCATTTCGGCTGCACTCACAAAAGTTGGAGCAGCCAACAAACAAAAGAACGTGAAGGCGATACTTGCGCCTTTCTGGAGAGTGTGTTGCATAAATTCACTATATCAAAAGAAAAATTCGGTTTTGGCTTACCTACTCCTCTTCTTCATCAACCGTAAGCATTTCCCGGAGTTGATCTTCAGGAATTTCGTTTGGAGTATCTTGGGTTTCGGCCGTACCTTCTTCCGACTCGTCTTGATCTTTGGTTGATTGTTCTCCTTGCGGATTACCGGTTGTTTTCTGCGCTTTTGCTTTTTGTTTTTCTTCGCCTTCACTCTTTTCGTTTTCGTCTTCGTTTTCACTACTTTCCCCTCCAGAAAGGTTGCTGCTTTCTTCTGTACTTACACTGGAAAGTGCGGCCTTCAGCTTCATCCGGCTTGCTTTTGATGCACTTTTCTCATCTTCCTCCTTGCTGTTGTTCTTTTTGCTTTCAAGATCGGACAGCGATACCTTTTCATCTTTTTGCTTGTCCTTTTTTGACTGCTTGTTTTTGCCTTTCTTTTTTGATTGGTCTTTATCGTCACTCTCCTTTTTTTGCTTTTTATTTTTGTTTTTAGATTTTTTCTTATTCTTTTGCTTATTTTTCTTGGACTTTTTGTTGCTTTTGTTACCACCTTTATTCTTCTTATTGTTGTTTTTCTTCGCCTCGCGTTGTTTTCGCTGCTTTTCTGCCATGGCTTTCGCTTCAGCATCGTCAATGATTCCGTATGTGGAGTCGTGCCACTTCTCTATTTCCGCCTCGACCTCTTCTCGAGGACGGCCGTACGTTTCTCGTGAGTGCTTACGTATCTCTTCGCGGTAGGACGGCCCTTCCTGTGGTAGTGGCGGTAGTGTCCGGGCCGAGAACGGCTTCGAGGAAACGCCGTTTATCATGAGCTTAAGGTAAATCTGAGCGAACCCAAGATTTACGAGATCCTCTGCATCAAACTCCGGCTGGAATTCTTTTTCCAGCACCTCAGCGTCAAAAGCACCGACTCGAAATGTAACCATGGTGCCGACGTTTCCGAATACAGCATTTCTAACATCTTCGGTCATCTGCTCAATGTACTGGTGAGCTATTATCAAGTTAAGCTTATACTTACGAGCTTCAGAAAGAATGCCGGCAAACGACTCGTTCGCAAAAGACTGGAACTCATCAACGTAAAAGTAGAACTGCGGCAAAGCATTCAGGTCTCCGCCGTTGGTTCCTGTATTAGCCCGACCCATAGCTGCTAAGTACATCTTGGTGATAAGCATGGAACCAATCAGCCGAGCATTATCCTCACCAACTTGCCCCTTGGACAGGTTGATCAACATGATCTTTTGGTTATCCATCATCTCACGAACATTGAAACTGGACTCTGTTTGGCCAACGATGTTTCGAACCTGCGGATTGGACACGAACTGACCTACCTTGTTTTGAATTGCTGAAGCGGCCTTGCGAGCAAAGTTTCTGTCATACTCCGCGTACTCATCCTCCCAAAAGGAACGTACGGATACATCTGAAATATTGGCTACAACCCGCTTGCGATACGCCTTATCGGCAAACATGCGGTTGACTCCAAGGATTGTGGCATCCGGATATTCTAAAAGTGCTAAGAGTGCATTATTTAAAAGATACTCCATCCGACCCGACCACATGTCGACCCAAATCTTCTTGAACGCAGACAGAAGACCGTCGGCTACCAGATGACGCCTATCCGAACCAACATCCTCCATTACGTTAAAGGATATCGGGTGATCAAGATCAAACGGTGCAAAGTACATCACATCATCAATCCGGTCTTTAGGTACCTGATCAAGCAAACTGTCTGCCACCTCACCGTGCGGGTCGATGAATGCCAGGCCGTTTCCGTTCCGCAGATCCTGAATTGCCATATTCTCCAGAAGGGTTGTCTTACCCATTCCGGTCTTACCAATGACATACATGTGACGAGTGCGATCCTCACGCTTAATACCGAACTTAATATCTCTGTTGCGATAATCAGACTCGGCAAAGTACGTGATGTCGTTGTCTCCGTTTTGATTGTCTGGTAAGTTTGGGGCTGCCATAAATTTTTAAAATACATTAACTCCTCCATGAAAGCGGCAGGCTGGCGATTGGTTTAATGTACCTGCCAAAGTTATTTTTTATAGCGATTACGTTTCTCTTCCCAGGCATCCATGGCAATGTAACGATCGCTTTCTGCTGATTCGATATCCACCGGCGGACGATCGTTTTTGTCTGGTGTACTCTGCTTCTTGTCTTCAGGCGTATCAGAATCAGAAGAGGACGAGCCGGAATCAGACCTCTGTTCTTGCGGTGAAGAATTATAAATAATTACAAAAATACTGCCAGCTGCTATTACTGCGAGTGTGCGCCCAAGCCAATCCGGGATGGCTAAAAACGGCAGGACAGCAACGAAGATTACAAGCATCATTGCTGTCTTACGCCAAATCATAACTGCGTTGATTATACCAAAGAATAATCATCTCTTTAGAGTATTTACCGTTACTGACCAGCACCGACCACCAACACGAACTCTCCGCGTACTTTATCTTCATTACTTTCGAAGTAATCTTTCACCTCTTTGCTTGTTCCGGTAACCACACTTTCGTGCTTTTTAGTTAACTCCCGGCATACCACTACCGTCCGGTCTGGAGACAACGTATCCGCCAGTGATTCAAGAGTTTTTTCAAACCGATGCGGAGACTCGAAGAAAACAGCAGTCTCTTTGGTTTCTTTAAGTTCAGCAAAGAAAGTCTCTCTTCCTTTCTTTCGAGGTACAAACCCGAGAAAAGAAAATGCGTGTGCCGGAAGCCCAGAAACCGACAGGGCTGCAGTTACTGACGACGGACCAGGAACCGCAACAACTTCCACACCAGCCGACCGAGCTGCTTGCACCAACCGCATCCCTGGATCGGAAATAGCCGGAGTACCGGCGTCAGAAACTAACGCTACATCTTCACCATTCTTTAACTTTTTTACTATGTTTTCTTGTTTCTTGTCTGATGAGTGGCCGTGGTAACTTTCCGTCTGTGTATGAATATCAAAATGCGATAACAATTTCCTGGTATGGCGTGTATCCTCACACGCTACCAAGCCGGCTTTGGATAGCACCTCTTGGCCACGCTCTGAAAAATCGCCAAGATTACCTATAGGGGTTGCTACTACAAATAACGTGCCCATTGTAGAGTCAGTTGACATCACGTAAATAGTAAAGTATTTTCAACACAGGTCAACGTTTTTTCACACGCTTCTCCTGCCTGCTATGCTTACAAAAATGATCAACAGAGGCCGAAAGCTGCGGTTGGCTGTGACTGGATCTTTCCGAATTTCCAGTATTCACTTTGCAAACAAGCCGGTACACCTTCCTCCTCCACCAGAAAGCTTTCCGCATCTCTGGAAGCTTGATGCGCAGTTTCTGGAATGGAAACTTATCGGACCACGTCCGAATAACCCGCGCGTACGAGTTAGATTTGAAGACTGGAAGCGAAACCGTTTCCGGTGCAGACGTGCTCTTCGCGTAGCCGAACAAATATTCTTGACCTACGCAAAAGCGTCAGTGAATCGCCCCGAAGTGATTGCGACCGACCGGTGGATCATCCCAGCCATCAACCGAGTGCGAGATTACCCCAGCGAGTACGGCCTGGAAAGAAAGCTTACCAGGCCCGAAGAGGAACACCTAAAGACACTGCTTGAGCACCTGTTTGTCTCAAAAGAGTAAATAGTGCTCAAGTAAACACAGTAACCCTACCGCCTGTCTGGTGGTAGGGATTTTTTATATTTAAACAATTCGTTTTACTTACTTCCGCGTAGCAACTGCCTCTTTGGTGAGTTCATCAGCTACTTTGTATACATCGCCAGCACCTTGCGTCACGATCACACTAAGATCATTGGAGGTTTGAAGCGCTGCATCTGTAGCAGACTGAAAATCTTCTACCGTGCGAGCATTCACTCCTTCTTTTGTCAGTGTTTCGACCAAAGACTCAGAGGAAATGCTTGGATCCGGTGTTTCTCGAGATGCATATATTGGCAAAACCAGCACTTCGTCCGCCGGCACAAAGCTTTCGGGAAATTCATCGAGCAGTAGCTTGGTACGACTGTACAAGTGCGGCTGAAAAATGACCACCAGCTTTTTGTCGGGGTGTTCTTCTTTTAAGGTTTTGATATTTGCTGCAATCTCACTCGGGTGGTGACCATAGTCGTCATAAACGATAGCACCGGAAGTGGTCTTTCCGCGGTTATCATAACGACGCCAGGTTCCGGAAAACTTTTTGACTGCGGTTTTTGCCACCTCGTCTTTTACATTGAGCTGTGCAGACGCCGTAACAGCCGCTTTGGCATTACTCTTATTGTGCGCTCCCGGCAAAGAAAGCGTATCCGGAACTTGTGTGCTAGAAAATTCAATTACCGATGAGTCTAGATTTTCAACTACCGGAAGTACAGATTCTTCGTTTGGGTCACAAACCACTGCTCCGTCTTGGGGCACCTTCTCTGCAAGTGTAGTAAACGCCTCCTGCACATCGTCCATCCCGTCAAAGTAATCAAGATGGTCAGTATCAATATTAGTAACTACCAGCACATCCGGAGACAAATGTAAGAAGGACCGCTTGTATTCGCACGCCTCCACCACAAACAAATCATCGTCTCCAGGGATGAAGTTCGACTTTGCATCTTTTAGAAAACTGCCAACAATTACAGTCGGGTCTTTGTCGCTTACTTCCAGAATCTCAGCAAGCATAGCAGTAGTCGTCGTCTTCCCGTGCGTGCCGGAAACTGCCACCGTAAACATATTCTCCGATATAAGACCCAGTGCTTCGGGATACGTCATGGTCGGCACGTCTTCCTCTTGCGCCCTTACCAATTCCGGATTATCTGCCGGCACAGCGATAGAACGAATTACCAGATCGGTATCCGGATCCAGATTTGAATCGTGATGGCCGACCGTAACATCAATCCCTTCTTCAGCAAGCCCTTCAAGAACGGGTGACTCAGACGCGTCGGAACCGCTTACCGCTTTACCCTCATGGGCAAAGTAACGAGCGATTGCCGAAACACCGATACCGCCGATTCCGATGCAGTGAACTTTCGATACGTCTTCAAATTCTACAGCTGTTTTACTCATGGATGTAATGTACTCGTAAGTTTATCAAGACAAGTGAAAAAAGCAGACTTCTTTTGCCTGCCAGGTTGTTGTAATAAGTGTTAACGTTTTAGTTCTTCTACCGCCTCCAGAAACGCTTCTTCCCGTTCGTATTCGTTGGCAAACTGATCAAAGGAAGCAAAGGCTGGCGAGAAAAGAATGTAATCCTGCGGTGAGGACATTGAAAGCGCCATATCCAGTGCTTCTTTTATAGACTCTGTTTCATCAATATTAATTCGCTCATCTCCGTACAGCTTAAAACGGATCTCATCTGTACCGCTTCCGGGAATAAGGACAACATTCTCAACATGACGCTTTATGGCTCGCTCAAGATCCATCGTGTCCAACCCTTTATCACTACCGCCGGCAACAAGTGTTAGACTCTGGTCTTCATCCAGTTCATCCGAAAGCGCCTTGATGGCCGCAACTGTAGCCTCGGGAGTAGTAGCATTATTATCATTATAAATCGAGCGACGGAGAATCTTTCTGACGTACTCTAACCGACCCGGAAGTGGCTTGAACTCTTTTACTGCCTTTTTGCTGACACTGGAATCAATACCCAGAAGATCAGCAAACTGCACAGCAATCGCCACATTCATCCAGTTGTGCTCACCTTTAAGCTGTGTTTCGTATCCGTCCAAAAGAATTTTCGGCTTGGCCATTGCCATAGTACCGGGAATCTTTTCGTGTGCTTCTTCTCCGAAGTGTTCCTGAATAGCCTTGAAGCTATTTTCTGAGGTAATTAGATAATCGTCCGTTGTTTGGTGCAGGAAAATATTGGCCTTATCCAGGAAGTAATCTTCTTGGCTGTCGTAGTAGTCTTGGTGATCGTGCATGAAGTTGGTGAACACACCATAACCAGGGCTAATCTCCGCCTCTCCAAACCCTTGCAATTGCCATGAGTCAAGTTCAAGCACCGCAAAATCATCAGGTTCGACCTCGTCCAGCAGCGGAAGTGTCGCCTGCCCTTTAACATTGCCACCAAGATGTACCGTTTCGTTGGCTTCGTCGAGAATATCGTGAATCAAATGTGTAACTGTCGACTTACCGCGAGTTCCGGTTACCCCTACGATATCTACCGACTCAGGTGCCAACTTAGCAAACAGTGACGCATCCATCTCTACCGGTATATCTTCATCATGGGCTCGCTGTATGTATTTTGAGTCTTTGGGTACGCCGGCGGCCTTGATGACCATGTCCCGACCTTCAAACTCACTCAATCGATGTCGGCCAAGTACGTACTCTATATCATCGTAATCAGAAAGTTCTTCCAGTGACGGTTCCAGCTCATCTTCGTCTTTAAGGTCAGTAACTATAATGTCTGCACCACACTCAGCCAAAAACTTCGTCACGTTCACTCCCCGGCCAAGCAAGCCCAGACCCATAACCGTAATTTTCTTGTCTTTAAAGTTATCGATGTATTCTTCTTTTTTCATGAGTATTTAAGGTTAATCTCTCTACCGCTCAATAAGATTTTGACCACTCATCCATCTGCACAACAACGCTACGATTGGCTTGAATTATATCACTTCGCGGCGCAGATACTCAGATATACCCGTTAAAATGACATGAGGTATTGTATCTGCTGTGTCCGCCGTGTGTAAAGCGCTATTTTGGGCTTCTGGGTCAGCGCTGATGACTTCAACTTTCTCTCCCACAGACACATTTTCAAGTTCAGTAATATCGACCGTGGTCGCATTCATACTTACTTTTCCTACAATTGGACATACTTCCCCCTTTATTCTCACCACACCGCTGTTGGAAAGCCGTCGGTCAATACCCTCGTTGTATCCGATGGGCAGTACGGCAATCTGCATATCTTTACCTGCTTTGTACGCACGGTCATACCCGATTGTTTGACCGGCCGGAACCTGCTTTATCTGACCGACAACCGTTTCCAGAGACAGAACGGGCTTGAGCGGAATGTCTGACTCATATGAAGTCACGCCGTATAAGCCAATACCAATACGCTCAACGCCGGCATTAATCTTATCGCGAAAATAATGTCCTGAAGTTGCTGCCAGATGAGCGTGCTTGATAGACAGACTTTGTTTGAGTTGCTCTATTGTGTTATTCCATCGGCGTATTTGCGTGTCGGTAAACTCGCCCGTATCTGTATAGGCATCGCACAAGTGCGAAAATACTCCTTCCAGATTTATATTTTCATTATCTTTAGCAATACTAATCACCTCCTCTATCTGAGGCGGATGTACTCCGTATCGATTCATGCCAGTATCAATCTTGAGATGAAGCGGCTGATCAGCCGTCAGGCTATTTGATAGCTGACGCAGCATCTCCAGACTCGAAACAGCAAACGAAACATTGGTGAGCGAAGAAGCCTGGATGGTTTCGGGTGGAGTAAAACCAATAACTACAATCGGGGTGGTTATGCCGGCTCGGCGCAAACGCTCTGCCTCAAAGTATGTTTCCACAATAAAAAAAGGAATGGATGGACGGCCTTCGAGTATGTTAGCCACTTCTGTAATGCCGTGACCGTATGCATTACTTTTTAAAACCGGAGCAACCTGCCGGTCTTGAGAAAATTGGTTCAGATTATGAAGCAGATGATCCTTGCGAACAGACACATTTACTAAGCGAGTTCTGTCGTCTCTGCCTCGTAGTGTGTTTAAAAATCGCCGTACGGAATCGAGTGACAGCATGGTTGGATTATACCGCATTACCTCGAACTTTAGACAGTTTCGATCAGCAGCGTGTTTGTGCCCGTTTCTTGATCGCCCGGTGAAAACCCGACGGCAAATACAATCCTGTCTCCGCTTTCGATAAGGTCTTTATCGTGTAAGATATCCTTGGTTTCTTTTACCGCCTCCTCCATGGAAGATACGGTCTTTAGGTGTCGTGGACGACAGCCATAGCTTATGCTGAGCCGTCGGCACGTTTCGGGGTAGCGGCTAAAGGCCACGATGTTCTGCGGTGGTTTGTATCGAGATAGCATCCGAGCCGTAAATCCTGAGTCCGTCAAAGCAACAATAAGTTTTGCTTCTAGATTGAAAGCAACATCAACAACCGCACTGGTGACTGAATCAACCACACCCTGCTTTCCGGAGCTCTTTATTTCGTGACCTCGTTTTGGTCGAGTATTGCGACTGGCTTCTGTTTTTCGCGCAACTCGATCCATCACTGAAACAGCCCGAACTGGATAATCCCCTATAGCCGTCTCTCCTGAAAGCATCACAGCATCTGTTCCATCCAAAACCGCGTTAGCCACATCGCTCACTTCAGCTCGGGTCGGAGTCGACTCTTCGGTCATTGATTCAAGCATTTGCGTAGCTGTTATTACCGGTACGCCGGCAACATTACACTTTTCGATTATTTCTTTTTGTATAGCCGGAACGTTCTCGGGGGCAATCTCTACTGCTAAATCACCACGAGCCACCATGATGGCGTCCGAAGCATCTATAATCTCATCAATATTTTCTACCGCCGCCTGCGTTTCTATCTTGGAGATTATCAGTGCATCATTTTCATGATTCTCTATCTCAGAACGAAGGAGCTCCACATCTTTCACCTCCTTAACAAAAGAAAGAGCCACGAAGTCAACATCTTCGTCTAAAGCAAACACAAGGTTTTCTTTATCTTTTTTGGTAAGTGCCGGAAGCGACACTCCCGAAGGGATATTCACTCCACGGCCTCCGGAAGTTATTTCTCCACCGCGAGTTACAGTTCCCGATACCTTGCTTTCAGCTGTGTCTTCCACTGAAAGTGCAATGGCTCCGTCATCTATGAGAATTTCATCTCCGCTTGATACATCCTGTGGTAAGTCGCTGTAGTTGACAGAAATATCACCGACACTGTCTGACTCCGGTGTGGTTAGACTTACCTTTTCACCTTCAGCCAACTTAATTGGGCCATCCGCCAGATCGCCTGTTCGTATCTCCGGGCCGGCCAGGTCAGCTATAACACTAGTATGCGTATCGTTTGTATCCGCAATTTCTCGCCAACGTGAAATTTTTGGTCTGTGTTCATCGTGATCTCCGTGCGAAAAGTTAATCCGTATAGCATCCACTCCAACCTCATACAATCTGTTGAGCATGTCTTTACTTTCTGAAGCAGGGCCAATGGTAGCAACGATTTTTGTCTTCTTTTTCATGATTACGGTTGATCTTCTAATTACCTAATATTACTTCATAAAGCGCACCACTGCATTCGGCTTGGTTGTTGGCGAGTATGGACTGAAGTGCTTTCTGAGAAGCCTCCGGGAGTGTAAGGCTGGTGTCATAGTTACATACAAGCGATTTATCTTCTCTGTTCTGGTCCGGATGGCTGGTGTACACAAGCTCAACACGGCATGCGTTATCCACCTCACCCTGAATTTCATACTCCGCCGCTAACTGCTCGCCGGCAGAGCTGGAGTAGGTAGCCGGGCTACACGCAGATAACTGGTTATTGATACACGACAGAGAAGTACATTCTCTAACTGAGGCACTAGCACTTTCACTCCCTGGCTCTCCCGCTACATCTTCAGAGGAAGTATTGGTGGTGCTGGTAGCCTGTGGTTGATCGGATCCGCTGTTTGTAAAAAAGCCGTTATCCTCTTGGGAAGTCATGGATGTATTGGACTCGTCAGCCGGTGATGAGCTGTAAAGAAAGTATCCGCCAACAGCTCCTGCCAGCAGAAAAACCCCCACAAGCACAGT
>CAYVKO010000015.1:0-13556 GCA_964452185.1 uncultured Candidatus Saccharibacteria bacterium
CCTCGCACTACTGCATATATCTGCCGACCCTCTTCAGATTCAATCGTCTGGAAATCTTCTCGAATTTCCTCTAGTGCATCAACCATATTCATATCGGTTGCATTGTTACGAGCAGATACACGAAGCTGGGCGTGTGGAGTTTCTGTCGTAGAAAAAACCATCCCATCGTTATTTTGAGAACCCTCACTTTCAGCTAATACATCTGCCGGATAACGAACACTGTACCCGAATCGCTCATTGGTATACGTGCGAAACGCTTGTTCGGATGATGTACTTATCTCAGAATCGTCCGGTCCGGTTGTTTCCTGAGTGCTTGTTGTGCCGGTTGGTTGAGAGGTAGACTGATTATTGTTTGTTGTAAAAACCCAAACAGTAACCCCAAGTGCCAACACTACTAAAAATATAATTATTGTTGAAACTGTCTTGTTCATAAATGTTTGTAGTGAACGCTTATTACTCACCCCACCGATCTACCAGCATTGGATACGGATTGACAGCATCCCACATTTCCGGATAGATACCAAAATGTAAATGCGGTGGCGTGCCTGTTGCATTGCCACTGTTGCCAACAAATCCAAGCACAGTGTCAGTGGTTACTTTTTTGCCTCGCTCAACGCCTTCTGCAACTCGTTGAAAGTGGGCATAGTAGTAGTTAAGTCCTCCCGGGCCGGTGACCATTACATTCTTCCCGCCACGTGATCCAATATTTACCCGAATGACGTATCCTTCAGTTGAAGAAAAAACCGGGGTACCGCGATCAGCAAAAATATCAACCCCTTCGTGAGTGCGTCCTTCTTCTCTAGCTGCACCCCACGTATCTTCAATATTGCGAAGATATACGTTATAAACCGGCACTGGCAGTTCTTCTGCCGGCTCTTGAGAAGACAGGCGAGCCATCCGGTATGGCAAGGCTAATTCACGGGTAATATCCGCTACAGAAAGCGCTATTTCCGACCTGTTATCTCGGTATGTAGAAATAGCATACCACCAGCTTACTGCGCACACAGCCACTAGTATTAAAATTATAACGCGTTTTGTCATCTTAGTAGGCATAGTTTCTATATTACACATACTAAACCAATTTGAGAAAACAAGTAAATAAAAAACTGCCAGCAAAGCTGGCAGCATAGTGTGTTTTACAAATTTTATGATAAAGAACCACCGGCAATCTTGTGATTTTTGTGCTTTTCGTATCGAGAGCCATGCAACTCCTCATACTCCCAGTATTCCGGCAAAGCTATTCTCTCATCAAGATCACCTACTTCTACCTCACAAACAACAAGATTGTCTATCGGCTGGATGAATTCATCCACCTCCAGAAGATGGCCAGCATACTCGAAGCAATATCTGGTCTTGCGTATCTCTTGAAGACCCGGATCACGCTCTTCTTCTATAAGTCTCTCAAATTCTCGTAGACTTATTTCTGGGTCTGGACTTTCAAACCGATCTTTTGGGCCGTTTCCTGTTGGCTTCTTCTCTGTGTAGTAGTAGCTTGAAGAACCATCAACCGTCCACTTCCGTACTCGTCGCTCCACTCCCGGCTCTTCTGACATCAGATATATCTGCCTAATCTTAACTTCTTTAGCCTCATCAGGCAGATCATCAAGGTTAAAATTAAAAATCTCAAACACTCGTTCCTTTTCGCGAGGTTCAGGCATATTCAGCACACGGGCTAATGATGAGAAAGCGCGATTAATTTTCCCTTCAAAGTTTGTCCGGTTGTCTACCACCAAAAGATTCCGGTGGCCGTTCCATGCTGCCTGCGTCTTCTGATCAAGTTCGCGGGCTTCTTCGGGTGTTTCAGTACGGGCCGGATTATTCTCACACGTATAGTGCTCGAGCGCCCCGTCAGCAGCTGTCACCATATGAACAACCGCACTGTATCGTTCACGAAGGTCGTGCAGTTTTAAACCGTATCTCTCCAATGCTTTAAGATAATGCTTGCGACCCACGTACGCCATAGCATCCAAGACTCCGCGGTCACACAAGAGCACTTTCCGCTCATTTCCCTCCAGCCGCTGCATCATTTTCCAGTAGTGATCTTCACGCTCAAGGCTGTAGAGAAGTAATTCCTCCTGAAAGGCAAGGTCATCTTCCCAGCCCTTTTCTGGAGATAACCCAGCGTTGATAAGCTCAGTAGCAGTTTCGGGAAGTACTGCTACTTGCATATTGTAGTTCTCCAACCGCTGACGTGCTTGTGCAAGAAACGTAGACTTCCCCCCACACGGACCTCCGGTTATCGCAATGAGTGTAAAGTTCGGGTCATACCGAATCGAGTTAGCCATAAGCAACAACCTGTATTTACTTGTGAAAGCAGAATGCGATTTAGTAGGTACTAGTTCACTTTCATTATACGCACTGGCGTAAGTGATACAACACTTCTCTTACCAGCCAACACTATTCACTGTAGTAATCAAAAAGAGATTTGATGCCGGCCAAATTACGCCGCCACTCGATTGTTTCGTGAGTAGCCAGCTCTACCGTAATCGCCGGAATACCGATAGATGCCAGCCACCCTTCTGCATCTCCGGTAATTGGATACGCATCAAAAGACTCTACAGCCCGGTAACCAGATGCTTGAGAGTATGAGTTCATGATATCTCGAGTCTGTGGAAGTATTCCACTCTCACACTCCGAAGCATATACAGCATTCGCCTGACTGTGCCAGAAGACAACTGCTTGCGGATCGTTAGACTGCACGTAGTCACGAATAGCCCGAGCTTCCGGTTCAGAGAAAGCAGACGTTCCGGCATCTACCGATTCTCCACGCCATTGACTTTCCGGCTGCCAGTTACAGTCGAAGTTACGATTAAGGTCAACACCGTTAGCATTAAATCGTTCGGTGCCGCCCGGATCAGCACCAGCTGGCACGTCAGCTTTGCTGAATCGCCCTGTCTGGCCTATAACCTTATATAATCCGTCAGGGTTAGCTGACGGAACAACACTTACCGTAAGATTACTAGGTATAGTTTCCGGATTAGCATTCAAGTAATCAATGAATCGGTAACTTAAAAGAACGCTGTTCCATTCATACCCGCCGTGAATACCGCCGACAAACAGAATGTGATCCGAACCATTTCCAAACGTATACGCTTCAATAGCCCGCCCTTCAACGGACGTACCGATCACTTCGCTAACTCCCGCTTGGTCTGTACCTCGGGAAAAATCGGTTGAGGTGGAAAAATCTGCCGGTGGTTGCGCCAAAGAAGACTGATCACCTTGATCTTGATTAGTCATCAGTACCACACCCACTCCTATTCCGACAAAAAAGAGAATAGCTAGTCCGGCAATGATTTGCTTTTTCGAGAAAGCAGGCCAGCGCATTACTCAGCGTACGATTGGAGAACCGCTTCTATTCCGGCCTGGTTTTGATCCCACTCAGCAGACTCGTGAGATGAGAGCAACACACTAATACCTGGAATGTCATTTTTGGCCATCCAGTCAACAGCATCACCAGTGAGTTCATACGCGTCGAAGGTTCCCGCTGCCGGATAACCGGAAGCATCAGCGTATGTATTCATGAGCTCATTAGTTTCAGATAAAGCCGGCTCATTACAGCTTGAGGAGTACACTCCACCTGCCGCACTGTAGTAGACTACGGCTGCATCTGGATTGTTGGACTCTATGTAATCACGAAGCGCCTGGCTTTCCGGTTCAGAGAAAGGTTCATCTCCGGCATCAACTGTCTGGTCCTGCCAACTTCCTTCAGCCTGCCAGTTACAGTCAAAG
The DNA here is from genome assembly GCA_964452185.1 of uncultured Candidatus Saccharibacteria bacterium. Classification (GTDB taxonomy): domain Bacteria; phylum Patescibacteriota; class Minisyncoccia; order Phycocordibacterales; family SW-6-46-9; genus SW-6-46-9. The sequence continues at coordinate 3,730 of CAYVKO010000015.1, forward strand.
TTACGGTTAATATCCACGCCGTTTGCGTTGAACCGCCCGGATACTGATTCCTCTACTGAAGCTGTTACGTCAGCAGCCGCGAACCTGTCTGCGGTTCCGACAACCTCAGCCAAGCCGTCAGGGTTAAGAGCTGGGACCACTGTAACTGATACATTTTCCGGTACTACATCCGGGTTTTCTTCAAACCAGTCAATCAGCTCGTAAGATACCAAGCTTGTATTCCATTCATATCCGCCGTGGATGCCGCCCACGAATAGTATTTCCGTTTCACCTTCTCCAAAATGATAAGCGGTGATATCACGACCATCAACCGAGGTTCCAATAACCGATTCTCCATCTTGTTGATTCTCACCATTTTCAGTCGCCTGTTCGTCAGAATCCTCTCCGTCACCATTATCAGCTTCAGTAGACGTAGCTGGAGTGGCTGTCGCAGTAGGTTGATCATTCATCTGGTCAGTAGTGTCAGAAGTGTCAGCGAATAAAAAGTATGCTCCTACACCAACAAATATAAGAACAGCAATTGTAAGAAGTATGTTTGTTTTTTTCATAGTAAATTTATTTTAACAGATAACCGAGTGGACAACATATAACAACAACATTATCTCTTGCGCCTTACTCTTTGTCTTGTTTTATTTTACCCGAAGAACCTAAAGGTTGAGATAAGTACGCATCCCAAGTAAGAGCAATACAGACTGCAGTCGTTAGACCAATCAGCAAAGCCTTCAAAAGTAAGGTAATTGATTCAACCGAAAAAAAGTCAGTGAAGAATATGAAATACCATGCTACTAGCACTGTAGCACCTATAGTCAGTACTGGTCTGCGCAAGGTTGCAAATGAAGCGTCCTGATCTTCAGGTAGCTTTTCAAACGGTATGTACGTCAAAAATGGCGCATAAATGACCATCAGGGCAGCTCCCGACACTATCGCTATGACCAAAGCTATCATTTGAGCCTGAAACACTCCGGACTGCGCTAACATTTCAGGATAGGCAACATACAAACCAAACTGACCAACTATCACCAACCCCAAGCCTACCCACACCAACTCAAACACCCCCTTGATAGCTGAAAGCTCTTTTTCGTCAATAGACTTATCATCAAGGAACTGAAAGAACAGTACAGCCGAAGCTGTCGCGCCCCCCACCCCCAGCATCAACCCCAGAGATCGAATAACCCACAGTACCTGATCAAACTGTGCTATAAACTCCACCACCGCCTCAGCACTAACCAGCGAAAATACAAAAATAGTCAGCGACAATAATGCACTGAGAATGCACCAAATACACCACTTACGCAAAATAACAGCCTGAACAAACAGTAGATATATAGAGAATAACCCCGCCAAAGCAGACAAAATGATCACTGTTAGATTCATGGCCGGTGTAAATACGGACGGAGTGAAGATAAGAGCGATATACGACAGCACGATAACAGCATAGTACGCCATCCCTAAGTGCTCTAACGGTATACCGAAAAATTTTGCGTACCGACTTGTGACAACAGCGTTACAGTCTGACCCGGTCGGACACACCAGCTGTTTATTGCGACTTTTGGTGTCATATATATTCGCTGCCACCCCAAAGCCGGCAATACCGGCTGCCGCTATAGCCGCATAAAATCCTTGCGGACTAGATAAAAGAAAAGTAAAAACCAGTCCGCTTAATCCAACCAGTATTAGAAAAAAGTAAAGTAGTATTCGCGACGATATATTTATCTTCATATGTATATACAAAATAGCACACCGACCTACCACCACTCACTTCCACGCTTCACTATTCCTCGCACCGCCAACTGTGATGGCGGATGTTGTATTACGGGATGCAGAGAACTCTCTGCATCTTTTTTATTGAGCACAAGTTTTGCTACTTTCCAACAAATGAACTTACTGTTCAGCCACCTCAAAGACGATACTGTAGTCGGTCTGATCAATTTCTCGGTCAGACAAAAGCGGTGGCTTTATATCAGTAATAGCAATTTCATAGCCACCAAACGTATACGGTACTTCATCACTGGCAATATTGGTTGTCGTCGTTTCACTATTCTCCAACGTAACCCGAAGCGTAGTAGCTCCACTTTCAATACACTCGGCGTCAACCGGACATCGACTCTCCTGCACGATCTCTTCGAGCGTAACTGACAACCCATTAATCGTGGCTGTTTCACCAACTGACAATATTGCGGCATTCTCACCGCTTACCTGCACATAATGATCAACAGAGTCACACGGCACTATCGCTCCATCCGAGTTGCGCGCTCCTCGTACGGACACTTCTTGCCCAGCCTCTAATTCAAACGCACTCCCTATAGTTGTGCGAGCAGCACAAAGCTGGCTGCCCATTGACGGCACTTCAAGGATTTCTGTTGTTCCGTCGTTTGTTTCAACGCTAATTATGTACGGGCCGTCAACAGAAATTTGGCTTGTATCGACTTCCTCAACCGCCCCTGCTACCGTCACCGACTGAGTTGAAGTGGTAGCGTTCGGATCTTCAACGTCTTCAACAAATACCCGGCCATCTTCCGTCTGGCACTGGCGAGGATGTGACTCCATTACCGGATTACCAGCTTGCACGCACTCGGTGAAAGAACTGATCTCGCCACTACTGTCATTAGCTCTCAAAGCTACTATTACCCCTATTATCAGCACCACCCCAAGTACTGCAAGCAAAACGTTTCTGTTTTTGTTCATGATTTATATTAAATTAAGCAAATGAACCAAAGTTGTGTTGACCCACATGCTTTTTTATTATACCTTAGCAAAACTTTTTTCGCCCTTCTAACGTTTCTATTCATCAATTTGTGCCTCACGAGAAATTTGTATAATTTTCTCAAAAACCTTTCCGATATGATCTGGGTTAAGTCCTAGTGAATCAGCCTTCTTTTTGCAAAGCTGAACAACCTGTGCCTCTCGGTCTTTCTGACGAATAGACATGTTGTTGTTTTCTTTTATTTTTCCCAATTTTTTTGCCACATCTACACGCTCAGCAATCAGTTCTATAATCTGCGTATTGATCTCATCAATACGATTTCTGTGTTCTTCTATTTTTTCCTGTTTCTTTTCTGGCATAGTAGTTTAATTTTTGCTGATTTAAGTTAAGTGCGTAAATTCCTTTCTTGAACCACTTTGAATAGGCATAGTATCAAATCTACCCAAATCAAGAACAGAAAACTCTGTTAAAAAACCCACCCGTGTTAAGAGGTGGGGATGAGAGTGAAAAGTGTTTATCGATCACGCACAAAGATGAATCGACGATTGTCACAAGCAATCCAGTTACGGTTAGGTTTGCCACATTCTGTATCTATCCACAGACTCTTATCATGGCAACCTAAACGCAACAACTTTGGATTATTTACAGAAGTAAATATGGGCTTATGCATCCCGATACACCATTCACCATCCGGTTGATCAGTGTAAATAAGACGCAGTTTGATTACCGCCTCAACCGGAACCCTTCCGAGACCAAAGTGTTTTAAACCATTCTTTACTAAATCCTCAGTAGTCGCACAGTAAGGATATCCAAGGTTGATAGTCGTCGGAGCAACCAGATCAAGCCTTTGTTCCTTATCGGACAAGGTAAACGCATCTTGCAACACAAGCTTTCTTACTTCTGATGTATCATATCCTTTTTCTGAAAGAGCTGACAAAAGATCATCGACATCTTTGTACGTACCAACAGTGACAGTTTTAAGGGTTGGAAATAACGAACGAGTACTTCCATCTGAATCCTTGGAAGCCATAGTGGTAGCGTATCGTTTTTGTGACTAGAACCTTAGCTTCTTCTAAGTACTAAGTATAGAGTGTCAAATATAAAGATGCACGCCAACTCTTATATAAAAACCCCACCCGATTTGAACGAGTGAGGTTTGAACTTGGAAAATCAGAAAAAGTATAACGAAAAGAACTAACCCTGGCCTTAGCGTGCAAAAACAAATTTAAGAGGAGGAACATCTTCCTTAACCTTCCAAAAAGGTTGGAGTTGAAGCGGGACCGTAAGCCACAGCTTACCACAGTGATTACTCACCGACAGAAGCCTTTCACTGTCATTTCCCTTAAGTGGCTCATGCATTCCTATGCACCGTTCTCCACTTGATTGATTGGGAAGAGCCAATCGTAATTTGGCCATAGCTTCAGGTGGAATTTTTTCAAACCCTAAAGAGTTTGTGGCTCGATCCACTATCTCTTCAGTCGCTGGCCAGTGATCGAACTTCAGATCTTCAAGTGTGAGAAATGCTAACTCAACTTCTTGTTTTTTATCAACTAGTGTAGCTGCAGCGTTTCCGATCACGATTCTTGCCATTTCGGATACTCCGTATCCTGCACCTTGAACTTCACCAACAATCTCTTTAGGGTTTTTGTACGTACCGACTGTAACAACCAAAGGATTTTTTTTGGTAATAACTTCAGAGGGTTCCATAACAGTATTTTATTTTGTGACTGTAAGCTCAGACTGTTTCCAAGCTTATAGTGCCTAAAACTTATACACAAGTCAATCGTATTAATTGACGACAGTGTAAAAAGTAGGTATATTCCTATCTGAACTGTTCTCTTTCACTCTTTAGCACTTTACACATGAATGATTTCGAGGAAGCAGCAAAACGCCTCAATGATAATGGGTGGAATATACCTCTCAATGGTAACGACAATGGCAGTTCTTCCAAGAAAGTTATAATCGATCAGAATGGTATAACTCGAATATCTTCCAAAAAGAAAATACCTTTACCATTGCACAAACTTTCGTGGTGGACTGCCTTCTTTCTTATTGACAACGGTATTACAACCGCTGGTGACCTGAAAGAATACATTAAGAAAAACCAAATAAAGTCCAAGCCAGGATTACGAAGCCTGCTTCGCCTGAAACAGTTTGGAATGAAATCGCTTCATGACCTTATTTCAGCCATAAGAAATAACAGCAAACTTTCACTCGATGACTTCGAGTGACACATCCGCTAGAAACGTCCGTTTCTGGCGGTTTTTTTATAAGAATGCAAGAAGCTGATACAATTACATTCGCAATGACTGATTTAACCTCACAAATAACCTCAAGAAAATGGCAGGGGGTTTTCTTAACTTCCATCGCTGTCATTACAGCAGCTGTAGTAAGTTACGTGGCTTACTTCACTCCGACAAGCTATGTAAGCATGAACACACAACCGGCAACCTCTACCTCCACGCAACCTGCAACCACAACAGTTTCAGCCTCTACAGATGATCAACAAGATTCGCCCGATCAAACCGAACCAAGCCACCCGTCTTATATTGAGGTCACACAAGGATGCGGATCCGGTTATGGTGGCTCATGTTTGAATGTTCGCTCATCTCCCACCACAGATAGTTCCGTGGTTACTCAGCTTCGTAATGGAATCGTGTTGAAGGTAGGTGATTCTGTCACTAACGAAGGCCTCACCTGGTACAAAATTGTATTCGACGAATGGTTGCGATACCCGGACAGAGTGTCAGAAGACTGGTATGTAGCTGCTGACTATGTGCACCCTGTTTCGGCAACCGCCCGATCCTCCGAGGCTCCGCATAATATCGAATCGGATAAGCGTATCGTTGTTGATCTGTCTGAACAAAAATTATACGCATATGAAGGAGAAGAGCTTTTCATGGAGCAAATCGTCTCTACCGGCCTCCCACTCTACCCAACACCACGAGGAAGTTTTCCTATTTACAAAATGACTCCAAGCCGCTATATGCAAGGTCCGATTCCGGATATAACAGACGAACATTATGATCTTCCCGGTGTGCCATGGGACCTTTACTTTACATATCAAGGAGCTGTAATACACGGAGCCTACTGGCATGACAACTTTGGACACTCGTGGTCGCATGGTTGTGTAAACCTACCTCCAGAAAAAGCCGAAGAACTTTACCGCTGGGCTGAGCTGGGAGCGACAGTAGAGGTGAGAGATTAAGCTAGCCGGCTAAGCTAGAAGTATTTTTACCACAAACTCATTAACTTGCAGTCGGAACTGTAAAGAAGAAAGTGGTTCCTTCTCCTTCTGCCGACTCTACCCATAGCTCACCGTCGTGTGATTCAACAATGTTTTTAACCAGAAATAGTCCAAGACCGGAACCATCTGTATGAAGTCTTTTGGCTCTTTCCCCTCGGAAGAATTTAGTAAACAGCCGAGACCCCTGCTCTTCTTTTGGGATTCCGATACCGTTATCTGTAATTTTAAACAGCTGATTTTCCCCTCTGTCTTCGAGATAAATATCAACTTTTCCACCGTCTGATGTGTACTTGATAGCATTATCAATAAGGTTAGACACAACAAGATTTATTTTTTCATCGTCAGCCTTGATTGGCGGTAGTTGCGTATCAGGTTTGTGAAAAGTAACCGTTATATCCTTCTTGTCAGCCTGTGCTTTTTCTCCTTTTATAGCCTCTTTTGTAATCTTTCTAAGAGATACTTCTTTAAACTCGTAATCAAATTTCCCTTCTTCTATTTGGGATGCATTTAACAAATCATTAACAAGTTTAATAATTCTCTCACTCGTTTCGTGTCCACGCTTAACAAATTTCTCTTGCTGTGAATTGATTTTTCCAATATCACCGCTCATCAACATCTGAAATGTCCACTTAATAGCAGACAAGGGAGTTCGTAACTGATGAGCTGCTATAGAAAGAAAGTCCGCTTTCATTTTCGACACCAAAGCATCCCGTTCTCTAGCCTGCTCAATAGACTCTGCCATTTCATTCATCCCGCTTGCCAGTTCTCCGATCTCGTCCCTAACCTTCACTGAAACCTTCTGAGAATAATCTCCTTCTTCAACTCTTTTCGCAAACTGATGAACTTTTCTGATAGGGGTAATTATTTGCTTGGAGATCAGCAGAACAGAAGGAATTACCAAAAGCACTACTATCACGAGCGCACCCAGAGCAAACCACCTCATCTCTCGCACGCTGCTGAGAGCTTGAGTTGCACTCTCTTCCGAAACCACATACCACCCCGTAGCTATATCACTATTACTTAAAGATATAGTTAAGTCACTCCACGACCCGAGTACTTCATTTCCTTCTTCATCAACATACTCCTCTGTAAATCCATTTACAGGATCTCCTTGTATACTCTGCACAATCGGAACAGAAGAGAAGTCAGTCTTAGACAAAACAACTGAAATATTCGGATGAGCTATCACAGTCCCTTCGTCATTGACTACATACGCTCTTCCGCCTTCTTTTGCCACAGAAGTTTCCCGAACCACTTGCTGCATTGTCCGAGCATCAACTTCCGCCAGGAGCGTACCTTGCTTCTCCTCCTGGGAATCCCGAACAACTAAGCCGATTGTAAAAAATGGTCTTCCTTGCTGAAAGTAAAGATCGCTTAAATAAAAATCTTTCTGATCCAGCGCCTGAAACGCTTCTGTCTGAGATCTGTCTTGCAAGTCGTCATTTTGAATCGCTTGATATCTGTGCTTGCGTACAATTTCTTGCCCTTCCAGATCTGTTACAGCAACCTCAACAAAAGAATCATTACTAAACAGAATACTCTCCACCAACAATTCTCTTCTTCTCTCGTCCTCAATTGCCTCCGAGAAGAATAATTCCGCTTCTCTTAAGCTGCGAAATTGAAGTTCAAGAAAGTGACCTATTTCTTGCGACGCTGACTCTGCAACCAACCTTTCCCTATCCAAAACACTATTTTTTTGAATAGATTCGAAATGCCGTATGGACGGCAGCATTGCAACCAAAAGCGGCAACAGCGCAAACAGTAGCCCAAATCCGATTAATTTAGTTCGCAGACTCATGCGCATACAAGAAAAGAGAGTTTGAGATCACTACTCAATCACTTGGTCGGCCAACTGAAGGACTTCTTCAGGGATTTCTACCCCAATTTCTTCAGCTACGTTTCTGTTGATAATCAAGTCATACTTGACCGGAGCCTCGACAGGAAGCTCGCCCGGATCAGTTCCTCGCAAGATCTTATCCGTCATGCTTGCTCCTTGTACACCTTTTTGCTCAAAGTTTGCTCCGTACGCAAACAGACCAACAGTTTCTCCTGTTTCCGGGTTAGCCTCAAGAGTGGCCGGCATAGCTACCGGGATGTTTTTCTCCAACCCCATTTCATGCTCAAGAACCTGTTGGTCATGAACAAAGTGTCCGGGAATGTGAGTAAAGGCATCTACCTCACCTTCTTCTACACCATCCAACACTCTGACCACCTCCGATCGAAGTTCAGATTCTGGCCCTGACGCATTAGTTGTGTACTCAACAAGCTCTATACCAAATTCATCTGCCTGTGATCGTAGTGCCTGAAGAAAATCAGTGGCTGGTGCAGTATCGGACGGAATAATGAATCCTTCAGCTAAAACACCAAGGCGTTCAGTATCCGGAACTATTGTTGTGAGTAAATCGAGAAATCGCCCAACGGAGTCGGCACGACGCTCTGCAATTCCGGTCAAATTACCGCCCGGAGATTCATAACCTTCAACCAAATCACCCTCAACCGGGTCAAACATATCCAGCGACACAATAGCGGTGTCTGCATTAGCCGCCTCAACTTCTTCTGCAGCCACCTGCGCATCCGGATTAGATGAAGTTACAATCACATCCACCCCTTCTTCAATGTACGAGCGCATAGTATTCCTTATCTCCTCCATACCTTGAGGGTTAGGAGTAATTGGCTCATCTGGGCTTCTATACTCAACGTGAACTCCTTCTTCGTACCCTAAATCCTCCATACCCTGAACAAAGCCATCTCTTAATGGTTCATAGGTAGGAAAGCCTATCATCGGCAAAGCCACAACAGCCGGTTCGTCCGGAACTTCCGGAGCTTGCCTGTCAGATTGATACAGATACCAAGTACCTCCCGCCAACACAAAAAACACTAATAAAGTCAAAAAAATCCGTGATAAGTTGTTCATACTTAAATTTTTTACAAAGAAGCCTTCCGGCTTTCTTGGTTAACGTATAAAGGTATGCAATTAAATCCTTAATTGAAGTGTACCATTCTACTTGAGACGAAGGGTGGATAAGTATCAAAATTATCTTTGAAGAGAACCATTATAAATAAAAATTGCCAAGAGGCGAGAAGCCCCTTGGCGTAAAAAGTGATTAATCGATATCTCCGGCATTGAAATCGATCGAATTTACCCACGTGCCATGCTTACCGCCGTGGTAAATCCAACCCCACCATTCATAGGAAAGGTTGTAGTTGTTAAAGTACTGCCCGAATAGATCTACCGACCCATCACAGCTTGCAGTACCTGATTTGTCGCAGTTGTAATCCTGCGTACCAACAAATCCGTTGGTTTTCCAATCCGGATTATCCTTCAGGTCTCCTGTAATTTCTGCGTGATATCCGCCTTGCGAGGTACCGGATTCATCTCCTTCAAGCATGCCATCTTCGCGCTTGTCTCCGGGTTGTCCGGGTGTTCCTTGACCTTCGAATGCATCAAACTGCATCTCGAAGCGGGAAATAACACAGTATGTGTCTTCTCCCGTCTCCCAAGCCTGGACGTGCTGTAGATAATCAACTTGCGCCCACCAGGTGCCGGTACCAAACCCGGAATCAATACTATTTTTCACCTCTCGTTTTATATTGATTACCGGAGCACCTTTCGCGTCACATTGCGAAGCATTCACATGCTTCCCTACGTTCAGCTTCAGAGGCTTTTTCGCTTTGCCTGACTTCTGCGCTTGAGAAACCTTCGAGTCCTCATTCGCATCAGCAGTTGGCGCCGGGGCAGAATCACAACCGATCATAAATATCATGACCGAAACGACAGAAAGAATACTAATAAGCCTGTACATATAAGACCTTTGCTGATATTGAAAAAGAACGAAATGACCATATTTGGCCGCTAAAAATACTCTCACAAATTTA
>CAYVKO010000016.1:0-12492 GCA_964452185.1 uncultured Candidatus Saccharibacteria bacterium
ACAAGGTCAAAAAAATCGAAGTAGCTGGTCCGGGTTTTATTAACTTTTACTTATCCTCTGAGTTTTTCACCGAAAGCCTGTCTCGGATTATCGAGTCCGGAAAGCAGTTTGGTTCGTCTGCTGTTGGAGAAGATAGAACTGTTGTGGTTGAGTATTCATCCCCAAACATTGCCAAACCATTCACTGTCGGGCACCTTCGCTCTACCGTTATTGGCGATGCAATTGCAAATATTCTTTCTTTTACTGGTCATAGTGTTGTTCGGGATAACCATATTGGTGACTGGGGTACGCAGTTCGGAAAGACCTTATACGCACTCGATCAGTGGGGAGATATCGAAGATATAGAGGACTCGGATGAGCCAATGAGAAAACTCGTGGACTTGTACGTGCAATTTCACGAAGAGGCTGAAAAGAATGAAGAACTTAACGACAGAGCTCGAGAATGGTTTGCACGGCTTGAAGACGGTGACAAAGAGGCTATCAATCTTCTCGAAAAGCTGCGTACATGGTCATTAAATGAGTTTGAGGATATATATGACCGTCTAGATGTTTCTTTTGATACGTGGCATGGAGAAAGTAAGTTCGCGCCGCTCACGAATGAGGTAATCAAGGATTTGGAGTCCAAAGATTTACTTACTGAAAGTGAAGGCGCCAAGCTTGTGTTCTTTGGAGATCCGGATACTGACTCTGAAGATCATGAAATGCCGCCGCTCATGATACAAAAATCTGACGGTACTACCATTTATGCGGCACGTGATTTGGCCACTGACAGGTGGCGCAAGCAGGAGTATGGTGACGATACTACTATCATCAACGAGGTCGGGGCGGAACAAGCACTTTACTTTAAGCAGCTGTATGCCACGGAAGAGAATCTTGGTTACTTTTCAAAAAGTCAGCGTCATCACGTTGCGCACGGTTTGTTTCGTTTCGAGGACAAGAAGATGAGTACCCGAAAGGGAAACGTTATCTGGCTGGAAGACATCTTAGATGAAGTGACAGAGCGTGCAGCCAAGTTTAATCCAGAAGTAGCTGAAGAGGTTGGCATTGGGGCGCTTAAGTACAACGATCTCAAACGGGACCCTAAGAAGGATATAGTTTTCGACTGGGATGAAGTCCTAAACTTAGAAGGGGATTCCGGTCCGTATCTTCAGTATACGTATGCACGAGCGCGGTCAGTGTTGCGAGAGGCGGAAGAGTCCGATTTCCATCCAGATACCGCCCCTGAGATTCCAAAAGAAGTACCTGAAGCAGCTCGATACCTTTATCGTTTTCCGGAAGTAGTACAACGGTCCGCTAATGACCACGCACCTCGATATGTGGCTAATTATCTCCATCAAGTGGCGCAAAGCTTTAATACGTTTTACGGCAATACAAAAATCATCGGTGATGACAACCAGGCTGGCTATCGATTGGCACTGACAGCAGCCACTGCGCAAGTGCTTGAGAATGGCTTGCGCCTGCTTGGTATCAAGGCGCCAAAAGAGATGTAGTAATGAAAAGCTCATATAAAATACCCTGACGGCATAATGAGGCCGGCAGGGTTAGGGGTGGTCATCTTACTCTAGCACCACTCGACGATGTTGGGTGCCGTCGGTGTCTGCACGTATTCTTTGGCAGTTGCTGCTTCTTGCTCTCAGTGAGATTTTCTTTGGCTTCTCTGACAGCTTGGTCACCCAGTGAAAAACTGCTGGTAACTTGCGAAACATGCAGACGGCGGCAATTTTGTTGAGACATGTAAAGCTTTTGCTGGTTTGAGAGTACAAGCTACGTTCATTTCAAGTGTATCTTTTTTGCGCTTTTTAATAAAGTAATCGCACAGAATTCTGTAATTTTTAAGCCTTATACTGTTAGTACAATGCGGTTTTTGTGATACACTTTTTATGTATGAGCGATACTAATAATAATTCTGATAAGTCAGAGGCAGCCAAAAAAGAAGAGGAGATTCTCGATTTTTGGGAAGAGAACAACATTTTTGATAAAACACTCAGGAAGGATTCACCTGAGGGTGAGTTTGTTTTTTACGAAGGGCCTCCAACAGCCAACGGTCATCCGGGCATACACCACTTAGAATCTCGAGTTTTTAAGGATGCAATCCCGCGTTTTAAAACCATGCAGGGATATCACGTATCTCGAAAGGGTGGTTGGGATACGCACGGCTTACCTGTAGAGCTTGAGGTGGAAAAGGATCTTGGAATTGAAACAAAAGATGAGATCGAAGAGTATGGAGTCGGAGAATTCAATGAAAAATGCAAAGAATCTGTCTGGGAGTATATTGAAGAGTGGGAGGCATTTACGGAGCGTATGGGATACTGGTTGGATCTGGATGACCCATATGTGACATACGATCCGAATTTTATGGAGTCGGTATGGAATCGGTTTGCGCAGGCAGATAAACGCGATCTGTTATACAAAGACTACAAGGTCGTGCCGTGGTGCCCGCGGTGTGAGACAGCTCTTTCCAGCCATGAACTGGCGCAAGGCTACGAAACAGTCAAAGATCTGGCGGTAACCGCAAAGTTTAAGCTAGCTGGTGCACCAGAAGAAATCACTGGCGATGAAGACACATACGTCCTCGCCTGGACAACAACTCCGTGGACACTACCGGCTAACTTAGCGCTGGCAGTAGGTGAAGATATTACATACGTAACCTTAGAGACGGAAGGCGGTCGGCTCATTGTAGCCAAAGATCGACTTGAGGAGATAGTGGAAGAGTCCGGAAAAGAATATGAAATCATTGAAGAGTTTGCTGGCGACAAGTTAGTGGGTCTTTCGTATGAGCCGCTGTATCCATATGCTAAAGAGCTTCTTGAGGATGAAGATTTTTCTGATACACGCGAGAACGCATTTGAGATTTATGAAGCAGATTTTGTTACTACCGACGAAGGAACCGGCATTGTGCATACAGCCGTAATGTACGGTCAGGATGACTTCGCACTCGGTGAAGATGTTGGTCTGCCTCGGCTCCACTTGGTAGATCAAACCGGTCACTTTAAAGAAGGTACTGATTTTTTGGCCGGTCGTTTTGTGCATGATGAAGAGGTGGCGGTTGATATTATCAAGGACCTGTATCACCGAGATACCGGCGCCGAAACCGGACTTCTTTTTGATAAAGGTAAATTTGAGCACGAATATCCGCACTGTTGGCGGTGTGATACGCCACTTGTATACTATGCGCGTAACTCTTGGTACATTCGCATGACCGAGCTACGCGAAGATCTGTTAGAGGAAAATGAAAAGATTAACTGGGAGCCGGAACACATCAAGGATGGTCGTTTTGGTGAATGGCTTGACGGTGTTCAGGACTGGGCGGTCAGCCGTGAGCGCTTTTGGGGTACACCGCTTCCAATCTGGGAATCCGAAGAAGCTTCGACAGATTCACAGCAGGCAGATCGGGTTGTGATTGGATCCCTAGAAGAGCTAAAAGAGAAAACCAGGAGCACTAATACATTTTTCATAATGCGACACGGAGAGGCTGAGAGTAATGTTGAAAACATCATGAGTTCCAGCCTTGATGATGAGAATCACATGACACAAAAAGGTGAAAAGCAAGTTACTGAAGCTGTGTCCGAACTCGAAAAGAGAGGCATTGATGTAGTTTATGTCTCACCATTTATGCGAACTCAAGAGACGGCTGACTTAATCGAAGAAGAGCTTGGAGATGTGGAGGTAGTTACTGACGACCGGTTGGGAGAAGTTGATGCCGGTGATTTTGACGGCAAGCCACTTGCTGAATTTCACAGCCAGTTTGCTGACACGGATGAGTTGTTAGAAAAGAAATCAGCCGGTGGAGAAAGCCTGTTGGACGTACGGCGACGCATGGGAGACTTCCTGTACGAAGTAGACGATGAACTGGAAGATAAGAATGCACTCATCGTTTCGCACAGTGGTCCACTGTGGATGCTTTCTGCGGCAGCCGAAGGTGCAGACCGATCTGATACAAAGAAGATGTACGAGGACCGCAATCACTTCATTAATACTGGTGAAGTACGCGAGCTTGATTTCGCTCCGGTGCCTCATGATGAAAACTACGAGTTGGACTTTCACCGACCGTACGTTGACGATATTACGTGGGAGAATGAGAATGGTCAGACTATGCGTCGTGTGCCGGAAGTAATGGATGTTTGGTTTGATTCCGGTTCCGTGCCGTATGCGCAGCACCACTATCCGTTTGAAAACAAAGAATACGTAGAAGATAAAGGGTATCCGGCCGATTTCATCGCTGAAGCGATTGACCAAACACGAGGTTGGTTTTATACACTTCATGCAATTGGTGTCTTTTCCGGAAAAGGGAGAGCATACAAAAATGTCATTTCACTCGGGCACATTCTTGATGAGAACGGCGATAAGATGTCGAAGTCTCGTGGCAATACTGTCGATCCGTGGGAAGCTATGGACAAACACGGTGCGGACGCTATTCGGTTCTGGATGTATTCAATTAACCAGCCGGGTGAGTCAAAGAACTTTTCTGAAGATACTGTTGAGGAGATTACCAAAAAAGTATTCAATCTTATTCGGAACGTAACTCGGTTCTACACAATGTACGGTGGAGAGGGGGTGGCCAAAGGAGATCTTCGCGATCCGTATGATAGCCCACACGCAATAGATCAATGGATCTTGCTGCGGCTAAATAGGCTGGTAGAGAAATCAACGGAACACATGGAAGACTTCGACCTTCTCACTCCAACCCGAGCAATTCGGGATTTTGTTGGTGATTTGTCACGTTGGTATATTCGTCGGAGTCGTGATCGTTTCAAGGATTCCGGATCAGACGACCAAGCGTGGGCGCTATCTACTACACAGCACGTGCTTGATACACTGATGCGGCTTACGGCACCGTTCACTCCTTTCTTGGCTGAAGAAATCTATCAGAAAGTGTCGGTAGACGACACTGAAAGTGTCCACCTGTCTGATTGGCCGACCTCTAACCGTGAGCAGGTGAATGCCGAGGATGGTCTTATTTCCGATATGCAGGCTGTGCGAGAGGTGGCTTCGGAAGCTCGTGATAAAAGAAGTCAGGAACACTTGAAGGTGCGTCAACCGCTTGCGACACTGAAAACTTCAAAAACGGAAATCAAAGATAAGCAGCAACTCATTGATCTTTTGAAAGACGAAGTGAATGTAAAAGAGGTGGTTTTTGATGAGCAAGCGGATACATTGGCTGAGCTTGATACCGAGATTACTCAAACATTAGCTCGCGAAGGAACAGTTCGGGAGCTTATCCGTCAAATTCAACGATTGCGCAAAAAAGCCGATCTTGATCCGGAGAATGCTGTTGCTATAACGGTAGAGACTGATGAGAACGGAAAAGAGCTGGTGGAAGAGTACTCAGAAACAATTACTTCTACTGCCACCCTCAAGGAAATTGACTTTTCTGAAGTTGCTGACGGAGAAGAGGTGGATGTACACGACTTCCACTTTCTTGTTAGCTTGGAGTAGTTTTTATGCCGTACACTATTTATGATACTGAAGCGTTAGTTGTAGGGCGTCGGGATTACAAAGACGCCAACACCCGGTTAATGCTTTACACGGAGGATCTTGGTCGATTATCAGCCAGTGCTCAGTCTATTCGCAAGGTGGATGCCAAGCTTAGTTCGGGGTTGCAGGTATACTCTCAAGCCAATACTTCACTAGTGTACGGAAAGTCCGGCTGGCGCATTGTAGGGGTAATACCAGGAACGAACTTCTTTTTGAAGTATCCTAAAAAGCGTGGAGTGACAGTTCGCACGACTCGACTGCTGCGCAAACTCGTTCCGGACCAACAACCTGATCAGCAGCTTTATGCTACTGTAGCTAACGGTCTTGAGGCACTAACGGAAGATTCTCGGGAGTTAAACTCGGTTGTTGAGCAGTTGATGGTATTTCGAATGTTGGCACAGTTAGGGTATGCTCCGGACCCACAAGCAACAGAACTTGAGTCTTTCACTGCATCAGCGAGATATGATGAAGGAGTGCTTAAAGAATTTACAACAGTGTCCGATGTAGCATTAAGTCAGATAAACCGTTCTCTTAAAAATATACAGTTCTAGCTTAAAAGTGATACACTAAAAGTGTGATGAGTGAATCTTCAGAAAGTAAAATAGAGAGTCTGCGGAAACGCCTGTACTCTCGTAAAAGCCCAGATGCCGAACATCAGGAAGGTGACCTGTCAGCTCCTGAAGACACTGACGTTCCGCAAAAGTGGCAGCATGACGGTGACATTAACAACGTTGAAAAAGAAAACCTGAACCAAAAGAACGGGTCAGATTCATTTTTGAATAAACTACTAATATTTGCTGGTATATTCTTTGTGCTGGCTTTTGGCTTTGCGTTATTTACAGTTGGACTGAATGATGATGCGGTATCGCCAAGTAAGATAGATATATCAGTTTCGGGACCGATAGCGGTAAGTGCAGGCGAAACAACCACGCTTGAGATTCGGGCTCGCAACGACAATGCAGTTCCGTTACAGGAGGCGGAAATGGTAATCGAGTATCCGCCTGGCACCGGTCATCCGGAAAACACCGGATCAGAACTACGTCGTGAGCGCAAACAGCTTGGAACCATAGAATCAGGGGAGGCCAAGCAAATGGTGACTAGAGCCAGTCTTTTTGGTGAGCAAGGCGAAACCAGGGAGGTTAATATTCAGCTTGAGTACAGAGTAGATGATTCTAATGCTATTTTCTCAGCCGAAAGGACGCACAGTGTAGAAATTTCAGAACTGCCGGTTTCTATGTCTGTAAGTGGTCCGGATGAGACAACTGTAGGCCAACCGGTTTCTTTTAACATTGATGTACAGTCCAACGCAGCCAAAGAACTCGAGGATGTTATAGTTGTTGCTAATTACCCGTTCGGGTTTGAGGTGCAAACAGTATCTCCGGAAGCTTCGTTTCGTCAACGGGTATGGTCGCTGGGAAATTTACCGCCGGGGGAGTCTAAAACAATAGAGATAACCGGACAGCTTGCTGGTGGAGGAGGAGTTGATGAACGGGCTTTTCGTTTTGAAACTGGTACAGCCAGTGCCGAAGACGAAACGAGCGTAGGAACTTTGTTTGCCAATTACACAAAAACTCTCTCGGTTACACAACCATTTATCGGTTTGTCGCTTGCCCTTTCTGGTGATAGTGAAGGGGGAAATAATGGAATTACGGCTGGAGACTCACAGGTAAGGGGTGAGCTGCAATGGGAAAGCAACATGGATAGCCGAGCTCGTGGGGTTGAGGTTAATTTAGAGTTGTCGGGAGAGGCGGTAAATTATGACTCTGTTACGGTGAACAGAGGTTTATACCGAAACTCAAACAGAACATTAAGCTGGAATCCACGTACTAACGAGGCTTTAGATATTATTGAACCGGATGATGAAGGCACTTTGTCTTTTTCGTTTGATACTAAATCCGCTTCAGGCATGACCGGTGTAACCAATCCGACTATTACGCTTAATGCTCAAGTGGAAGGTTCATCACCAGAGGACTCCAGCCTTCCTGACTCAATTACAGATGAGATTAGTCGGCAAATAAAGTTGTCATCTAAAACCAATGTGGTAATAGATACCCTTCATGAGGACGGTCCGTTTAATAACACAGGACCAACACCACCACAGGCGGGAGAAACTACCACTTACACGCTTCATTTTTCTATACCTAATACCACCAACAGACTTACGGACGCTCGCTTACAAGCCACATTGCCGGCTTTTGTAGAACGAAATGGATCACCATCACCGGCTTCATCTGACATTTCTTACAATGAAACCTCGGGTCAGTTGACCTGGAACATTGGAGAAATTCCGGCAGGTGCCGGTTATACAACTGCACCTATAGAATTGTTTCTTCCGGTATCTGTAACTCCGGCACAAAACCACATAGAGGAAACCCCGGGTATTTTGCGCAATATTACGCTGAGGGCTGTAGATAGTTTTACTGACAAAACTCTTGAAATTGGCCCTGATGCAGTCCCAACGACCGAACGAAGTGATCTTCGGAGCGATAGCGAAGACTCTGGAGAAGTGCAGGGATAGCCGATTGTATAAGAATTTGCTATTATTTACGTATGAGCACGCAGTCGGTAAGAATTGATTCAAGCACCATAGTCCGCACTATTCTCTTCGCGGCGTTAGCTGTTTTGTTGTATGAGTTATCAGGTATTCTTTTGGTTGTACTTACGGCTATTGTGATTGCTGCAGCTATTGAGCCGGCTGTACACTTTTTTGAAAACCAAGGTTTACCTCGCATCCTATCGGTCGTTGTTATTTACGTGTTAATGGCGCTGGGAGTATTTGTAGTGGTGTACGCACTTCTCCCTCCGGTGTTGGCGGACGTATCGGAAATGATTAGCCAAGCTCCGGATTATATTCGATCTCTTCAGCTAGAGAGTTCATTTTTGGGTCAGCAGCTGGGCACACCGGAAGATCCGCTTTCGGTATCAGAAATAGTCACTAACTTGCGCAACTCAATAGGCCAAAGCACACAAGAGGTGTTCAGTTTCGTGAGTGGCATTTTTGGTGGAGTTGCTAGTTTTGTTTTGATAATGACGCTATCTTTTTACCTTGTGGCTCGTCGCGGTAGCATAGATCGCTTCTTGCGTATTGTTATTCCAACCAGCCATGAAGAGTATGGAATAGATTTGTGGCATCGCACTCAAGAGAAAATCGGTCGTTGGCTGCAGGGGCAGTTGGTACTTATGGCTATAGTTGGTATGCTCGTTTACTTAGGGTTGTTAATTCTTGGAGTGCCAAATGCTTTACTTCTTGGTATAGTGGCCGGTATTTTTGAGATTATTCCGCTGCTTGGCCCGATTCTTTCAGCGATACCGGCCATCTTGATTGCGGCAATCGAGGGCGGTCTAAGCTTGGCGCTTATGGTCACCGGTCTGTTTATCATAGTTCAGCAACTGGAAAACAACCTTATTCACCCGATGGTGGTAACAAAAGTTGTGGGTGTCCCGCCGATAGTTGTTATTCTGGCCATTGTTGTTGGTGGGCATTTGGCTGGTTTTCTTGGCATACTTTTGGCTGTACCGCTTGCGGCAGGTTTGATGGAGTTCGCGCATGATGTCGATAAAAAGAAACACAGCGGCGGCGAAGAAGAGGTTCCTCCTTCCGACCAGAAGCCGAAGTTGACCTAAATTATTGAGCTAACCTACAGCATGAATATGAATCAAGATACTCAATCAGAAAAAGATGTAACGCACAAATATTTTACGACCACGCTGCCGTACGTGAATGGGCCGCCGCATATTGGTCACGCATTTGAGATGGTTCGAGCTGATGCCAGCGCGCGCTTTAAGCGCCTGGAAGGGTTTGATGTGTTTTTCAACACTG
Organism: uncultured Candidatus Saccharibacteria bacterium; assembly: GCA_964452185.1. Taxonomy (GTDB): domain Bacteria; phylum Patescibacteriota; class Minisyncoccia; order Phycocordibacterales; family SW-6-46-9; genus SW-6-46-9. The sequence goes on from CAYVKO010000016.1 coordinate 9,296, forward strand.
GAACTGACGAACACGGCCAGAAGACGTTCCGGAAAGCCCAAGAGGAAGGGGTTACGCCCCAGGAGCTGGTTGATAAATATGCCGGCAAGGTTGAGGAGTTGATAGAGAACCTCAATCTATCAAATGATAATTTTGTTCGCACCACCGATGAGTCACACAAGCAAGCAGCGCAGGCTTTTTGGAAACGATGTGCGGACAATGGTGACATTTACAAAAAAGAGTACGAGGGACTCTACTGTGTTGGGTGTGAGATGTTTGTTACGCAGAGAGATTTAAATGAAGACGGTGAATGTCCTGATCATCCTGGTCAGAAACCGGAAAAAATTTCCGAAGAAAACTACTTTTTTGAATTTTCTGCGTACGAAGATGAATTGTTGGAGTTTTATGAGAATAATCCTGATTTCATTGTTCCGGAGGGTAGATTCAATGAAATGAAGCAATTTGTGAAAGATGGGCTGAAAGACTTTTCCATTTCCCGGGTGGCGGACAAGTTACCGTGGGGAGTGCCGGTGCCGGGAGATGAAAGTCAGGTAATGTATGTATGGTTCGATGCATTATCAAACTACATCTCAACACTCGGCTGGCCTGACGATGAAGAAAAGTTCCAACGTTTCTGGCAAAAAGGGCACCCGGTTCAGTTTGCCGGCAAAGACAACCTTCGCCAGCAGGCAGCTATGTGGCAGGCTATGCTCCTTTCGGCCGGATTTGAACCAAGTGAGCAGATTGTGATACACGGACACATCCAAAGCGGCGGGCAGAAGATGTCCACGTCTGTCGGCAATGTCATTGATCCTCAGGAAGTGATTGATGAGTATAGTACCGACGTTCTTCGTTATTACCTGTTGCGGCACTTACATTCGTTTGATGATCCGGACATGACCATGGAGGATCTGAAGGAGGCTTATAACGCCAACTTGGCCAATGGTCTTGGCAACTTGGTCAGCCGTATTATGAAGATGTATACGTCATATGACATGGAGGTAGCTATTGACTCTGACGAGCAGACAGCGATAGAGATGGAAGACATGGAAACACTGCAAGAGCACATGAACAACTACCGATTTGATGAAGCTTTGGACTACATCTGGGCTGAAATCGGACATCTTGACGCCTACATAACCGACCAAGAACCATACAAGAAAATTAAATCAGACGATGAAGGCGAACAAGAGAATGCTAAAGAGGTGGTCGCCTACGTAGTGATCCGCCTTTATGATGTGGCCGTCATGCTTGAGCCGTTTATGCCGGAAACAGCTAGAAGGATTCAGGAGATTGTAGAAGAAGAGGAGATGCCGGATCCGATTTTTGAGAGAAAAGAGTAAATTACAGACATGTGACCTAAACATTGGACGTTTTTCTAAGCGTCCAATTCTTTTATTAGAAAATAGCGCTAACCAAAAACAATGGATCTAACTCACATCGATGCCCACACCCACCTTAATTTTGATGCGTTTGGCGAAGACCGGTCAGACACAATTAACGAAATGGAGAATCGGGGAATAGGAGCGGTAAATGTCGGGATAGACAAAACGACAAGCGAAGAGTCAGTAAAGCTGGCAGAAACTCACAATCACATCTGGGCCAGTGTAGGCTGCCATCCTACAGAAGCGAGCGCTTCCTTCCAGCTGGAGGAGTACAAATCAATAATTGAGGATACCAACCAGGCGAAAGCGGTTGGGGAGTGTGGACTTGACTACTCGAGGAAAAAATACCGCAGCGAAGAGAAAAAACAACTACAAGAAGAGATTTTCGAATTACAGATTCAACTGGCCATCAAGAAAGATTTACCACTTATCCTGCACTTGCGGCCACGAGAAAACTCTATGGATGCGTACGAGGACGGGTTGGACATACTTGAACATTATGCTCATTCATACGACGATGATCTTCGCGGGACAGCTCACTTTTTTGTGGGAACAAAAGAAATAGCGCATCGATTTTTGGACATTGGATTCTACGTTTCTTTTACCGGGCCTGTTACATTTGAGGACAGGCTACAGAAAGTTTGTACTGATATACCAAAAGATCGCCTCATAGCCGAAACCGACACACCGTTTGCCGCTCCGGACCCTCATCGTGGAAAGCGCAACAGCCCGCTTTTTCTTCCCGACATAGTATCTGTTGTTGCTGGATGCAAGGATATGCAAGAAGACAAGCTAGCCGAAGGTTTAGTTGCTAATACTCGCCGGCTTTTCAACCTCTAAGCAGGCAGTGAGGTCTTGAAAGTGCGACGTTAAAGTGGTACTCTATATACTGTTATGGCCACACAGACAGTAGAAAAAAGCGAAACAGACACCTTTTATGAGGTAGGTTACTTGGTTTCTCCGACCCTGCCTGAAGATAAGGTAGAGGATTTGGAGAGTGAGCTTCATGAAGCTATCTCAGAGAATGGTGGCGAAGTACACACTTCAAAAGTTCCTGAAATGCGTGAACTGGCATATAAGATTGAAGTCGATGACGAAACAGGAGGCCACGAGTTTGAACGCGGTCAGTTTGGCTGGGTTCAATTTTCGTGCTCCTCAGAAGATGTTGACGCTATTGAAGAGAACTTTACTGACGAAGATGATGTAATTCGCCATCTCTTGATTGCTATTGATGCTGAAGACATAGGAGACCCGGAAAGCGAAGAGTCTTCAGAAGAAAGTGAAGAAGGAGATGGTGGCGAAGAGGAGGTCACAACAGAGGAGGAGTAACAACCTCACGCTAGTCTTTTTTGAGTATGAGATACTAAAGACTAGTACAAGTTAAATTAATACAACATATGTACCTCAACAAAGCACTTATAATTGGTAATTTGACGCAAGACCCTGAGCTAAAAAGCTTGCCTTCCGGTACTGCGGTATGTAACTTTTCGCTGGCAACCAACCGCAACTACACAGACAAGGACGGCAACAAAAAAGAAGATACAGACTACCACAACATTGTTGTCTTCGGTCGCCAGGCGGAAACAACTAGTCAGTATCTTTCGAAAGGGTCAATGGCACTTGTAGAAGGACGCATCCAGACACGTAGCTGGGAAGGTGATGATGGCAAGCGACGATACCGAACAGAAATTGTGGCCAACCGTGTACAGTTTGGTCCACGAAGCGGCAACTCTGGGGGCGGTGGTGGAGAACAAAGAGAGGCGCCAGCAAACGATTCCCAAGAGATCGACTATCCGGAGGACGAAGACATCACTCCAGAAGACATTCCTTTCT
>CAYVKO010000017.1:0-11915 GCA_964452185.1 uncultured Candidatus Saccharibacteria bacterium
GCCTTATTGCGAACGTACGGCTGCTTTTTTGCCGAATTCCTTGAGAAACAATCACTCGTTCGCCGTGGTCTACTCGACCTGAGTACCTGTGTTGGTTTTCGGTACGGTTTCTTGTTGGTTAAACCCTAGCGGTTTTTCTCGGAAGCTGGCTCAGACAAATCTCACCACCCGGAGGTGGTAATTTCTGCCCGGCTCGGAAGTAATGGTGCCCGGATTTGCCTAAGCACCTTCCTCACCGGACAAACGCACATCCAATCGCGCGCTTGTCCTACACAACTTCGTCACCACTTCAGTACAACAAGAAGTCACGGAATATTGACCGTGTGTCCATTGGGTGCCCCATTGGGGATCCCCTTAGGACCGACTAACCCGACTCTGATTATCATCGAATCGGAAACCTTACTCTTTCGGCGTGTGAGGTTTTCACTCACATTGCGGTTACTCGTGCCAACAGTATCTCTTCTACACGCTCCACAGTCAGTCTCCTTTCTGCTTCAGTGCGGTGTAGAATGCTTTCCTATCATTTGATTAAATCTCGCGACTCAACTCAAATCCTCAGTTTCGGCACTGCACTTAGCCCCGATCATCTTTGGCGCAGAATCTCTCGACGAGTGAGCTGTTACGCTATCTTTAAAGGAATGGCTGCTTCTAAGCCAACCTCCTCGATGTCCGTGAAATTCCACCTCCTTTGATGTGCACTTAGTGCAGATTTAGGGGCCTTAACTTGAGGTCTGGGCTGTTTCCCTCTCGACCGGCGAAGCTTCGCCCTCGCGGTCTGACTGCTCGGTTATCTCATTGGTATTCGGAGTTTGATTGGTCCAGCGGCCTCTCGGCCTGTCCGGACCATCCAGTGCTCTACCCCCAATGGAAACACCGAACGCTAGCCCTAAAGCTATTTCGGAAAGAACCAGCTATGACCAAGCTCGATTAGCTTTTCACTGCTACCCACGAGTCATCCGAAGGATTTGAAAGTCCTGGCGGTTCGGGCCTCCTTTTCGCTCTCGCGAAAATTCACCCTGCTCATGGGTAGATCGCTTGGTTTCGGGTCTTGCGCACACGACACCGAGACAAAGTCTCGATGCGCGCTTTCACACTCGCTTTCGCTTGGCCTCCGTGGTTTCACCACTTAGGCATGCGCCGTGCACACAAACTCGTTGGCTCATTTTGCAAAAGGCACGCTGTCACTCAGCTCAAAGAGCCGAGCTCCAACTGCTTGTAGGCATATGGTTTCAGAGTCTATTTCACTCCCCTCGCCGGGGTTCTTTTCACCGTTCGCTCACGCTACTGGTTCGTTATCGATCTCTGTAAATATTTAGCTTTGGCAGTTAGTCCTGCCGGTTTTTCACAGGGTATTCGTGTCCCGTGATACTCAGCAACAGTACCAAGGAGACTGCTAACATTTCGCGTACTGGACTATCACCATCTCGGGTTTTGCTTTCCAGCAAATTCGGCTATGTCAGCGGCGCCTCCCTCGTGAAGACGGTACTGCGCTACAACGCCAACCAGTAAACTGATTGGTTTGAGCTGTTTCCGTTTCGCTCGCCGCTACTAAGGAAATCTGCCCCATTCGGGGCTTGGTTTCTGTTCCTCCAGGTACTGAGATGTTTCACTTCCCTGGGTGTGCGCTGCCGCTAAGCGGTCAGCAACATGGCTTTACCATGTTAGGTTGCCCCATTCGGAAACCCTCGGATCAACGGTTGTTAGGCACCTACCCGAGGCGTATCGTCGCCGGACCACGTCCTTCATCGCTTTACAGAGTCAAGGCATCCACCATACGCCCTTACAACGTTCCCGCAGGAACTGTGTGTACCACAGTTCACAAAAATAAATTCAATAAATCAATAAATTGGGATAATTTGATGTTGGTTTGGCTACATCTATTCAGTTATGAAAAGAACTATTCTCGCATGAAAAAAGCCGCCACACGGCGGCCGGTAGCACACTTCCTTGAAGTGCCAACTACCTCCGCTTTAATCTCTGGGATGTGTTCATGCGATTCACACCAATAAGTATACCTGAAAAAGAGGGTAGGTCAAGGGGGTGCTTGCCCTGTTTTTTGGCTTTATGTAGTGAATTTTGAACGAGACCCTCTTTAGATTTCATTGCACCTAAATGAATATACAAAAATATAGTTTGCCTGAATAAAAATAAAAATCCGGACACTGCACTGAAGGCAATGCCCGGCTAAGTTGTTTGTCTTTTTCAAGGCGGAAGGTTAAGTCATTTAACACTTCCGGTGTGATCCCAATGAGGAGATCGATCCGGATGTTTGTTACGTGAATCTTCAGATACCGACTGCCCGTACGATGGCCGGTGTCCGCCAAACTTATTAGACAGCTCCTCATCCGACATTCGTCGTTCGGACCGCCCAAGAGCACTATCAAAAGCTGGGGAGCACGAGTAACCTCGTGAAGGACGATTATGTGAGGAGTAGTAAGAGAGAGGCTGGCCCTCAGAAAGAGGGCCAGTGTTACGATTAGGTGTTGACTCAAACATAAGTCTGCCGTCTATGTTGTAGAAGATACAGCTACTAAACCCACAACCAAGTGTAGCAGGAGAAGCTGAAATAAAAAAGTGGGAGCTGTAAAAAACATTGACATAAATAAAAAACCCGACATCCAAATGAGTGGATATCGGGTGCAGAATAATCATTCCAGTAATTTTTCAACTTCAAAACACAGGCGATGAATACGAATTAACTCTTCGACTTCGGATTCAGGCAGATTCCATAGTTCAGATAAACGAGATACAGCCTCTTCAAAAGACTTGTCAAAAAGAATTAGAAACTTCTCTTTTTGGACTTCCACCTCATCATCAAAAGACCAGTAAAAGAGATCTTTGATCCAACGATCTTCTGCTGGTAGTGAGTTAAGTTTCTCATTCACCTCCTTTCCGATCTGGATCATCCAGACATTCCTAAATTCATCCAAACACCGCTTGGCTTCAGTTATATCTTCCTTGTCCTTCAAATCTATCTTAAAGTTCGTAGACCCTTCGCTTGACTTGCTCATAAACACAAGGTTGATTGCTTATTTGAAAAACAACTTTAGTGAATCTGATTACAGAGTTGCAAAAAATTAAACTGGTGGCAACTTACTATTTTTATCTACCACAGTAACTACTTCCATGCTAAAAAACACGACCGTCCGGACACTATCAAACAAATGTGTATAAATTTGACTTGAAATAGAAACTTACGTCCGATATATTAATAGACTAGAAAGCCTACTCCTGTAGGCACCTCGATCTTTCTTTTCCAATCCACATACAGTGAACACTGATGAGTCAACAAGCCGTCTCTACTGCCGAACCCTCCGAAGTCAGCCAGCCCCAAAAAGCTACTGACGACTGTTGTGCCAGTAATGTGTGTCAAGACCTCAAAGACAGCGGGCTACTTGGCAACGATTATTATTGTATCCACAACACCAAAGGTGAAGTCTTGGTTATACCCAGAATATCTGAAGACAAAGAGCCTTGTTTTAAGATCGATTGCAAATGTGCTGACAATCTTCCTAACGGTCGTAGTTGTTGCACAAAAACAATGGAAAGAAATATGGGTGTTGACCGCGAACACATCCCCCTTCTCAAAAGGGTCGGTAGATGGCTCAACGGAAAATACTGTTAATCACTAACACCTACACCCTCACCACACACATCACTGTGGTGAGGGTTTTTTGTAGATATCCAGTACTATATTTAAGTTTTAGCAACAGCTTCTTTGAAAGCTGTGAAAACCGGATCAAACGGGCCGTCCGGATGGACTTCCGGATGCGACTGCAAACCAACACAAAAGTAATCTTCATCTGTATGTTCGATTGCCTCTGTCACTCCTGCTGGTGAGACTGCTGCAGCTCGCATGCTATCCCCCAACTCATCAACTGCTTGATGATGACCGCTGGTGACTGTTACGTTTTGTTCATCAACAATTGAGTACAACTTAGTATTTTCTTTGATGTAAGCAGGATGACGCACATCTACAACATGGTCATAGTTCGATCCCTCAACACTTTTTCCGTGTGTTTCATCCGTAAATATGTCCGGAACATGCTGATGAAGCGTACCACCTGTGGCTACTGCAATCAGTTGACATCCTCGACATATACCTAACACTGGCATATTTTCATCAATTGCTCGATCTACCAACTGTAACTCAAACTCATCTCGCACTGGCGTCACTTTATTCTCTTCGTGGTTTGGTTCATCGGTGTAGTGTTCGGAAGATATATCCAGCCCACCCATTAAGAATAAACCCTTTGCTTGATTAAAGAGTTTATCTACCGCTCTTTGTTTCATTACCGGCGAAACAAACAACGGAAGGAGATCAGCTTCTTGCAATCTTTTAATATATGTCTCCCGCGCGTAGTGTAGCGGTGCAATTGTATCGGGGTTTTGTCTGTGATGAGCGAGTGGAACTAAGACTTCTTGCATAATTTTAGTATATAGAATATTAACCCGCTATGTAAGAAATAGCAGAATGAATCTTTAATTTATACCGCTGAACACACCCAAAAAGCAACGCGCTTCTTCGAGTGTACAAATCAGCAAACTAACTAATTTTACCTACTGTTTTATACTTGCCTAAAAAGAAGTTAGTTAGAAGATTTGATCTCTCTGGCAATATTGTCTGGAACAACTTCGTAATGATCAAACTCCATTGTGGCATTGGCTCGCCCTTCAGTAAGTGATCGAAGTTCTGTAGTATATCCAAACATCTCCGCAAGCGGAACCATTGCGTGAATCGCTTTGTTCATGCCTCGATCCTCCATTTCTTTGATTTGTGCACGCTTACCGGAAAGATTTCCGTTTACATCGCCCATAAACTCTTCGGGAGTCACCACCTCAACTTTCATCACCGGCTCTAGCAGTACAGGGTCAGCCCGGTTTGCAGCTTGAGTAAAGGCCTTTGAAGCTGCCACTTTAAAGGCCACCTCTGAAGAGTCTACTTCGTGATGAGTACCATCAAACAAGTTGCAGGATATGTTCACCATCGGATACCCAGCGACAACGCCTTGTTCCATAGCCTCCTCAACCCCTTCTTTTACTGAAGGAATAAATTCTTGCGGGATAACACCACCACGAATATTATCAATGAATTCGAAGTTCTCTTCTCTATCTACGTTATTGTCAAGCTCCTCCTCTTCTTCCTCACTTAACTCCTCCATTGGTTTAATCTCCATCTCCACGTGTCCATACTGACCACGACCTCCCGACTGCTTAACAAATTTATATTCAGCCTCAGCCGAACCTTGGATTGTCTCCCTGTAGGCAACTCGCGGTTGACCAACATTCGCCTCAACGTCAAATTCACGCTTCATGCGCTCAACCAAAATGTTTAGGTGTAACTCACCCATTCCGGCAATAATAGTTTCGCCGGTTTCCTCATCAGTTTCCACTGTAAAGGTCGGGTCCTCATCGGAGAGTTGTTTTAGCGCCATACCCATCTTTTCTTGGTCAGCGTTTGTTTTTGGCTCAATCTTCAACCTGACTACCGGATCCGGAAATTCGATTTTGGAAAGCTCAACAGGGTTATCCTCGTCACAAAGTGTGTCTGAGGTCGCTGTGTTTTTTAGACCAACAAAAGCAACAATCTCTCCGGCATGCACCTTCTCCACCTCCTCTCGAGAGTCGGAATGCATCCGAACAATCCGCCCAACTCGCTCCTGTTCACCCTTAGAAATATTATAAATATAAGAACCAGCCTCAAGTGTCCCGGAGTACACACGTACGAATGTCAGTTGCCCAACGTACGGGTCGCTTTGTAGCTTAAAGGCCAAAGCAGCAAATGGAACATCGTCTTCGGCTGGCCGCTCTTCCTCTTCTTCAGTCTTCGGGTTAATACCGCTCATTGGTTTTATGTCTCTTGGTGACGGAAGATAGTCAACGATCGCGTCCAAGAGTAGTTGAGCTCCCTTATTTTTTAGTGCCGACCCCCCAAATACCGGAACTAGCTCATTATCTATGACCGCTTCACGCAGTGCGGATTTCAACTTCTCCACTTCAATTTCTTCATCAGACAAGTACGCCTCCATGAGCTCATCGTCTGTCTCTACGATTTCTTCGACCAGTTCATTACGGCGTTTTTCAGCCAATTCTTGCAAATCTTCAGGAATGTCATCTTTACGAACCTCACTACCCATCTCCCCCTCAAAGTAGTATGCTTGCATCGTGAGAAGATCAATCACACCTTCGTGATCATCCTCTTCGCCAATTGGCACTTGCATCCGAACAGCATCCGGTGTCAGTCGGTTAAGGATTGTTTTATAGGAGCGATCAAAGCTGGCCCCTGTACGATCAAGTTTGTTAACAAAACAGATTCGAGGAACATCATACTTATCTGCTTGCCGCCAAACAGTTTCACTTTGAGGCTCAACTCCGGCTACTCCATCAAACATCACCACGCCACCGTCAAGCACCTTCAAAGATCGTTCGACCTCTGCAGTAAAGTCAACGTGACCAGGTGTGTCGATAATATTAATTCGATACTCGTGCTCATCACCATCACGCTCTTCATATGTCGGAATCCAAAAGCATGTAGTCGCGGCCGACGTAATAGTAATACCACGCTCTTTTTCTTGATCCATCCAGTCCATCACTGATTCACCTTCATGTGTTTCACCAATCTTGTGGGAAATTCCGGTATAAAAAAGGAGCCGCTCGGTCATCGTGGTTTTGCCGGCGTCTATGTGAGCAATTATTCCAATGTTTCGAACATCTTGTAGTGGATACTCGCGTGACATATGTAAAAACAAGAAAAGATTAACTACACCGCATCATAAAAATAAACGCCTTCCGGCGTCGCTATACTTAGTTTGACACAAAATACCTTATATCGCAAGTAATCAGTCTATAATAGCAAAAATGAAATCAGGCCACTCTTTTAAGGATACCCACCGAAACATTCCAGAGACTAAAAGCCTCAAGAAATATTTGGCACCCCAAATAAGTTAGTGTTATCTTGATAAGAACAAGACTATTATTTACTAACACTTGAATTTGTGAACAGTAAAAACCTTGTACTCTGGGTATCCTTCCTGATAGGACTCCCTCTACTAGCCTACATCCTGCAAACAACAGACTTTACGCGTGTGTTTGCTGTAATAACCCAGGTACAGCTTGACCACTTAATTGTATACTTTGCTCTAGCCTGCTTTAACCTTGTAGCATACTCAGTAGTGTGGCACGTCTTCCTTCAGTCTCACGATGTTTCTATACCACCAATCACCTTGTTTAATTACCGTATGGCTGGGTTTGCTATTAGTTATGTCACCCCAGGACCACGAATTGGAGGAGAAATAACACAAGGTAATCTAGTAGGGGCTAATTCCTCAACCAAAACTCGTACCGGGATACTTACCAGCGCAATGGAGAAATTTACTTTGTTTCTTGGCGGACTGTTATTTGATAGCGCTGTTGTCCTTCTTGCCTTTATCATCCTTCCTGAAAGCACACTTCTCCGTTTTGTTCTAATTGGGTTAGCCGGTGTCACCGGAGTGCTGGCTGTTTTGTGGTACGGATTTATTTTTAAGAATGGAGCCAAAAGGTTAATGAATTGGTTGGCTAGCTGGGTTGATGTAGCTAAATATAGCGAAATAGCCGACGATGTAACTGATCGTATACAAGCCTATGTTTTAAACGAAACGAAACCATTTATTTTGGTAGTCGCCATTGCTGTACTTACCAAGTTTGTAATAGCGGGGCAGATTTATGTTTTAACAGCCGCCTTAAATACCCCTGTTTCTATAATGCAAGCAATTTTTCTTGCTGCAGCAATCGATATAGCTTACAGCATTCCTTCTTATATGGGAGTTGGAGTCCTGGAGGCCGGCCAATCAGGAGTCTTTCGTCTGTTTGGCGGAGCGCAAAGTTCCGGAGTTCTGGTAGCCTTAATCACCCGTCTGAGAGATATTATATTTAGCGTTTACGGACTTCTCGCCTTGGTATACTACACCCATACCAACATATACCAATCGTTTAAAGAGCAGAAAAGTAGTCAGTGACCCCTGTCAAAGATTAACCTTGATTCTGGATCGGATTCGAAGAGTCAAGTGGTCGCCCTTTGTAATCTCGCATGTCACCGATAGCAATCAGCACAATGTCTATAATCCACCAGATACCCAGACCACCGAGAGTAACCAGCTTAAGGATGCCGGTGCCCGTTTTGCCTAGATAAAATCGATCAACTCCGAATTCACCCAAAAACATACTTAAAATAAGCGCCACCCATTGATTGCGGTCAGAGTTAGTCGTTTGAGTGGGTTCTGTTGAAGTTTTATTTGTGTCGTTAAGATCTTTGTGTGTTGGCATATATCTGTATCTTACGGCAAAACGCCCCCCTCGTCTAACCATAAAGTTGGCCTACAGTCCGCCACTAACTACACATGCTGAAGTTGATTGAATTAAGTTAAGGTCATAATGTAGATATATACCTGATCTTTTCATCAACTGACTAACGTCATGGCCCAACGCAAAGATGCGGAAAAGAAACGCGATCGACCACAAAAGAAATGTAGAGCACTTGAAGCACTGTTCAGGAAACGAAAAGTACTCCACGGCAGCGAAAAGAAGTGCGTACTAGGACCAAAAAAATTATGTAGCGTGGTTGTACAACACGAACTCTTGTCAGAAGAAATCAAAGGAGAGAAGTGGTATCTCGAATCATTTGGTGATAGGAAGTACGCTCTGAGGCAAGGCGTCTCCGGAAGAAGATTAAAAATGCATTTTCAAGCACGCGCTGTCAGAAGCGTTAATTTGAGAGAAAACAAGATTATCATCAAAGCATATAAAGAGAGTTTCTTTGGTCGTGTAAGTCAGTGGTTGTCTAGATTCACTAAACTAATAAGCTCGCTCTAAACAGAGCGAGCTTTTTTACTTGCCACGAGTTAACTGCTCGAACTCTAAGACTACCGAGCAAAGTGAGCAAAGGCCTTGTTGGCTTCAGCCATTTTGTGCGCCTGCTCTTTCCTTTGTACTGCAGACCCTTCTCCGTTTGCTGCCGTTATTATTTCACGAGCTAAGGCGTCCTCCATGGGTTCACCGGATCGACTGGATTCAGCTGCACCCTTAATCCAGCGCAAAGATAGTTGTAACCGGCGGCGTTGATCAACTTCATATGGTACTTGGTATGTAGCACCTCCAATACGCCGACTTCGCACTTCCATACGAGGACCAACCTCTTCAACAGCTTGCGTAAATACATCTAAAGCATCGGTGTCTGTCTCTTCTTCAATCTGTGAAAAAGCACCGTAAACAATATTTCGGGATCGTGCCTTTTTGCCACCCTGCATCATATAATTAATAAACTTCGATACGATTTTCGAGTCGTATTTATGATCCGGCCGAATTGGATGACGTTCTGTAAGTGGGTAGTCCATAACTTTATTCTTCGTCAGGCTTAGATGTACCGTAACGTGAGCGAGAGTTCTTTTTGCCTTCTACCCCTTCGGCATCCAGAACACCTCGAACCACCGTATAACGAACGCCAATATCTTTCACTCGACCACCCCGGACTAGCACCATTGAGTGTTCCTGCAGCGTATGCCCTTCCCCGGGAATATATGCCGTTATTTCCTCACCGTTGGTTAGTCGCACACGAGCAATCTTCCGAATCGCGGAGTTCGGCTTTTTTGGTACTGCAGTTGTAACTTTCGTGATTACTCCACGCTTAAACGGCGAAGGGTAGTACGACGGCTTGTTTTTTAGTGTGTTAAAACCGTGATCGAATGCCTTCGTTTTGGATTTCTTTTTTGGTTTGTCACGTCCTTTACGGACAAGTTGATTGATGGTTGGCATTTATTTCTGTTGCATTAAAAAATACAGGAGATGTCCTGCAATCAAGTAATATACTAGATTTTTTACCGTTTTGCAACCTAAACACCCATACTTTCTAACAGATAATCCTTATTCAAAAAGTAACAGTTAGTTATTATTATCGTCGTTATCTTTTGTTTCATCTTCACCGTCTGACGCACCTGAATCCGATTCTTCTGAATCATCGGTTTCTGTCTCCGTCTGAGCTTCTTCATTTTTCTCTGGTTCTTCTGACTCGCTGCCTGATTCTTGACCACCATCACTTTCAGTATCGTTGTCTTGCTCTTCTTCCGCCTCAGACCCCCCTTGGTTTTGAGTACTGCTTGAAGTAGAGGTACCGGCCGTATCTCCAGAGTCGTTATTATTTGGAGTAGATGTCGCACTGTCGGTACCATCACTGTTAGTGCCATCTTTATCACCCCCACTTTCGTCTGCCTCTTCAGAGGAACTGCCGTTTGTATCATCAGAGCCACCTTGACGCGGATCCATTACTTCTTGATTACCACCTTGGCTATCCAGCAAGCCCTTTAGTTCTTTTTCGTTAATACACGTGCTTTCGACACAAAGCTCTTTTGTTTCCACCCGGTTGGCAAATAAGGTGTTGAACTTCGCCACTCCATCCTCCACAAAACCACCGACGGCATCGGCTACAGTCTTTATGAATGTGTCGGAAGAACTTGCGCTACTGCCCTTATCAACAGAAGCTTGACTCACTTTAGCATCAAGCTCTTTAACAGCTTCGGTCAGCACCGCCGTCATATGGCCGTAGTCGAGGGTTTTGTATTCACCGGTATCACGTACCAGCTGCGGGAAGACGCCTTCAACATCTTGAGCGGTGAAGCCGACGTACTCACCATTGCCAAACCTATCAGGGTCTTTGAATTCATACGTTTGCCCTTCAATCTGTGACAGTCGATCAAGCGGATTCTCAATACTGCCAAAGTTGGTCTTTAAGGTTTTATCGGAGGTAGAGCAAATAATATTGCCGTCGGAATTGGCTTCAAGCGCACAACCGGTGGCGTTAGTTTGAGATATAGTGCCAGAAGCAGCTAGCACAGAGGAAGGAGTGCTAGTACCAATACCGAGGTTTCCATCGTTTGTTAGCCGTACAAGCTCATTAGTTTGATCATCATTAAACACTGCAACCGGCTGGGTGTCAGTAGCGTTGACTATATCAAGTGTTGATGCCGGTACAGCAGTACCGATACCTAGATTACCGCTGCTGTCTAGTCGCATTTTCTCGTATGTAGTACCAGTATTCTGGGAGCTGTCGCTGGTTACAAACGCTATAGGGCCGGAGTTAACGCTAGCTAGCGTGAATGCACTGGCACCATCGTGCCATTCTAGCTTTCCTTCAGCTGTTCCGTTGTTATCTATTCTAATCCCGGGCCAACCGCCATCCGTGTCTTCAAGAATCATTTTTGGGTTGGAATTTCCGGATACTCTGATTCCGTCATTGTTTGAAGATCCGGTATCTACCTCGAGCTGGTATGAAGGGGAGGAAGTGCCGATGCCAAGCTGACTATTGGTGTTGTCCCAGAAGAAGTTGTTACCGTCCGCCAGGAAGCCACCGGAGCCATCGGAGTACTGTACAGCACCGGAGGAGCTGGCAGAGGATTCACTGTCATCGGAAGCATTAAGTGTACCGCCGGAGACAAATAGATTATTTCCAGTGAAATCACTAATCGCATCGCCATTAAAGGTACTAGTGCCGGCTACTTCAAACAGAGTGGCCGGAGAAGCAGTACCAATTCCGACATTACCACTACTTCGCTCTATAACCATATGAGTGAGATTAGCGCCTCCATCAATAGCATTAAACTCGAGTCGGTTTGTAGGCCCTCCATATTCAATATCAAACCCATCATTTACATCCTCAGATAGATTGAGTGTAGAGGTCGCATTGTTGTTACCGCTAACCTCGATCGTGTACGGAGAGTTCTTGACGGTGATAGGGCTGTTTGGTGAATTCGTACCAAAACCAATATTGCCATTACTGCCATCTAGGGTGAACCAGTTCTCACTTTCATCATCGTTGGTTATCCGAAACTTATTGTCGTCCTGTGCGTGCAACCCGAAGATATTGTTACTGTTCTCCATCTCTATTG
>CAYVKO010000018.1:0-10686 GCA_964452185.1 uncultured Candidatus Saccharibacteria bacterium
TTACAATTGTTAATGTCAGTTAATTTCAAGCTTTGTTTAAATTATCACTAATATAAGCTATTTATTTAATATACTGCTAGATTGTCATATAGTGTCTAATATTGTTGATAACGTCGTTAACTTGTGGACAAAGAGAGTTTTTGTCTGTCTGCTACGCTATAACCATGACCAATACGTCGGATAGTGTTGGGGGCATAGGGGAGAAGCTAGCAGCTCGTTTTCTGTTAAATAAAGGATTTTCAATAATTAAAAAGAATTTTGAGCGCTCTTGGGGTGAGATTGATCTTATAGTTCAAGATGAACAAAAGATGGTGTTTACCGAGGTAAAAACGGTGAGTTGCCGTGTGCCGGAAGAAATACCAAAGGACGGAACAAACATGCATCGGCCGGAAGAGAAGGTGAATAAGGCAAAAAGAAAGCGTCTGCGCCGAATTATTCGGACATATTTGGCTGACTCTGATAAAGTGCCACAAGAGTGGCGTGTTGATTTGATTTGTGTGTATTTAGATCAATCCAAAGAACGTTCTAAAATCAAGTGGGTAAAAAACATTATTATCTGAAAAATGTATGTATTTGTGGTACTATTTTCTCGATTCGGGGCATGGTGTAATTGGCTAACATACTCCGTTTGGGACGGAGTGATTCTCGGTTCAAGTCCGAGTGCCCCGACATTTTAAATGCTACTTAACTGCTTCGCTGTTCTTTTTCTACAGTAGTTCAATCAAAAACGCTTCGAGGACTTGAACTCTTCATTCTTGTGTCGGAAAGCAGCGAGTTTGCGAGCGTTGAAAACCGAGGGTTTTCAAAGTTGAGGGGGCGGGAATGAAGTTGTGTTTATGTGAAATTCCGAGTGCCCCGACAAATTTTTAGAAAAACTCAAGAAAGGTGAAAAAAACTTGACGTACTTAATTTATTGTGACGGCCTATTGACAATCTTGGGCCGTTTTGTAAGATATTGAGTGCACCTGGTTGAAAGTCGTCAGCCAGGTTTTATTGTCAACGTAATACAAAACATATTATGGATTTTGGAGACGATAACGAAAACGGAGAAGGCAACAACGAGGAAGAAAACGAAGAAGAGGAAGAAGAGCAACAAGAAGAAGCGTAACTCAAACCTCATTTTTTAAACACAAAAACAGCGCCAAGTTGGCGCTGTTTTTTGTTATGAGGGTGAAAATTTGCTACTATTAGCGGTACGCGGGCGGGATTAGTTTAGTGGTAAAACGCGAGCCTTCCAAGCTCGATACGGGAGTTCGATTCTCCCATCCCGCACAGCAAATTTATGAGCGAGTAGAATGAGAAGGCTAATCTTTTTGTTTTTAAGAGGAAGCATTCGAAGGTTGCAGGCATACCGTGAGCATTGTGCAACGATACCGGAGAGTGGGTTGCGAGTGCGTAAAATCAAGAAACTTCCATTTAAAAAGAGTTAATTTGCGATCTTTTAAAAATAAAATTTGCTTTTACGGTACTTAATTGTAGAAAGTATTTTTGATAAGCAATACAAATACCCGACAGTGTCGGGTATTTGTACAAGTAGGATAGGGAAGAGTGGTTTATTCGTCTTCGTCTAGATGCTCGTTTTTGACAGCTTCCTTCAAAGCTTTTGCTGGTCGAAACTTCGGTACACGCATTTTTGGTACTTGAATCTCTTCACCCGTTTGTGGGTTGCGGGCAGTACGAGCTTGGCGGATGCGTGACTTGAAGATACCTAAGCCGGCAATGGAAACTTCCTCAGCGTCACTAAGAGTGTCAACAACAGTGTCGACAACCTTTTCCATTGCTCGCTTGGCGTCGGCTTTTGTGGCATCTTCTATTTCGTCGTAGATCAATTCAACAAGATCCGACTTATTCACTTTGGCCATAAAAAACTATCTATAATTTATCCCTAATAAAAAGGCTCTTCGACTACAAGCCTACATTCAGATGATATCTAACTTGTGATTATTATGCAATCAAATAAAGGTAGTGTGAAAGATTATACCTGCGTATTTCGGGAACAAATCCGGTTCTAACTGTAGTCGTTCTTCCACCAAGCTTAAGATTATGAACTATAACTGTTATGGGTATGACCTCGCACAATTGTGCTTACAGTTAAGGGGTGGGGAAGAAGCTTGCTTATCAAATAATGGTTGGAATAATCTTTAACTGTTTTATAAAAATAAGCTTAGTATAGGGTCTATTTTGCGTAATGAGTTAATCGAGTTTCTCGGATAACGTGTACCTTAACCTCACCCGGATAATTGACACGTTTTTCAATTTTGGTGGCAATATTCCGAGCTATTTTTTTTGCTTCGGCATCCGATATTTTCTTTGAATTAACAAACACACGAACCTCGCGTCCGGCCTCGACAGTGTAAGAGTTGACAACGCCTTTCATGTCCTTTGCTATTGTTTCAAACTCCTCAAGACGTTCCACGTATGATTCAAATGATTGTTTTCGTGCTCCAGGCCGGGCTCCGGAAACGTTGTCCGCAATCTGAACAACTACAGCTTCAAGAGACTCATGCGAGTAGTCATCATGATGGGATTTCATGGCGTTAATTACCGCTTCCTCAACGCCAAACTTTTTGAGTACATGCATACCTAGCTCTACATGAGACCCTTTTAGTTCGTGGTCAACAGCTTTGCCGATATCATGCAGAAGTGCTCCGGTTTTTGCGACTTCTGCGTCAATATTCAGCTCATGAGCTAACATCTCAGCGATGTGTGCTGTTTCAATGCTGTGTTGCAAGACATTCTGGCCATAACTTGTCCGAAAATGCAGTCGACCAAGGATAGATACCACTCGTTCATCAAGGGAGAGTAGATTGAGTTCATGTACAGCCTCTTCGCCTTTGTTTTGGATAATTTTATCTACTTTCTTTTTGGCATCATTCACAAATCGTTCAATACGAGCCGGTTGAACACGACCGTCTTTAAGCAGGTCTTCAAGAGCATGTTTGGCGACAGCGCGACGTACAGGGTCATAAGATGAGATGGTTACGGTTTTGGGGGTGTCATCAATTACTAGCTCAACCCCAGTGGCTTGCTGAAAGGCTCGAATATTTCGACCCTCTTTTCCAATTATCTTACCTTTAAGATCATCCTCCTTTAATGTGATTTCGGTCGAAAGAAGGTTTGGGGTAACTGAACGAGATAACCGTTCTACTACGTTGGCCAGCATCTCTCGGGCACGTTTTTTTATACTCTCTTCACCTTCCATCTCGAGCTTTTTGCGGCGAGCCCGTACTTCTTGTTCATGTTCTTTTTTGATTTGTTCAAAAAGCTGCTCTTTGGCCTCGGTCGGGGAAAGGTTTGATATTTCAGACAAAGCAACTCGAACTTCATTTTTTTGAGCTTCAAGCTTATCTTGCTTTTTTTCTAGTTTTTCCTCTTTCTTGTTTAGTCTTTCTTGTTTGTCTGACAACTCATCCTCTCTTTTGTTGAGTCTATCTTCTTTTTCGGAAATCTCCTTACGAGCCGTTTTTGTAATTTCTTCTGCCTTCTGTTCTGCTTTTTGTATGATTTCGCTAGCTTTTTCTTTGGCTGCAAGCTTCTTTTCTTTTATCTCAATTTCAAGCGAAGATTTGCGGGATAAGAGCACAAGCCGTCTGAGTGCGTAACCGGTTCCAACACCAACAAGAGCAGTAACTACAGCAATTAAAACAGTAGTAACCATGTTGTTTTTATATATTTATTGAACGTACACCTTGTGTAAGTTTGTTGTTAAAGTAAGGTTTGAGTGATTCAGGTCGTTTCTTTTCGTACACGGTAGCTGTGGCAAACTATCCGTCTGGGGTTTCTATTGTACGACAGGGTTTTATGCATGTCTATAAAAAACCAAAAAAGAATTATATAATAAGTTATATAATTAATTGAAATAAAAACCAATTATGTTCTGGCGGGCAAAAAGAAGGGTTTTAATTACTGCTAAAATTTTTAGAGCAGTACGCTCTGTTTTTGCTAAACCATGTAAGCAATTGATAATAAAAAAACCGCCAAGACTGGCGGTTTTTAATAAACTATTCTTTTTGTTTTTTACTCCTCCTCGTCTTCGCCCTCCTCATCCTCTTGTTGTTCGTGTGACTGCATAATCTCGTCAATGATACCGTACTCCTTCGATTCTTCTGCGGTCATGAAGAAGTCTCGGTCAACATCATCTTCGATTTTTTCGATTGATTGACCGGTGTTGTTAGACAGGATTCGGTTGAGCCGCCTTCTTGTTTTAACCATCTGTTCGGCTCTAATTTTAATATCGGTAGCTTGCCCTTCTGCTCCACCGTGTGGCTGATGAATCATTACTTCTGAATTTTCCAGACAGTATCGTTTACCAGACTCGCCGGCAGAGAGTATAACAGCTCCTCCTGATGCGGCAATACCAACACAGATGGTCTGTATTTCTGACTGGACATAGTTCATTGTGTCCAAGATGGCGAGAGATGCACTGACAGAACCTCCTGGGGAGTTAATATAGAGAGAGATATCCTTTTCGGGATTTTCGCTCTCAAGGTAAAGGAGTTGCGCAATGATGGTGTTAGCCATTTGATCATGAATAGGCCCGCTCAGAAAGATAATTCTTTCCTTAAGAAGGCGTGAGTATATATCATATGCACGCTCTCCACGTTGGCTTTTTTCTATAACTGTTGGTATGAGATTGGACATATTTGTTGTTAATTATTTTTCTGCTAGGTTCTCAAGGTATTCAATTGTCTTTTCGTTAGTAAGGCGGCTTTTCACGAATGTACGTGCTCGTGCCTCATCAACGTCTTCGTAATTTTCAGTTACCTGCTTTACCTCAGACTCTACCGCTTCTTCATCTGGTCGTATGTCTTCTTGGGCAGCAATCTTGTTAAGTATAAGTTGTGTTTTAGCTCGGCGCTTTGCATCCGGTAGCCATTTCTCTCGCATCTCTTCTTTCGTGGTGTCGGCCTGTTCAAAGTATTCCTCCATATCCATACCACTTCTGGTCACGTCACTTTCAAACTGAGCCATCATCTTATCTAACTCACCTTCAACAACAAGCTCAGGTAGGTCGGCTGTTGAGGCGTCTACAACGGATTGAATGATACGGCCACGCTTAGCCTCTTGGCTTTTTCGTTCATTTTGCTCTGCAATATTTTCTTTTAGTGTGGCACGGAACTCTTCGACTGTTTCATCGTTAGAGATCTTTTTAACGAACTCGTCATCTATTTCTGGTAGATCTTCTTCACTTACTTCCATATCTGCAGGATTCACATCTCCTTCTTCTATTTCGGTACGTTTTTGAGATTGTGCCCACTGACGTCGAATATTATCAATTGCTTCATCAACGTCTTCTTCAGTTACTTCTCCTGTGTCTTCAGAATCTTCCTCAGCCTCTTCCAGTCCTTTTTGGGCTACTTCTTCAATGTTGTCTGGCAGCGTGACTTCCGGCATTGTGGTTGCTTCAGCGGTAAAGGCAACAGGGTTATCCGGGGAGATTTTTGTGATTTTTACATCAGGTCGTCCAATAGCCTGAATTTCATTGTCGGCGATTATCTTTGGGTAGATATCCTGAACAGCTTGTCCTGCCATTTCCTGCAGAATGTTCATTTCACCTACACGCTCTTCTAGCACATCGGCAGGAACTTTTTTGTCACGAAAACCGTCAAGAGAAACTTCTTCACGTATTTTGTCTAGAGCTGATTCTCTGTAGTTTTCAACTACTTCTGTAGGTATGGTAGCTTCGATCGTCACATCACTTCCGTCTTCCGTAATGTCTGCATCGTATTCCTTTTTGTCTGTATCTTCAGTCATATTTAGGTGTAAAGATTAAAGTTGGTAAGTGTTGAGGTGGTGCCGCTTCCGGCAACTTGGCCACCGTAGATGTAAAGCCCAACAAGTGCTGTAATTACTACTAGAGCTAAAATCAAAGCCGTTGTTTTTTCAATAGACATACTTGATTCAGACCCGCTTTCATTATCAAAGGTAAGGGGTTTTAAGTAACGTGGTGCCACAAGTGCTGGCGGTGATGATTCTTCTTCGGTTTCTTTGTTTTTATCAGTGTACTCAGCCTCAATAGCCTCTTCTTTGTCATTCTCAGTTGTGTTGTTTGTGTTTGTGGTCATAAATGTTTATTTATTTCCAAATTCCTCCTGATAAAGCTTTTGCCCACGCTCAAATGCCTCCACGGCCGCTTCTTTATCGTCAAACCCTGTTACCTCCACCTCCTTATCTTGCAGTTTTTTGTACGTAGAGTAGAAATGCTCCATTTCTTTTAGGGTGTGTGGGTTCACATCATCTATATCAGACACATGGTCAAAGCGTGGGGCGGATACAGGAACTGCCACTAACTTATCATCAGCCTCTCCAGTGTCAATCATATTCATGATTCCAATTGGCCGGACACGTACTAGCACACCCGGATGGATAGGGAATGAGGCAAGAATGATAACGTCTATCGGATCGTCATCATCCCATAAAGTTTGCGGGACAAATCCGTAATCAAACGGAAAGTCTTGTGCTGTGTGTGCAGCACGATCAAGCGCGATCATTCCGGTTTCTTTGTCGATTTCATACTTATTTTTTGAACCCTTAGGGATTTCTACCACAGTGTTGATGGCTGTTTTGTCACCGGGTTCAATTTCATGCCAATAATCCATAAGTAATATATAAGGTTAAAGATTAAAATTAATCCTCCTTTTGTGTAGATTTATCATCATCTTCTTCAGGTTCAGGACTTGCTTCGGTTTCTTCTTCGCCGCCTTCTGAGCTATCTGCATCAGAGCTTTCGTCGTCTCCACTCTCTTCGCCGCCTTCCTGATCTTCAGATGCTTCATTCTCACTCTGGTCGTCTTCGGTATCTGTATCTGAGTTGTCAGTAATTTCGGTTAGCTCCTCTGCATCTTCGGAGGCAATGTCATCGTCGGCATCCGGATCGGCCACTATCTCTGACTCTTCATCTCCTTCAACAGACCGGACATCAATAGTCCATCCAGTTAGCTTTGCTGCCAAACGGGCGTTCTGCCCGCCTTTACCAATAGCCAATGACTGCTGGTCGGGTGTGACGTATGCATGCGCTTGCTTATCTTCTTCTAACTCGACTTGCATAACCTCAGCCGGGGAGAGTGCTTTCTCTATAAATATCTCTGGATTGTCTGACCATTCAATTATGTCGATCTTTTCATTACCAAGTTCACTCATTACGGTAGATACACGCACTCCTCGTTGACCAACGCACGCTCCGACCGGGTCGATGTATTCGTCGTCTGAATATACAGCAACCTTTGAACGAGATCCCGGTTCACGAGCAATCGCTTTGATCTCGACTACGCCGCTGGCCACTTCCGGAGCTTCTACCTCAAATAACTTATGCAGAAACTTTGGGCTTGAACGAGAAAGCTTGAGAAAAATACCGCGCGAGGACTCATCAACATCCAGTAGATATGCTCGAATGCGTTCACCCTGACGGAATCGTTCCCCAGAGATTTGCTCTTCTCGTGGCATAATACCGGTTGCTCGGCCGAGATCTACATAAAGGTTGCCTCGTTCAAATCGTTGAACCGTACCATTTACAATCTGTCCTTGCTTTTCTGCGAATTCTTTTTGAACAGAAACTTTTTCGGCTTCCCGAATTTTCTGAATAATGACCTGTTTAGCTGTCTGCGTGGATATGCGACCGTAGTCATCGCGATTTTCTAGCGGAAACATGATTTCCTCGCCAAGCTCAGCCCCGCTTTTAATTTTTTTAGCGTCAGAGATTAGAATATGGCGCTCAGAATCAAAAAGGTCTCGGTCATCATCTTCTCCTTCTGGTTCTTCGTCAGGCATACGCACTGTAGACTCATCGACTACCACCTTAACTTGATGGAATTCTACATCTCCGTCAGCCGGATCGAAGTCTGCTCGGATAATTTGTCCGCTCTTACCGTATTCTTTTTTATAGGCACTTGCGAGCGCTTGCTCAATGGCGTCAACAGCTTTTTCTCGTGAAATACCACGATCTTGTTCAAGCTGATTAAGAACTGAGTTAATTACTTTAAGATCAAACATGCCGAATTGTATTAATTGTAAGTAGGTATGAGGAGAAGCTTGCTCAGAAATCCGGTTTTTACAAGAGGTGAATTAACAGTATTAATTTAGTGATACCAACGGATATGGTGGCTGTGCCAACCAAAGACTCAGCAGAGTTTAACCGAGTGTTTGCCTGCCGGAATGGCCACTACTCCCTTGCTTAAAAAAATGCCCGCCGGTGTCCGGATCGAGCTTCTTCGTTGCTATGATAGTACCATTCTTTTAGGCAAGACGCAATTAGCGGCTCTGTTGTGGAGAATAAAACTACCTTATTTGGTACACTAACAATGAAAAGGTGTAGTTGTTCTAACTATTTTCATGGACATTACAAATACACAACTAGTAGAATTCCTTGAAGACCTTTCGGATGTATCTGCAGAGGAGCTTGAGAAAGCAAAAGAAAGAGCAGAAGAGTCGGGGGAGAGTGTTGGTTCAGTGCTTGTTTCTCAAGATGTACTAGACCAGGATGAGCTACGTCGCATTCAAGCTCATGTACTAGGCATCCCGTTTGTAAGTTTAACCGGTCGAGATATCGACTTTGATACACTTTCCGTTATTCCGGAACCGGTGGCTCGCAATCATAATATTGTGGCGTTTGATCAAACCGATAAGAAGCTGGAAGTGGCTATGCTGGATATTGATGACTTGCCTGCTATTGACTTTGTTCGCAAAAAGACAGGAAAGAAGATTAAACCCCGATTAACAGACGAGGAATCAATTCGGAATGTGTTAAAGCAGTATCAGCAGTCGCTAGATACGGAGTTTAGTAATATCATCGAGCGCGAATCGTCGGAGCTGGAAACTATTCCGGATGATGATGGAGAGGAGGAGGTGTCTGCAGAAAAACTTGAGGAAGTGGCGGAAGACTTACCGGTGGTTCGGATTGTGGATACGCTTTTAAAGCACGCCATACTGCAGGGTGCTTCTGACATTCATATTGAGCCGATGGAGGAAAAGGTGCTGGTGCGCTATCGTATTGACGGTATTTTACATGACGCTATGGAACTGCCGCCTCGCGCCGCTCAGTCAATCACTGCTCGGATTAAAGTATTAGCAGAACTCAAGCTAGATGAAAAACGCTTACCGCAGGACGGCCGATTCAAGGTTGATATGGAAGGAGAGGAGGTGAGCCTGCGAGTATCGATTATCCCTACTCAGTACGGGGAGAAAACCGTGATGCGTCTTTTACGGCAGAGCTCAGAAGGGTTTACGCTACCCGAGCTTGGACTTCATGGCAACTCACTTGAGCGAGTGCACTGGGCTACCAAACAAAGCACCGGCATGATTCTCACCACCGGTCCAACAGGATCGGGAAAGACTACAACGTTATACACAATTTTAGACATACTAAACACTCCTGAAGTCAATATTTCTACAGTCGAGGATCCAGTAGAGTATCAGATGGATCGCATTAATCAGACTCAAGTTAAGCCTGATATTGGGTTTACATTTAGTGAAGGATTACGAGCATTGGTACGGCAGGACCCTGACATTATTATGGTGGGAGAAATCCGCGATTCAGAAACAGCGCACTTAGCGGTTAATGCAGCACTGACCGGCCATCTTGTGTTCTCAACACTTCACACCAACTCAGCAGCTGGTGCTATTCCGCGACTTTTGGACATGGATGCGGAGGCGTTTCTTATAGCCTCTACTATCCGGGTGATAATTGGGCAGCGGTTAGTTCGTGAACTATGTGAGTCCAAGGAGGAGTACACGCTTTCGGATAGTGAGTTAGACCGGTTGTCTGAGGAGGTGGATATGGATCGAGTGTTGGAAACATTAAAAGAAGAGAATATTGTTGGTGAGCGAGATAGCTGGTCGGATATATCCTTCTACAAGGCAGCTGAAAGTGAAGGTTGTCCGGATGGTTTTTCTGGTCGAGTTGGTATTCAGGAAGTGCTCAAAATGACTCCTTCAATTGAGGACTTGATAATGGCTGATGAGACTGCTGAGACAATCGAAAAACAAGCTCGGGATGAGGGTATGATCACAATGGCTGAAGATGGTATTTATAAGGCAGCAAAAGGAATTACTACTATTGAAGAAGTATTCCGAGTTGTTAATGAGTAACTTTTATACTTTTGTAAACAGATTGATTTTTAGGTTGTTGAGTTCTTGTGTCAAATAGGTCGAAGTGAATGGTTTCGGTGCGGTATAATTCATATAGATACATATGAAATTTTCTTATAAAGCACTACAAGATAATGGTGAAAGCTACACAGATACGGCTACAGCTGAGAGCAAACAAGCTCTCTATAAACGTCTTGAGAAAAAAGGAGAAACACTTATCTGGGCTGAGGAGGGTGATACGAGCAAGCCATGGTACAAAAGCGATATTAGTTTTCTGACTAGTATTAGCACTAAAGATAAGATTATGCTTGCTCGCAACATGGCGGCCATGCTGGATGCTGGCTTGTCTGTAACTCGTGCACTTGGTGTTATATCGCGTCAGTCGAACAGTGATCATTTCAAAGAGGTCATCGATACAATTCGTGAAGAAATCCGTACCGGAAATTCATTGGCTGACGGCTTAAAGCAGTTTGATGATGAGTTCCCTCCACTTTTTATATATATGGTAGAAGCTGGTGAGGAAAGCGGTAATCTCGGTGAAGCTCTCTCGACTGTTGCTGATCGGCTGGAGCGAGCAAACAAACTTAAAAAGAAAATCCGAGG
>CAYVKO010000019.1:0-5807 GCA_964452185.1 uncultured Candidatus Saccharibacteria bacterium
CGCGGCTGTAGCTCAGTCTGGTTAGAGCGCACCCCTGATAAGGGTGAGGTCCCTGGTTCAACTCCAGGCAGCCGCACATTGTTTTGAGAAATAATATCTTTTTAAATGAGTTATCTCTATGAATTCATCAGATTGGGATAAAATCTTTGAGGGAGGTAGAGACTATTCTTCTATAAACGAATTATTTTTGGATAGAATTTTAAGCCATATTAACGAAAAGAGGGATAAGCCTCTTAACAAAGCTTTAGACATAGGGTGTGGAACTGGAGAGGTTCTTTTGCGGTTGGCTGAACGAGAGATGAATGTAACCGGTCTTGATTTTTCTGAAGTTGCTTTAAGGAAAGCTAAAGAAAGATTATCTCAAGCAAATTATGAAGATCAAGCTCAGTTTATTAAGGCAAATATCGAGACTATATCCCTTCGTGAGTTGCGAGCTAATCCAGATTTGGTAATAAACAAATTAGCTTATGCATTTATAGAGGATAAAAAATCTTTTTTAGAGAAAGTTAAATCTTTGATAGATAATGATGGGTGGGTAGTTATTAGCACACCAGTTCTGATTTCTGGGGTTGAATATAGTGAGCGGATGCAGGGAATTTCTGTACCTTATGAAGAAACAAAAGACCTCCTTAACTCTGTTTTTGGTCAGGTAAATACTTTTCACGAAAATTATTTTGAAAGCAAGGGGATAGAGGCTACTTTCTTGGCAAGAGCTTAACACTTTCTTGTTTTCTAGCAGAATTTAGAAATGTCTAAAAATAAAACCTCCCACATCGGGAGGTTTTATTACTTCGGTTACAAAACTCTTCTTGTTTAACGGGTGGTTCCGGCTTCGTAGATGATGTCGATAAGTGCTACAAGAAGATAGCCGAGAATAGCGTACACCATAATGGCGAAAAGTGTAGACACTTCTACTACTGCACCTGACTCCACAACGGTTGAAAAAATACCCTCAAAAGGCCGTACTAGCGGTTCGCTGGTTTCATAGATCCATTGCACAAAAGCCGCGTTTTCGTTCGCTGCAAGCAGTCGTAAGAATAACCGAAAGACCAGAAGGACCTCAACAATCGTCAGAACTATGTTTATGATCCCAACAACTATATTTCGTGCTCGAAACATAAGCGAATGTATTAATGATAACCGTCCAAATGCAGTATACAATACTGCGATATCCCCTCTCTAAGGTGGTAGTTGACAAAGTGAAGAAAAATTCTACAATAAAATTAGAACTCCTTGAACCTTTCAGATTAGTTAGGCAAGACATGTATAAAGGTTATAAGAATGATATATGGAGAGCGTGGCAGCCATTCAAAAAATCATGGTCGGCTGTAATTAACACTCTTCCTGATATTTGGAAGGCTTTTCTTCCGACTGTGTGGTTTTTTGCCACTTTGTTCTTTTTTATTGTTCAGTTTGGATTCTACACTTTTGTATATCCGATCTGGCGACTTTTCCGAGACTGCGCTTTCTCCCGGATGACTCCTTTAAGCCTTTAACCTTCTACTTTCACTAAGGTCGTCTGAATTTCAGACGACCTCTTTTTTTGTTATGTGGAAAGCCTCAAGAGTGGTCATGATAAAATAAAACAAACCAGGCGAGATTTTTACATATGATTAACGAGCAACTTCTCAAATACATACGAAGCCAACGGGAGGCGGGTATCGATGATTCCACGATCAAAGATAACCTTAGCTCAGCTGGCTGGAAAGGCGATGATATTAAAGAGGGCTTTCAAGCTGTTGAAGGTAACGGTGTTGATGCGAACTCTCCGCAAGCACATCAAGAGGTACGCAAAAAGGCTACAAGCAACCGCCAGAACGACCAATCTTCAGATGATAATTCTGATACCACACAAAACAACCAAAAGCAGGAAGGCACTAATCAAGATAAGTACAGGGAGAGTGTTTCGGAGGAGGATCTTAAACGCGAGTCCGATGCGGGAGGTGAGACGCAGTTTTCTCCTCAGCAACAAAGTAATCCAGCTTCTCCTGACGAGAGCGACCATCCAGTTTCGGCTAACGGCTTATCTGATAATAAGGAAACACAAACTACAACCGAGAGCGAGGAAATTCAAGACACAACAAAGAAGCCTTCTTCTGGTTCTGGCGGCGGTGAAGCTTTAGCCGCTACCGGCAATCGACCAGTACGCACAATGGAAGATGACCGAAAACGAGCAGGGGGTGGCGACAACCGAAAACAAAAACATCAGGTATCAGGAGAAAGTCAGGTAAATAAGAGTCAGGCAAACAAAGGTAATAAAGGTAAAGGTAGCAAATCAACACCAAATAGTAAGTCGGATAGTAGCAAGTCAAGCAGTAGTAAGAGTAAGAAGACCACAAAACAAAGTCGAAAGAGAAGTTCAAGTCGAAAAACGAAAAATGGCCGTCGGCGGTTTGCTGCCACTCCTGATAAAAAACAAGCAAAGAAGCAAGCTGCACGCCGAAAGAAAAAAAGATCCTCTAAAGGGTCTGGTTCGAAGCTAACTTCAATTGCCATATTTGTTTTTGTGCTGCTGCTGGTTGGTGGTGGCGGGGCATATGCGTACTTTACATACTTCCAGGGACCGAGTATTAGTGCTACTTCCCAGCAGGCCATGGCAGCTTTGCAGTCTGCCGAAACATTTGAGTACCGTGTAACCATTGAGCCAAGTGAATCCGGAGAAAGTTCCAGTTATGTAGTAGAGGGAGCTGTTGATTTGAATCCTGAGTCACAAGCACAAACGTACTATACAATTACTCAAAGTGGTACTTCAGAACCTCCAATTCGAGCGGTATCATCTGAGGTGTCAGAGTACTCAACACTTGATCCGCGCAAACAACAAGTGGTGACAGAAACGTTAACCAGTCCAGATTTTCTAACTATTGATAATTTCCAAGCTCAAGAATCGCTAGCGGAACTAGACACAAACCGTTTCGGCATATCCTTAGAGCCTACAGCTGTAGTGTCAGCTTATGAAAGAATACACCAAGCTGTCTTTGGTGAGGGCTTATCTTCAGATATACGCCAACAGTTAGAGGGAGTCATTGGAGAGTTCACCCCTCGCCGAGGTCAAATGTGGCTAGACAGGGAAACTAATGTACCGTATCAGATTACTTTAATAGGCACTTCTGCAGAAGGGCAGAGTAAACAAATAAACATTCAGTTCAGGAATCATGGAACTGATATTGGAGAAACACCGTCGTATGAGGCACGTTCACTAGCAAATGTACTCAGCGAAGTTCTTCCGGCTGGCTCTGGAGCGGAAAGTAGCGGGGCTACTTCTACTGATATGACAGACAATAACCAAGAGCAGTCTACTGGTTCGTCTGATACGGGTCAGCAGGATGACTCAGAGTCTGATGTAGATCAAGAGGTGGCGGATCAAGATGATACCCGGGATGCTCTTCGTCGTGATCAACTCCGAATTAATGATGTGCAACAACTCTCTATAGCTCTTGACCTTTACGCTAACACAAATGATCGCTACCCAACCTCACTCCAGCAGCTTAGAGAGCAGCAAGGGCAGGTGGTATCGACACAAATTCGTGATCCGCAAGGCGGCGTGTATACGTACACTGTGTCTGAAGAAGGAGACCGCTACCATCTTGGGTCTACTCTAGAGGCCACAACGCGAGAAAATACTTTCAATGATGCTAACTACAACTCAGAGGCGCAGGGCCTTCAGAGCGGCTTTGATGGAGCGGCTACCACTTGTGGTTCATCAAGTTCTTCGGGTGAAACTTGCTACGATATTACGTCTACGACTAACTAACACAGAGGTTAAAAGTCAACCTTATATCGGCTGATTTTCTGTTATAATTAGCAGCTGATGGATTCAGTCAGTGACATAGAAAATCGGCTAGAGGAATTGCGTGAGGAGATGAATCAACCGGATTTTTGGCAGGATAAACCTGCTGCCAAGGAGACTGTAGCGGAGTACGAACGGTTAAAAAAGAAGAAAAAGCACTTAGGGTCGTTTGATAAGCGTAATGCTGTTGTTTCGATTATTGCCGGAGCTGGCGGTCTTGATGCTGAAGATTTTGCTGCCAAACTACTGGAAATGTATGGTGCGTATGCCAAATCTCAGAACTGGAAATTAAAACTCGTACACAAACAAGAGAATGATCATGGAGGAATAAAGCATGTGACTGTAGACGTGGTAGGTGACGGAGTATACGGAAAACTCCGTCATGAATCAGGGGTACATCGTTTAGTACGAAAATCACCTTTTAATGCTGACAACAAACGCCACACCTCTTTTGCTTTAGTAGAGGTGGTGCCAGAAATGAAAGAAGCTGGAGATATTGATATGGATGACAATGATCTTGAAATATCTTTTTCTCGGTCGGGAGGTCCTGGTGGTCAGAATGTAAATCGCCGAGAAACGTCTGTGCAAATCACTCACTCCCCGAGCGGTTTGATGGCTCGCGCCAACTCAGAAAGAACGCAACGAGCCAATCGTGAGAAGGCACTGGAAATTTTACGTGGTAAGCTGTATTATAAGAAGCAGCAAGAACGAAAGGAAAAGCAACAGCAATTTTCTTCGACCACGTCAGCTGATAATGAGTGGGGTAACCAGATGCGCAGTTATGTGCTTGATCCGTACACGATGGTGAAAGATCATCGAACCAACCACGAAGAGCGTGACGTAGAAAGCGTGCTGTCTGGTCAGATAGACGAATTCATTGCTGCAGCCGAGGAGGTTGAAAGTTCACAAAGTTAATTTCACATTAAATGTCGGAGGCTAACGAACCACACAATTCATCGTTGATTCACTACGATAGTGTTTCGAAAGTGTATTTGGACAACTCTGTTGCTGTAGAGGACATTACAATTTCGATTGATCCGGCTGAGTTTGTTTCTATAGTTGGTCATTCTGGATCTGGCAAGACCACACTATTAAAGTTGCTTTTGGCTGAAGAGAAGCCGTCAAGCGGCAACGTGTTCTTTGAGTCAACTCGAGTGCATCAGCTTGGCGGTCATGAACGTATGCGCCTGCGTCGGCGGATTGGCATGGTCTTTCAGGATTTCCGGTTACTGCCGGATAAGACAGCTTATGAAAATATCGCTTTTGCCATGGAGGCAGTCGGTCGGACAGAAGATGAGATTGAGGCGGATGTCCCGTATGTGCTTGATCTGGTAGGTTTGAGCGATAAGATCTGGCACTTTCCTCGGGAGTTGTCAGGTGGAGAGAAGCAGCGTCTAGCTATCGCCCGAGCTATTGTAAATCAGCCGGAGGTGGTCATTGCCGATGAGCCGACCGGAAACTTGGATCCGGTTAACACTTATGAAGTGGTGCAGATCCTTAAAAAGATTAATAATTTAGGTACAACAGTAATCCTTTCCACCCACAACAAAGGTGTAGTTGATGTTCTTGAGAACAGAGTTGTAACTCTCGAGGAAGGCCAAGTGGTGCGAGATGATGAAGAGGGGAATTATATTCTTTAAAATATGTCTACTTTACGTAATACACAACGCGTTATCCGTTACGGATTTACAAGTTTTTGGCGCAACAAGTTTGTGACCGCTTCTGCAGTCTTGGTGATGACGGTCACTCTTTTCTTGATGGGAAGTTTACTTTTCTTGGGGGCAATGCTTAACTCCTCCTTGGCTCAGATCGAAGACAAGGTAGATGTAAACGCTTACTTTACAACCGAAGCTTCAGAAGACCAAATACTACGATTGCGCAATGTATTAGAATCTCGAGATGACGTATCTTCAGTAGAGTATGTTTCTCAAGAACAGGCACTTGAACAGTTCAGAAGCCAACACCGAGATGACGATTTGATTGTTCAGGCGCTTGAAGAACTCGAGCAAAACCCACTTGG
>CAYVKO010000019.1:5907-9369 GCA_964452185.1 uncultured Candidatus Saccharibacteria bacterium
ATATTCTCTTCCAGTGAAGAAATATCAGTAATGGAACTAATGGGGGCATCACGTGCTTACATTAGAGGTCCATTTGTTATCGAGGGAATTATGTACGGTATTGTCTCAGCTTTGATTACGTTGGCCTTATTCTACCCAATAGCTCTTTGGGGAGCTGACTTTACCGAAAGCTTCTTTGGCACAATCAGTTCGTTTGATTACTACATAGACAACTTTGCCCAACTCTTTGTCATCCTTATGGTATCGGGTATCGGCTTAGGTGGTATATCTAGTTACGTAGCGGTCCGGAAGTATCTCGATGTGTAAAATGGATGTAGGGGGTATTGAAAACAACGTAATTTTCTATTAGATAACAGAAGAAAATGAATCTGGTATATGGATATAGAAACGAACGGAACTAAATATATTTTTGTCGTCGGAGGTGTGATGAGCGGTGTCGGAAAAGGGGTTGCTACAGCCTCAATTTCAACAATTCTTGAATCAAAGGGATACACCGTAAGCCCCATGAAGGCTGATCCGTATTTGAATGTTGATGCCGGAACAATGAACCCTACTGAACACGGCGAGGTGTTTGTTCTTGATTCAGGAATGGAATGCGATCAGGATATGGGCAACTATGAACGCTTTCTTGGTCGGTCGCTTCCGGAAGGAAACTACATGACAAACGGGATGGTTTTCAAACATGTTATAGAAAAAGAGCGGGCTTTAGAGTATGACGGAAAGTGTGTGGAGCCGACCTATCATATCACCGAAGAAATTATTCGCCGGATTACACAGTCATCTCGCGAAACTGATGCAGACGTGGCTATTGTGGAGATTGGCGGTACGGTGGGTGAGTATCAGAATGCAATCTTCATAGAGGCAGCTCGTGTGCTGGCACAAAATTTCCCGGAAGACGCGATGTTTGCAATGGTTTCTTACTTGCCAACTCCGCCTTCTATCGGGGAGATGAAAACAAAGCCGACCCAAAACGCTGTTCGGCAGCTCAACTCGTACGGTGTGTCGCCGGACATTATCATCGGCCGAGCAGAGACACCGCTTGATGATAAAAGAAAGCAGAAAATATCCGATATGTGCGGGGTGGAGTATGAGAATGTTATTTCAGCGCCGGATGTCGACAATATTTATGAAGTCCCGGTGAACTTTGAAGATGATGATATCGGTACTCAGATCCTTAACTTCTTCGATCTTGAACCAAAAGAGAAGGACCTGACTGAATGGCGAAACTTTGTGTCTGATCAAAACAAGACTGACACATCTGTGCGCATAGGGATTGTCGGTAAGTACTTTTCAACCGGAGAGTTTGTCCTCAGCGATGCCTATATTTCTGTCATTGAGGCAATTAATATATCGGCAGCACATGAAGGGCTGGATCCGGAAATTGAGTGGATTGATGCTACGGACTTTGAGGGTGACGACTCGCAGAAGGCGCTTGAAGCCCTCGATGAGTTTGATGGCATCATTGTACCTGGCGGATTTGGAGAAACTGGTATTACCGGGAAGATTAATGCTATTGAGTATGCTCGGGTTAATGAAATACCATTCTTCGGGCTTTGTTACGGGATGCAGTTGGCAGTTGTAGAGTATGCCCGAAACGTTTGCGATCTTTCCGGTGCCCACACTACAGAAATTGATGAGGATAATCCGCATCCGGTAATTGATTTGATGCCTGAACAGAAAGAAAACATGGCTCAAGACAACTACGGCGGTACTATGCGTCTTGGGGCATATCCAGCAGAACTCCAAGACGATACTATTGCGCACACGGCGTATGAAGGTGATGAGATATCCGAACGCCACCGTCATCGGTTTGAGGTAAACAATGAGTACGTGGATACTCTAGAAGAGGCAGGGGTCATCTTCTCCGGCCGATCACCGGACGGGAAGCTGATGGAAATTGCCGAATTACCCCAGGATGAACATCCGTTCTTTTTGGGTACTCAGTTTCATCCTGAATTTACAGCTCGGGTACTCGATCCACAGCCGCTTTTTTCAGCCTTTTTGAATGCCGCAAAATCTTACGATAAGTAAATTAAAATCATTTATGAAAAGTAGTCCTCAAGATTTAGCCATAAAAGTTATTACCCCAACGGTGCACAGCGTGCTTGATTATGCGGCAGCTATCTTTCTTTTGTTGTCGCCGTCGCTGTTCGGGCTTTCTGGAGTGTTTGCGTTTGGAGCATATGCCCTGGGGGTAGCTCATCTCATCCTGACTATTTCAACACGTTCGCCGGGCGGTCTTTTTGAAGCACTGTCATTTCAGATTCACGGTCTCATTGAACTCTTGATAGCTATAGGGATGATTATTTCTCCGTGGATTTTTGTGTTTTCAGACATGGCTGTTGAGCGCAACTTCTTTCTCCTTTTTGGGATAGTCATGTTTGTAATTTGGTTTCTGACTCGTTATGTATCACGGACTGATTCTTTAAGTGCTGGATCTGAAGCTGTTGGTGAAGACTCTACACTGCGATCTGAGCTGTCGGAAACAGAAGAGGAAAACAAGAAAGATAGTCAAAACCAAAATGAGTAACGTAAACATCGGTGCGCATAAATCTGCTGCTGGTGGATATGCCAAGGCTGTCGAGAGAGTAAAGGAAATAGACGGTACCTGCTTGCAAATATTTTCTTCTAGCCCGAGAACATGGCGTGGACCCAAACTATCCGATAAAGAGGTTGAGGAGTTTAAAGAGGTCAAAGATAAACTAGACATTGATCCGGTGGTTTTTCATGCCCCGTACCTTATTAATCTGGCTGACCGCGGATCAACAGGAGAGAAATCGGTGCAGGCACTTGTTGGGGAGCTTACAACAGCCAGTCGGTGCGGCATTATAGGTAGTGTTATCCATGTGGGTTCATACAAGACTGACGACGAAGTTCCTGTAGACGGTGACCACTATGAGCATTTGA
This sequence comes from uncultured Candidatus Saccharibacteria bacterium, assembly GCA_964452185.1. GTDB lineage: Bacteria > Patescibacteriota > Minisyncoccia > Phycocordibacterales > SW-6-46-9 > SW-6-46-9. The sequence continues at coordinate 8,815 of CAYVKO010000019.1, forward strand.
TTGCTAACATGAAAGAGGTGCTGGAAGAAACCCCCGAAGATAGTTGGTTTATTATTGAAAATATGGGCACAAGAAAGATCGGGAAAGACTTAGAGCAAATCGGGCAAATTATACGAGATGTTGGCGGCAGTGAGCGGCTGAAAGTTTGCCTGGATACATGCCACTTGCATGCTGCCGGATATAATCTCGACACCTCTGAAGATTACGAAGAATTTTTTACCGTCTTTGATAACCAAGTTGGCACAGACAGATTAGCCGTAGTGCATGTAAATGACAGCAAGGACAAGGCTGGATCACTGCGCGATCGTCATGAGAATATTGGAGAAGGAAATGTACCGGAAGGTGTGTTTGCAAATCTGCTCAATAAAGAGCCAACTGCAGACCTTCCGTTTATTATTGAAACACCCGGTTTTGACAGCAAGGGTCCTGACGCAAAAAATATTAATCGGCTAAAACAATTTATGGAATAAATGGAGCACGTACATACTGTCTGGACAAACTGGATTGAAGGACTTATTCAGAATTTACCGACGATACTCGGTGTTCTTGTCGGGG
>CAYVKO010000020.1:0-3296 GCA_964452185.1 uncultured Candidatus Saccharibacteria bacterium
ACTTTTCTTCTACCTTTTTGTGATCGTATTCTTCCATATGTTTATTGGTTATTTAGTCATCAACCTCACACTTCTCAGCTCTGTCTAAGAAAATCACGTGGCGTGGACCTTGCGTACCCCCTTCATTCCCCATCCCACCCGGACATACCTCATCTACGTTACCATCACTAGATTCCATTTTTGATGCAAATATGACAGCTGCAGCAGTATCTATACTGTTGTAAGGATAGTCGGGCTCACAAACATGAACTGGGTCATAAACATAGTAGTGCTCATCATCATTAAGAGGATCTTCCGGGATTTGGCTTAGATAGTCACTTAGCTTATCTTCAAGCCATGGAGTACAGTCAGAACAAATCTTTTCCCAGTAACGGAAAGAGTGGTCATCAGTATTCGGAATGTCCATCGGATAACAGCCATGGTCTGATTTATATTGCTCTAAAGCAAGCCTGAAGTTTCTAAGTTCAGTAGTCCGCCTTGCATCTCGAGCGCTCTCTCGAGCATCATTAATGGTAGCGAGTATCACCGATGAAAGTAAGCTTATTATGGCTACCACCACTAAAAGTTCAATGAGTGTAAACCCTTTGTAAAGTTGGCTTGATTTGATACTCATCTGATAATCGCTATAAGGCTTGTGATCGTATTCTTTCATGGTTGTTTTCAGGTGACTCAAATGATACCACGCTCACTGCTATAGTCTACAATTTGTGCACGAGCATCTTCATTAATATAGTTGCTTGGCTCCCCTTCAGCAAAACTTTCTACAGGAAACCATTGCCACTCCGAAAATTTCTCTGGTTCCGTCAGTTCTGCATCTTGATTCGAGCTAGCCAAAAACATCAACAACTTATCTCCCTCTCCAGCACCTGATACTTTACCTATATAATCTTTTATCTCTAAATCATCAATTCCCGTCTCTTCTTTTGTTTCTCGCCGTAGTGTTGTTTCTACATCTTCCCCTGGTTCACCCCGACCACCAGGTGCTGTCCATACCGATTTATTTTCTTTGTGCTCAAATGTATAGTCTCGAAGCCCGAGTAACAGCTCATCTTTTCTAACTATTACAGCTATAACACAGATACTTTCTGTAACTTTTTTGCTTAACAGTTCTTTAAGCATATGTAGTTACTTCTGCTCACGCTGATAACCAAAGTAGATGAAGATCATTAACGCCATCAAAAGGAATCCAAACTGCAGCCAGTCTTCAGCATCACCCCAAAATCGCACTGTAGAGGCAAGTACAAGCAGTACTCCGGCAGCTGAAAGTGACACGCTCAAAATGCTGTCTTCCCTACGCCGGAATCCAAATACCGCCACTGATATTCCTAATGCTGCCAAAATTGCAAAAGCTGTCCGATCATGATCTGAACGCGCATCTTCATATGCCTGCCGACACTCGTAGTCACGTTCACAGTATCCATCTACTTGTGTGCTGGTAGATGTGGTTGCCTGTGTGTCAGTAGCTGCAGGACTCGTTTCTGGCGCCTGCGGTTGCGGACGCGTTTCGGATTCGTAGTGCCACTTACCTCCAGCCGCCTCACACTCTCCGGATGTCACAGTAGCTGTAGGCTCAATCAACTGGCTTTGATTGCAGAAGTCATCATATGCCGGTGCCGGATAAAAAAGACTCATCCCGTAGTGGGCAAAAAACAGAAATACACCGACAATGCCTACAAACAGTGCTCCGTCCAGCAACCAACTTAGAAACACACTTTGACTTTTACTTGACATGTAAATATTATACTCCAGTTTTAAAGTTGTTCAAATATCTAAGTTCTAAGAATTATTAATCGTGCAGGAACTCGATGACATCTCCGTCCTGCACTACGTAGTCACTCCCTTCGGTACGGATTTCACCATTATCTCGGGCTTGTGCATACGAACCAGCCTCAAGAAGTGTGTCCCATTCAATTACCTCTGCTCGAATAAAGTGTTCTTGAAAATCAGAATGGATTCTGCCAGCAGCCTCGGGTGCTGTGGATCCACGCACTACCGGCCATCCGCGCGTTTCTTTCTTACCGGTAGTGAAAAAGGTAATGAGATCCAGAAGGTTAAAGCCGGCTTTAATAAGATCACGAAGCCCGTGTACATCATGACCGGCACGGAACTCTTGCTTCTCACCCTCATCCATCTCTGTCATTTCAAACTCAAGTGCCGCATCAAGCACCACGTAATGAATATCGTGCTTGTCAGCATACTCCATGGCTTTGTCTAAAGCTTCCGGGCTTGTGTCACTTTGCGTGTTAAACACAAAAAGCATAGGCTTCACAGACAAAAGCCCGAGCTGACGAAAAACTTTATAATCCCATTCATCAAAATCACCCTCATTTATCATTCGCCCATCAGAGAGAAGCTCCTCCACCTCTTCAAGCAGCTCATACTCCCTGACTATCTCCTTCTCACCCGACTTTACTTCCCGCTCCAAACTCTCAAGCCGATCCTCAACCGCCTCAAGATCACTGGCTATAAGCTCAAACGTGATTGTCTCTATATCACGAACAGGCTCGATAGAACCATCCACATGATGAACATCTTTATCATCAAACACTCGCACAACATGTGCTAAAGCATCAACACTACGTATGTTTTCTAAGAATTCATTCCCTAACCCCTCACCATCTGCCGCCCCTTTGATAAGCCCTGCAATATCAACAAACTCAAACACAGCTGCCGTCTTCTCGTTTGAATCGCTGAACTCGTGAAGTTTGTCAAGCCGCTCGTCCGGTACCGGTACCACCCCCACTGATGGATCAATGGTGCAAAATGGGTAGTTCTCAGCTGGTACGGACCGGTTCGTCAACGCGTTAAAAAGCGTCGATTTGCCTACATTTGGTAATCCTATTATTCCTACGCTTAGTGACATAAACTCTTTATATTAAAGGCGATTTTACCTACAAAAACACAAGCACCTCTGCAACCAGGTGCTTGTTTGCAATCTTCGTGTTAAAAAATTCGGAAAACTAGAAATTAATTTTGCATCAACTCTTGCAGCTTGCCACGGTATTTCTTGGATACCTCCATCATTGCTGACATCTGTGTTTGGCCGTCATCAGTTTTTTCTTTCATCTCTTTTGCCATCTTCTGAAAAAGCTCGGGGTTATCATCGATTGCCTTCTCCATTTTCTCCCGCTTGTGCTTTGGAAGATCTTTCAGCTGTGACTTTATCATCTTTTTGATGGCAAAGGCTTTTGTTTTATCCTTGCCGGATTTCGCCGTGTCTTTGACACTTTGAAACATTTGTTTGACCTTATCAAGCATTCCCATGAAGTATTAATTTGAATTAATAATCTTTCTAA
>CAYVKO010000020.1:3396-5938 GCA_964452185.1 uncultured Candidatus Saccharibacteria bacterium
AATTAATAATCTTTCTAATTAGCTATCGCATTTTAACATAAAAAAACCGCCCCGGGTCGTCTGGGACGGTCTGAAAGTTATAGTGTTAAAGAGTGACGGCGCCGTAGAACTTTGCGCAAGGACAAAGTACGATAAGTGACTCGCGGGGGGTCCATTTTTTGAGGGTCGAGATCATCCCACGATGACCCTACCGCAATAGAAGGGCCCTTGTCAGAAAACTCTCTTTGAAGAGTTTCTTTGCATTTTATGGCTACAAGTCCTGTAGCCTTTATGGCAATACCGAAAGTGCGATTCTCTCGGTATTGAAGAGCCTGATTAGCCCCATATACTAAGAGTTTAGCAGTGGAGCGCGCTAATGATTCAAAGCCCTCTAGGTTAGTTCGAGGAATGGATTCCAAACTCATATGGCACCTTTAATTGAGAAAAAGGACAAGCTAGTACACTGAGATAGTTTATACCTTACACTCCTTGCTTGTCAAGTGCAGTATGCAAAATAGCTAATATTCTAGATTTATTTCTAGCCCTTGTTGACAAACAACTTATTATAGATCAATAGTAGCTCCACGAGCATTGGACTGAATAAAGGATTTTCGTGCATCCACATCCTTGCCCATCAGCGTATCGAAGATGCGATCGGCTGACTGCGCATCTTCTACCTCTACTTGTTTTAGAGTTCGTGTTTCCGGGTTCATGGTAGTCTCCCACAACTCTTCAGCATTCATTTCGCCAAGACCCTTATAGCGCTGTAGGTCAACGTTAGATAGAGACTTGACTGCATCCTCCAGATCTTCACCTTCAACATCCTCATCAACCAAACTCTTGAGGTGTTCTTCTTTTTCTGCTTCGGTAAATACGTATTCCTCATCCTTGCCGTGAGTAATTTTATAAAGCGGTGGTTGTGCAATGTAAACATGTCCGGCATCCAAAAGTGGCTCAAAGTAACGGTAAAAAAGTGTTAAAAGGAGTGTACGAATATGCGCCCCGTCAACGTCAGCATCAGTAGCAATAATTATTTTGTGGTAGCGCAACTCTTCTATATCAAACTCATCACCGATAGCGGTACCAAGTGCAATAACTAAGTTCTTGATTGTTTTGGAGTTGAGTATGCGATCGAGCCGCTTCCGTTCCACGTTCAGAATCTTACCTCTAAGCGGCAGAATAGCTTGTGTGCGACGATCACGCCCCGTCTTGGCAGTACCGCCCGCAGAGTCACCCTCCACCACAAACAGCTCCGATTCGTGCGCTTTTCGAGTTTGGCAGTCAGACAACTTTCCTGGAAGCGTTACATTTCCAAGCGCTCCTTTTCTGATCACATTATCCTTCGCAGCCTTAGCCGCCTTGCGTGCCTGCAATGCTAACTTCGCCTTCTTCACTATCGCTTTTGCATCAGAAGGATTCTCTTCAAGGAACCGACTGAGTGCATCATTGAATGCTCGCTCCACTGCACCACGAGCATCCGGCGTCCCTAGCTTTGCCTTCGTCTGCCCTTCGAACTGAACTTCCGGCAGCTTTACAGAAAGTACTGCCGTTAGACCTTCGAGCACGTCTTCACCTGAGAAGTTATCATCCTTTTCCTTGAGGACATTTTCTTCTCGAGCGTAGTTGTTGAGCGTTCGAGTTAGCGCTGACTTAAACCCGGTTACGTGCGTACCTCCCTCTTTGGTATAAATATTGTTAGCAAATGCCATCAGACGCTTGGAAACTTCGTCTACGTACTGAAACGCTATCTCAATTTCTACATCATCGACTTCTGTATGTTCATGAAAAATTGTGTCGTGAAGGGTGTCGTACGGATCGTTGTAATCTCGGATCAGACTGCGCAACCCACCCTCAAAGTAGTATGTTTGAGAAGGCAGTTCGAGCCCTAACTCATCAAGGTAAAAGTCTGCTTCCGGGATTTCATCTTCGTATTCACGAGCATCGATAATATGAACCCGAAGCCCTGGTACCAAGTACGCCTGCTGGCGCATGTACGAAACAATTCGCTGCCACTTAAAATCTAAGCTTTCAAAGATATCTTCATCCGGCTGAAATGTTACCACTGTACCGCTCTTGTCGCTTTTTCCAACCTCCTTAACAAGATCCTGACGCTGACCTCGTTTATACTCCTGAATATGAATACCACCATCACGGTGTACTTTCACTTCGGCGTGACTAGAAAGCGCGTTAACAACCGATACCCCCACACCGTGAAGTCCGCCGGACACCTTATATCCTTCACCGCCAAACTTACCACCGGCGTGCAAGGTGGTCATAATAGTTTCAAGTGCCGAAAGACCAGAATCCTCGTGTTCGTCCACCGGAATACCACGACCATTGTCAGTAATGCGGACTTTGTTGTCTGGGAGCAAAACTACTTCAATACGATCAGCAAATCCCGCCATCGCTTCGTCGCGAGCGTTATCAAATACCTCGGTAATGAGATGGTGCAGCCCATCCGTACCCGTAGTACCGATATACATACCCGGCCGCTTGCGTACCGGTTCGAGACCTTCAAGCACTTCAATGTCCTCGGCGCGGTACTGCGCTGGTGGTACATCTT
>CAYVKO010000021.1:0-5219 GCA_964452185.1 uncultured Candidatus Saccharibacteria bacterium
ATGCCTGATAAGGATTGGTATATATACATACTCAAGTGTGAAGATGGATCTTTGTACACGGGCGTTACTACTGATATTGATCGTCGATTCCGGGAGCACAAAGAAGGAACAGCCAGCAAGTACACCAAAAGTTTCGGCGCAGATGAAATTGTATACACCGAGACCAAAAGCTCTAAGGGTGCAGCTCTTTCTCGTGAAGCTGAAATAAAGGCGCTAAGTCGCAACCAAAAGAAAAACCTTTTTGCAGGTGAGTAAGAAAAAATTACTACACACTTACTCTTACACTAAATTTACGTATAATTGTAACTAGGTTAGAGCATAAACTTATCACTAAAACAATCGATCTATGTCACACACTTCTTCAAAAGAAATATATACAATACTTGCCGTAAGTGTTGTTGTGGGGATTACCACTTTACTCTTTGTTTCTCCGGTTCACGCGCAAAGTGAAGAGACAAACGAAGTAACAAGAGATGATACACGCAAAGCGCAAACGCAACTGTGCCACTTTGTGCCGGAAATAAATGAGCACCGTCGAGTACTCTTGACTGAGTCTAAGGCACAAACACATCTGGATAATCACTCTAAGGATGAGTTGGTAGATAGTGGTGAAGAGTGTCCGGAAGCAGATTCGAGCAATGAATTAACGCAGGCAGAGCGTGAATACATTCAACAAGAGTTAAACAGAGTGCTGCAGCGTGCACAAGAAATTCTTCAACAGGTGAATAGCCTATAAACCTTTGGTTGTAATCGGCACAACAAATAAAAACACCCGCCAAAAGCGGGTGTTTTTACTATGAGGAGTTAGGGACGGGAGTTATATCTCCATCTCAACATCTTCCTCTTCTTCGTCCTCTGCTCCTGCGTCGTCTTCGACACGACTCACGTTCACGGCATTCATACCTTTTGGTGTTTCAGTAACTTCAAACTCTACTGTTTCACCTTCAGAAAGGTTGTCGAACTCAACTCCATCTAGTTCGTTAGCGTGGAAGAAGAGATCGTCAGAATACTCGTCACTGTCAGCATCGATAAATCCAAAACCGCGGTCTGTAAGTCGTTTAATTGTTCCTTGTTCCATAATAAGACTAATCTAAGTGATAAATGAATAATCCCAAACGCCCGTTTGGAATGATCCATCATCCTCCCGGCCACTTGGTTCAAGGTAACTGTAACGTATAATTGAAATAATGCAAGCCCTATCTGTTAGTGTCCGATAAGTAGATATATTAATGCCATTACTACAACTCCGTAGACAAACCAGATAATGTGCCGGGTTATGTCTGTTGACTCTGAAGATGTGCGGATCGAGTGAGGTATCAGATCTTGAATTACAATCACCAGAAATGACCCAGCAGCTACCCCAAAAAGAGCAGACCGTAAGTTTGGGATTTGTGTGGCAGTTAACAAGCCAATTGTTACTCCAACTAATATAGTTGAAGAAACAGCAAAATTGTACAGCAGGGCACGAGTGGTTGAGAGTCCGCTTGCTCGCAGCACAAAAAATTCTGATATTTCTTGTACGAGTTCATGAATCAGAACTGCTATACTTGCCCCTAATCCGGCAACCAAGGATGCTTGAAATCCGGCTGCCAAAAGTAGTCCGTCGCCAATATTGTGCAGGCCATCACTAAAAAGAATCCGGCGAGCTTCGGGTCGGGTGTGTGTATGCTGGCTTTCGCTTGCGTGATGATGGTGAAAAAATGGCAAGAAGCGAAACAGGCTATACACAATCAGTGCCCCTAGAGCTATGTAGAGAGCACCGGGAAATACACCTTCTGCAGAAAGAGTCTCATGGGTAAGGTGGAAAGCTACAAAAGAAAAGACTCCAGCCGCAAAACTGGTTACGTAAACCAAGTTTTTCTCTAACCATTGACCGATACCACCCCAGACGCTAATAACGCCGGCAAGCGATACAACCATAATGGCTATACTGCTCCCATATAGAGCGGTAAGTGAGATCTCCATTAATTAAAGGGTGAGTGACAGAGGCCACGCTACATCTGGTCCAGCAAAAGCCAAAAGCATCAAGAGTAGTCCAATAATTGCGAGGTTTTTTGTAAAGTTAATCTGCTCGGTCATGCGTTCCTCACCTTCAGCGTTCCAGAAGTCGTGCATGACAGGTGTGGTAGGCAAGAGAAAGAGAAGTAAAAGTAGGATTGCAACCTGAGGGAGTGTGCCAAGAAGTACTCCAGCACCTCCAAGCGCCAAAAGCACTCCTGATCCAATTACTGCAACTTTTGGAGCCGGCACTCCTTTTGAGTCGGCATATCCTTTCATGCCTTCTACATTGGTAAAGTGGTTAAATGCGTTGAAAAGGAAGTATCCTCCCGCGATAATGCGCCCGATGAGAAATATAATACTCATATAGATTTACGGCATTACTTGATAATTACTTTACAATTTAATAGTAACGTAATTTTTTTATTTTGCGAGCATATTCACATAAAAGAAAGATTTAAGTGTGATACTGTGCAGATACAAATCATGTGTGGAATCGTAGGATACAGCGGACATCGGGAAGCAGTTCCTATTTTGCTTGATGGGCTGCAAGCTCTTGAGTATCGCGGATATGACTCAGCCGGCATTTACAGTGCAGGCACCGGTCGAGTGCGAGCAGCCGGTGAGGTTGAAGAGTTGGTCAATAAAGTAGGTAAACAAGAAGAGTCTTCTTCATCCACAGCTGGTATAGCGCATACTCGATGGGCAACTCATGGTCCACCAACAGAGGAAAATGCTCATCCACATACCGGCACAGGAGATGTGTACGTGGTTCACAACGGAATTATCGAAAACTATCAGGGGCTAAAAGATAAACTTAAAAACACTGGCCGTACTTTTCATTCAGATACCGATACGGAGGTGTTGGCTCAGTTAGTTGAAGAGCACTACAAAACAGCAGACTCACTTGAAGAAGCACTTGAGCAGGCTTTACGAGAAGTTGAAGGGACATACGGAATTGCAGCAACAACCCCGGACAAGCCAGATAAGATAGTTGTGGCCCGTATGGGAAGCCCAATCGTTTTGGGTATTGGTGACGGTGAATTTTTCGTGTCTTCTGATGCTGTTCCGATTCGTCGGCATACGAGGGAGGTTGTGTATCTTAAAGATGCTGAAATGGCCGTGGTGACTGCTGATGGTTATGAGATCAGTCGAATAGCCGAAAATCAATCGATCGCCAGAGAGCCGCATACTCTTGAATGGGATATAGAGGAAGCCAAACGTGAAGGATTTGAACACTTCATGAAAAAAGAAATATTTGAAGGCCCGGAGGTGGTTAAGGCTTCCACCAGGGGGCGAATAGTCACAGAAAACGGTACGGTTAAACTTGGCGGGCTGGAACGTGTTGCTGATCAGCTGCGTGATATAGAAAGACTTATCATAGTCGGTTGCGGGACAGCTCATTTGGCTGGTTGTGTTGGGGAATACATGTTAGAAGAGTATGCCGGCATACCCGTTGAGGTTGAAATTGCTTCTGAGTTTCGGTACCGAAAACCGTTGCTGGATGACAACACAGCTGTTTTGGCTGTATCACAATCAGGGGAGACAGCCGACACGTTGGAGGCAATTAGAGAGGCTAAACAGAAAGGGGCTATGACGCTAGGGGTTGTGAATGTGGTCGGATCAACAATTGCACGAGAGACCGACGCGGGAATTTACAATCACGCCGGACCGGAAATAAGTGTGGCTTCAACAAAAGCATTTATTTCACAGCTGACGGTTCTGGCACTGCTAACAGTGTTTTTGGGTCGGCAGCGAGATATGTCTCGGGAGATGGGGAAACGCATCGGAGAAGAACTGCAGGCATTACCGGATAAGATTGAGTCTATTCTGGACAAAGAAGAGGAGGTGAAGGATTTGGCTGAGACGTATTGTGATGTTGATCACTTTCTATATATTGCACGTAAATATAACTATCCGCTGGCGTTCGAGGGGGCGCTTAAGTTAAAAGAGATTTCATACATTCACGCTGAAGGGTACGGTTCCGGAGAGATGAAGCACGGGCCGTTAGCGCTTATTGATGAGTCCTTTCCGACGTTTGCTATTGCTCCACAAGACAGTGTGTACGAAAAAATGATTTCAAATATTGAAGAAATAAAAGCTCGTGGCGGGCCGGTTGTGGCTTTAGGTACTGAAGGTGATCAGCGGTTGGGTGATCTGGTAGACGATACATTCCTCATACCAAAGGCTTTGGAGATGCTAACGCCGGTGCTGGCGGTGGTACCGCTGCAGTTGTTTGCATACTATGTTTCTCGCAAGCGCGGAACTAATATAGATAAACCGCGTAACTTGGCCAAGTCGGTAACGGTAGAGTAGAGCATTTGCGTCTTACAAGTTTTATAAAAATTGAAGCCTTAAATTAGGATTTATTTACCTTAAAGTGGTATTGACTTTGGGGCTGATATGCGTATAATAGTAAAGCGCCTGGGAACCAGGCAATTTTATTGTCTGAACCAGTCACAGCTCTTTTATAAATGAATAGATGACACCATCATCATTTTGGTGAGAAGTAACTATTGAATTGAAGCGAAGTAAATGAATTGTCGTTTGCTTCGTTTCGTCCAACCGAGATTTTTGTAGAGTTTGATCCTAGCTCAGGATGAACGCTGGCGACGTGGATAAGGCATGCAAGTCGAGGGGTCCTTCGGGACACCGGCAGAATGGGTAGTAACGCGTAGGAACATGCCCCAAAGACGGGAACAACCTTGGGAAACCTTGGCTAATACCCGATAGTCTCGCAAGAGTAAAGCTCTGGCGCTTTGGGAGTGGCCTGCGTAGTATCAGCTTGTTGGTACGGTAACGGCGTACCAAGGCTACGACACTTAGGGGGGCTGAGAGGCTGATCCCCACCAATGGAACTGAAACACGGTCCATACTCCTACGGGAGGCTGCAGTCGAGAATCATCCGCAATGCTCGAAAGAGTGACGGTGCGACGTCGCGTGATGGATGAAGCGCTTCGGCGTGTAAACATCTTTTCTGTGTGAGGAAGTTTATTGACGTGTAGCACAGGTAATAAGGGGCCTCTAAATTCGTGCCAGCAGAGGCGGTAACACGAATGCCCCAAGCGTTATCCGGAATTACTGGGCGTAAAGGGTCCGCAGGCGGCCTAATTAGTCCGGCGTTAAATCGTGAGGCTTAACCTCGCGGCCGCGTCGGAAACGGTTAGGCTTGAGGATGTGAGAGGTGTGTGGAACCGACGGTGTAGGGGTGAAATCCGTTG
>CAYVKO010000022.1:0-2809 GCA_964452185.1 uncultured Candidatus Saccharibacteria bacterium
GCGTCTTCACACCGTATGAGCCGAAAGCCAAGCTGGTACCTCGGCTCGCCACCCCAACCTCATCGGGGTCTTTGCGCATCTTGTGCCATTTACGATGTTTTACTTTCTTCGGAAAAAGCATGATTAGGTAGTACGTTTATCATCCTCAAATACTTCACCGCGATACACCCACACTTGGATTCCAATAGCTCCGTACGGAAGCCGAGCCATTTCGCGAGCAAAATCAATATCGGCCCGGAATGTCTGCAACGGAATCGGGCCTTTCTTGATTTCCTGTTCGCGGGACATTTCAGCTCCGCCAAGCCGACCGGAGATAGCTATCTTCACACCCTCCACGTCGCGGTTTGCTATTGCTTTATCAATAGTCTGCTTTAAGGTGCGACGATACGGAAATCGTCGTTCCAAACCACTTCGTACCATTTGTGCAAGGATGCTTGCGTCAGATTCAGGCGACCGAACTTCCTGCACATCGATAGAAATGTTGTCCGGCATATCAAGGTTTCGGTCTTTTATCAGCTCCTCAATCCCTTCTTTGAGCTTGCGAGCGTTTTCTCCATTACGCCCAATAACCAGTCCCGGTCGGGAGGTTTTTATGATTACCTTCAACTTCCCCTCACTACGCTCCATCTCGATGGAGCTCACGTGATGAGTACGTGTTTCTTCGGCAACATATTGGCGGATCAGCGTATCAGCCTTAAAGTATTCACGATACTGGTCATCTTGAGCGAACCAGTGCGACTTCCAGCCGCGCAGTACGCCGATACGATGTGCATATGGATGTACGGTATGTGTCATATTTCTAAATTAATCTCAATCACAAAAATCAAGTCCCAAAAACAATATTTTGGAGCTTGATGCTTATTCTTCAGATTTATCATCAAGCACAACTGAAATGTGTGAAGTACGCTTCTTAATTGATGTCGCACGACCACGAGCGCGAGGACGGAAACGCTTAAGCGTCGGCCCTTGATCCACCGTTATGTTTTTAATACGCAAATCTTCGCGTCGCTTACCATCGTTTTCGCGAGCATTAGCAACTGCTGATTCAATCAGCTTAGCAACCGGATCAGCCGCTCGCTTGGTAGTAAATCGCAACTCTCGAAGAGCCGCATCAACCGACTTGTCTTTTACAAGATCGGTTACAAGCCGAACCTTCCGAGGTGACTGACGATGTTGTTTAAGAGTTGCTTTCATACAAGAATACAGATTATACTTCTTCAGCTTGCTCTTTAGCGGCTTCAGCCTGTGATCGTTCCTCCTCTTGCATTTCTGCTTCGAGTTCTTTCTGCATGCGACCACCGTGTTTACGGAATGTTCGAGTTGGAGAAAACTCTCCCAAACGGTGTCCTACCATCTCTTCGGTTACCGTCACTTCAATATGCTCACGACCGTTGTGAACACCAAATGTAAAACCAACCATAGCTGGAGATATCTGACTGTTTCTCGCCCACGTCTTAATAACCCCAGCCTCCTCGGGTGTTGTGTCGTCAATCTTCTCTTTAAGATTGACGTCAACGTATGGTCCTTTTTTGAGTGATCGTGTCATATTTATTTACTCATGCTAAAAGCCCCAACTGGGGCTTACTGCTCATGTATGGTAGCAAAAAAGCCCGCAATGTCAACAATATCCACAGCCCATTTCTTGACATATAAGAATTTATAATCATAATGAAAAACAGATAGCACTTTCGAATTCGTCATCTAGTTGGTGACGGGATTTCTCACAACTCAAAATTATTACCATGGCTAATAGCTCAATAGCAGCAAGAAGCAAAGTGGAGGATCCATTCCCCAGCATGGTTGAAGATGCAGACCTTACTCCTGCAGAAGTTAGCATGGTTGTTCACGGGATAGAGTATTCTTATTGTGGCCCGCTTGACCCAATCCGTAAGACCAATGGAGATCGGCGTAGTACACTCCTGTTGGATCTAAAGCCTCAACATATTGTGTATATTGTCGAGGTCAAAAACAAAAGCGGTAATCCAAAGTGGGTATACACAGAAAAGTGCGAGCGCGCGAATTGTCTTGAAAACGGACAGCCGTGGCAACCTGGGCTAACAAACATAACTAGCTGCGAAGCGTACGAAAAATTTGGGATGGATTCAATCTTTTTTCGGAGTCTAAAGAATAAGGCTCGAAAAAAAGGGTTGGGTCTTTACCCATTTATGAACCCGGAAAACCAGAAGGTTATCGCTTTCTTGCTGCTACCTTGACGGAAGTCAAAACACTGTAAGTCATCATTTCTCACACAAAAGCCCAAGGGTTCTAACCCTTGGGCTTTATCTCGCTTATTTAAATACTTAAACTATTTATTTTTCTTCTTGTCTTTGCGTCGTTCAACAATAAGCTTATCGGAGTACTTTTTCTTCTTTCTGGTTTTTTGCCCTTTTCCTGCCGGTTTTCCTTTATAGGTTTTCTCTCGTTTTGTGCCACGAGTTCGGTGTGCCTCTCCTCCAGCGTGTGGGTGATCTACCGGGTTCATCACTTTACCGCGTACCTTTGGTCGTTTACCAAGCCAGCGAGCGCGCCCTGCTTTACCAAGTTGTTGTCGGCGATGCTCAGGGTTGGACACAGAACCAACAGAAGCAAAACACTCGCGAGGTACCTTGCGAACTTCGCTTGAAGGCATTTTTAGCGTTACATACTGCGCTCCTTTTGCTGATACCTCAGCATTGTTTCCTGCTGATCGAGCAACCTTACCGCCACCACCAGGTTTTAATTCAATATTATAAACACTTGTACCAACCGGGATATTCTTCAGTGGAAGCCGATTACCAACAGATATGTCAGCGTCTTCGGAAACAGATAC
>CAYVKO010000022.1:2909-4486 GCA_964452185.1 uncultured Candidatus Saccharibacteria bacterium
GAGCGTGACGCTTTGATGGAGTTGTAGGATTATGATCTTTCATATTATTTACATTAATTCAATTGAATCTCCTTCACGAAGATACACATACGCCTTTTTACCTCCTCCTTTCTCTCCGTCCTTCCCGCGTCGTGACTGAACTTGTTTTTTAGGAAGGTTGGCTGTGCGTATCTTGCGAGGATTTACACCATATATATCTTTAATAGCTTGTTTGATTTGTGGTTTATGAGCGTCTTTCTTAACCACAAATGTATACACACCTTCATCTGTAAGATATGTGGCTTTCTCAGTGATGTGCGGACGAACTATAACATCATGACGGCTATTATCAATCCGCTTTGGCGGCTTACCGGAACCTGAATCCTTTGTTTGTGAATCTGTCTGGACCTCCTCAGCTTGATCTGCCTGGTCGTTATTTTCTTCCGTTTCTGATTGTGAACTTGAAAACAAAGCCATAATTTATGCAGTCTCTTTAACTTCTTTATCAAGCCGATTCTTCAGTACGTTAAACACTGATTCTGGGTCAACCACAGCTACGTACTTATACGTTAGCAGGTCGAGGGCGTTTACATCACTTGCTGTATTTACTGCCATATTCCCAAAGTTGCGGAAGCTGAGTTCAGTGTTTTCATCGTATTCTGGAGTTACCACCAGAAGAGCATTCCGTTTTCTGGTAGCCAGCGTTTCTTCGCCATCAGTTTCTGCCAAGGTATCCACAAACTCACGGGCTTCGCTGGCACTTGGGCTTTCAAACTCCAAACCCTCAACCAAAAACACCTCATCATCTCGGTTTTTTGCCGACAGAGCTGAAGCTAGCGCTTGGCCTTTTTCTTTCTTATTTACTTTCTTTTTTAATTTCTTTTCGTTGCGTGGCCCAAAAGTGACACCGCCTCCTTTCCAGAGAGGAGACCGGATCGATCCATGCCGAGCCCGACCCGTACCCTTCTGGCGCCACGGCTTCTTTCCACCACCGCTACGATCTCGTCGATCTTTCGTGTGAGCTACCGATTGGCGTTTATTATGTTGAGCCGCATTAACAACCCTGTGCAACAAGTCAGGTCGAGTTGGCTTATCAAACAGATCAGCCGGAAGCTCTAGGGAGCCCGTATTATCTGCGTCCATGTTGTATACCGGTAGTTCCATAATTAGCTGTCTTTATTATCTAGACCCACAATCTCCAGAAGGGATCCAGAAGGGCCGGGGAGGCCACCTCGGATGTACAGCTCATTATCTTCTTTATCTACGTGTACTACCTCTAGATTCTCGACTGTAGCTTTCCGACCACCTGCTCGACCAGGCATCTTTTGACCTTTAAATACGTGAGATGGACCGGTAGCCCCGATCGAACCCACAGCTCTCTCGGAGTGTTTTTGCCCCCCGTGCGTTCGTGGGCCGCCAGAAAAATTATGACGTTTGGTTACACCTTGGAATCCTTTTCCTTTTGAATACCCTGAAACATTAACCTTATCACCACGAGAGAAAGACGATACATCAATTACATCCCCCACAGAAAGTTCACCTTCTTCTTCAAGTCGGTACTCGCGCAAAACCTGAAAGTGCTCTTCTCTGTCAGCGTT
>CAYVKO010000023.1:0-1471 GCA_964452185.1 uncultured Candidatus Saccharibacteria bacterium
CCGACATCACCCCAGCCGGCGCACTTACATACCTCGATGAAGTTTCGTCCTAAGGAAGAGCGAGCCTTCATCATGGTGGTGATGTGGTTGCGGCCACCTATAAACTCGTTTGTATGCGCCAGAACAGTTTCTCCCGGATCCAGGACGATTACGTCATCATCCGGATCAATACCTTCGAAATCAAACTTATAATGCTTGAATACTTCCTGTGCCGGCTCTGCTTCAAGCGGTTCTTCGCCCCAAATACGCTCTACGTGATTTTTGTCATAAAGATTATATATGTTCTGAAAGTGCTTGACCGGTTTTTCAGCAAAGAAGTAAGAGCCAAGCGTAACATCGTAACTCGAAGTGGAGAGATTCTTCTCGTTGAACGGCTCAATAATGATATCTCCTGCTTCTTTTTGCTCTAATATTTTCTTGTCGGACAATGCCATAATGTAAGGTGATTGTATCACAAACGTAGGATTTACAGATTAAAATAATAGATACTTATGAAGCTAAAAATAAAGCGAGATAAAAGTGCAAAAGGCATTGAATTACCCAACTTTCACCATGCCGGTGATGCCGGTTGTGATATACGAGCAGCCGAAGAAGTGACGATAGACCCCGGAGAGATTAAGGGGGTGTCTACCGGATTGCATATGCAAATCCCGGAAGGCCATGCCGGTCTTGTCTGGGAGAAAAGCGGACTGGCTTTCAAGCACGGCATTAAGACGTGTGCGGGAGTAATTGATTCTGGATACCGAGGAGAAATAAAGGTCGCACTGTTAAATGCAGGAAACGAACCATACACGTTTGATCGTGGTGACAAGATTGCGCAGATACTTATACAGAAAGTAGAGCAACCGGAGGTGGTAGAGGTAAACGAACTCGATAACTCAAAGCGAGGAGAAAAAGGTTTTGGTAGTACTGGTAAGTAAAATTTTATTTATAGTTACACAACCATCTTTGCTTTTATTGACGGGTGATGGTCATAATTCTCCAGGGCTATATCATCCATGGAGAAGTTGTCGATGTCAGTAATATCCGGATTGAGTGCCAGGTCTGGTAGTTCTTTTGGTTCTCGTGACAGCTGTTCTTCTACCTGGTCGAAGTGTTCATGATAAACGTGGGCATCCCCAAGCGTGATTATGACTTCACCAGGATCAAGGTCGGTTACTTGCGCTGCCATCGAAAGCAGTAGAGCATAGCTTGCGATATTAAACGGCACGCCAAGAAACATGTCGCATGAACGCTGGTACATGTGTAGGTGCAGGCGGCCGTCAGCTACAAAGAACTGGAATAAGATATGACACGGCGGCAAGGCCATATCATCAATCTCGCCAGGGTTCCAGGCTGTCACGATGTGCCGGCGTGAGAACGGTTTTTCTTTAATACGGTCAATAACGTTGCTGAGCTGATCGATGGTTTCCCCGTCCGGAGTGCGCCAGCTTCGCCACTGTACGCCATAAATCCGCCCGACATCGCCTTC
>CAYVKO010000023.1:1571-3926 GCA_964452185.1 uncultured Candidatus Saccharibacteria bacterium
TATGCTTTCATGGATTTGATATTAATGGATTGCGTACTGCGTAGTATACAATACAAACATGACCAACAGTTCAACAGAAGGAGATTTTATTGTGATAGATGGCGGTGATGGTTCGGGTAAAGCAACTCAGACCGAACTTTTAAGAAAAAGGTTGGAGCAAGAGGGGAGGGACGTGTATACCATAGACTTTCCGCAGTATGGCAATTTGTTCGGCGAGTTAGTCGGTGAATGTCTTACGGGGAAGTATGGTAATTTTCTTGAGTTGCATCCTAAAATAGCATCTGTGTTGTACGCTTGTGACCGCTTTGAGTCTTCTGAAAAGATTGAAAAATGGCTTGATAAGGGAGCTGTTGTTATTTCAGATCGGTACGTTAGTGCAAATCAAATACATCAAGGAGGAAAATTTGATGATGATCAAAGACGACAATCGTTCATCAAATGGTTGGACAGAATGGAGTATGAAATATTCAACATTCCTCGCCCTGACGGGATTATTTACTTAGACGTTCCGATTCAAATTGCGTTAGAGCTGTTGGAGATAAACGCTGACGAGATGCTGGATAAAAAGAAATATTTAGATGAGGAAGAAGACATGGCTGAGAATAGCCTTGAATACCTAGAAGATTCTCGAGCTGCGGCGCTTAAGACTGTAAAAGATCGAAACGACTGGCATCACATCCAGTGTGTTGAGGATGAAGAGCTTCTTAGCAAGCAAAATGTTCACAAGGAAGTTTATGAAAAAGCTAAAAAGATAATTAAAAACACTGAATGAAATATTCATATATTAAAGACGAAGATCCGGAAATTTACGAGTCGATCGTCGGTGAGCGTAAGCGGCAGGAGAACACGCTTAACCTAATTGCTTCGGAAAACTACACCTCAGACGCGGTGCGGGAAGCCACAGCCAGTAAGCTTTCCGAAAAGTACGCCGAAGGGTATCCAGGCAAGCGTTATTACAGCGGGCAGAAGTTTATGGATAAAGTGGAGCGGTTAGCGATTAAACGAGCCAAAAAGCTTTTTGATACAGAATATGCAAACGTACAACCACTATCCGGTGCACCGGCAAACTTAGCGGTATACTTTGCACTGCTGGAGCCGGGTGACACGGTGCTGGGAATGGATCTTTCACACGGTGGGCATCTTACTCACGGTCATCCGGTAACGCTGCCGGCGGATATCTACAACTTCGTTCGCTACGGGATGGAGGATACGGAAACCGGAAAGATAGATTACGAGTCTTTGCGTGATCTGGCACAAGAGCATGAACCTAAAATAATTTTGGCCGGTTTTTCTGCATATCCGCGTGAGCTTGATTATGAAAGATTTAAGGCAATAGCGGATGAGGTTGGTGCGTATGCAGTCATGGATGCAGCACATATTGCCGGCTTGATTGCCGGCGGCACGTTAGCAAATCCACTGGAGGCAGGATTTGATGTCATGACATGCACAACGCACAAGACGCTACGCGGCCCGCGCGGCGGGTTAATTCTTTCTCAAGATGAAGAGGTTGCAGAGAAAATAAACAAATCTGTGTTTCCGGGTCTTCAGGGCGGTCCGCACATGAATGCTGTGGCAGCAAAAGCGGTAGCCTTTCGTGAAGCAGCTACAGATAACTTTGCAAGCTACAGCGATCAGGTGGTCAAAAATGCGAAAGCCACGGCTGAAGTGTTTAAGGATAATGGAGCGAGATTGATAGCGGGCGGTACCGAAAACCATCTTATGCTTATTGATGCGATCACATCTTTTGGGGTTTCTGGCGGAGAAGCTCAGGAGGTTTTGGAAGATATCGGTATTACGCTCAACAAGAATGTCATTCCTGATGACGAGCGTAGCCCAATGGACCCGTCCGGCATTCGCATTGGTACGCCGGCACTAACAACTCGTGAATTTGGTGAAGATGCATGTAGGCAGGTAGCGGAGGCAATTTGTGATGTGCTGGAGAACTCGGAGGATGAATCAATAAAAGAAGAGATTTCAGGTCAAGTAAAAGAACTGGCTGAAAACCATCCAATTCCATCTAGTTTTGTTTAACCCCTCTCTCTCATTCTCTAAATTGCTAAATTCCTGTACAATATAGGCAATGATTCAAGATACTATTCGCAAAGAAATAAAGAATGCACTTAATAGTCTGGACGTTCAAGCACCAGAGAAAATAGAGTTGGAGCATCCGGACAAACTCGAGCATGGTGATTATGCTTCAAATACTGCGATGAAGTTAGCTGGCAAACAAGATGTGAATCCGCGGGAATTGGCCGAGAAAATAGCTGATGCCCTTCGACAAGCTCAGGGCGATTTTTCTGACAAGGTCAAAAAAATCGAAGTAGCTGGTCCGGGTTTTATTAACTTTTACTTATC
>CAYVKO010000024.1:0-3381 GCA_964452185.1 uncultured Candidatus Saccharibacteria bacterium
GGCCACTGCGCTACACAAAGTTGTGTATCTGTAGAAGGCAGTTCACTCCAGATGGTTTCGGTAACGTGTGGCATGAAAGGGTGCAACAGCTTCAGCTCTGTAGTAAGGATTTCATACAGCAGGAAGCGAGCTCGCGCTGCATCTTCCTTTGTGGCGTCATCGTCATAAAACGCGTCCTTGCTTTCTTCGAGCACTTCGTCAGCAAATGTGTGCCATGTATAGTCGTAAAGCTTTTCTGCAGCTAAGTTGAACTGGAATTTTTCGATATTTTCTGTGACGTCGGCAGCGTGTTCGCGCAGCTCTTCGAGCCGTGCAGTTTGCTCTTCTGTGAGGTCTGGTTTCTTATCGTGTTGGTAATTTGCCGGAGTCTGCATCAGCACGAATTTACTCGCATTCCAGAGCTTGTTGGCAAATTTACTGTAAGCCTCTACCTTTTCGTTAGACAGGTTGGAGTCCTGCCCGGGGGTTGTGCCGACAAGGAGAGCCATCCGCAAGGCATCGGCTCCATTTTCCTTGGCTACCTCAACCGGGTCGATAGTGTTTCCTAATGACTTGCTCATCTTTCGTCCTTGCTCATCACGCACCATTCCGTGCAGGTATACGGTCTTGAATGGCACGTCACCAAGAAGGAAGCCGGACATAAGTATCATCCGAGCTATCCAGAAGAAGAGGATATCGTACCCGGTTTCCAAGACGCTGGTTGGGTGGTACAGATCCAGCTCTGATCCGGGCTCTGGTTTACCTTGAGCTTCGTCGAAGGGCCAGCCGAGGGTGGAGAAGGTCCACAGGCCGGAAGAAAACCATGTATCGAGCGTGTCTTCATCCTGTGTCCAGCCGTCACCTTCCGGGGCTTCTGTACCTACATGCATCTTATCGTCTTTGTACCAAACCGGGATTCGGTGCCCGTACCAGATTTGTCGGCTGATACACCAGTCACGCAGATTATCTATCCAGTGAAAGTATTCTTTCTCAAAGCGGTCGGGCAGGATTTCGATCTGGTCGCTTTCCACCACGGTCTGCATTATCTTCTTAAGCGTTACTTCTTGACCGTCTTCAATTCCGTTTATATTCGAGTTCTCTAGAGTGAACTCCTTATTTACATCCACAAACCACTGCAGTTTCGGTAACGGTTCGATTACTCCGCCGGTGCGTTCAGCAGTTGATACGTTCACTTCAACGGTTTCTTCCTTCTCAAGCAGATCATTTTCTTTTAGCCATTCAACGACTTCCTTGCGAGCCTCTCTGGTTGGTGTGCCGTCAAGATCTGTACCGGTATTGGTGATTTCAGCGTCCTCGTTAATTATCTGTTTCTCTGCCAAGTCATTTCGTCGAGCGATATCAGCATCGGCGTGAGAGTGGGCGGGAGTTACACCGACAGCGCCGGTGCCAAACTCCTGGTCGATTTCCGGGTCCGCCACTACCTCAATTTCAAGAGTGGTTCCGGCGAACTCGACAGTGTACGTTTCGCCGACATACTCGCTGTAGCGGTCATCATCAGGATGGACGGCTACGGCAGTATCACCGAGTTTGGTTTCCGGCCGTGTTGTGGCAATAGCAAACGGGAAGTCTTCGGAGTATCGAAAGGTGTAGAGAGTACCTTCGCTTTCTTCGTGCTCTACTTCGTCATCTGAGACAGTAGTCTGGCCGTCCGGGTCCCAGTTGACTACTTTTGTGTCTCGGTAGATGAGCCCGGCTTCATACATCCTTTTAAAAGCGGTTCGTACTGCGGTTTCTCTTTTCTCATCGAGCGTGAAGGCTTCTCGAGACCAGTCAACAGATGCGCCAAGGCGTTTAATCTGGGAGACGATTGTGTCGTGGCTTTCTTGCGCGAACTTCTCCACTCTGTCCAAGAACTCTTCTCGACCCAAGTCGTAACGGCTTTTTTCTTCGTTTTCATACAGTTGCTTTTCTACCTTGGATTGTGTAGCGATGGCAGCGTGGTCGGTACCGGGGATCCACAGCGTGCGCTTTCCTTGCATGCGATGGAAGCGGGTTAGTGCATCCTGGATAGCTACCATCATTGAGTGTCCGGTATGGAGTACTCCGGTAACATTCGGCGGCGGCAGTACCATACTGAAGGTTTCTGCGTCTTCGTCTACAAGACCTTTTTCAACCAATGTGTCCGGGTTGAAGTAGCCGTGATCCTGCCACAAGTCTTGCATCCGGGGCTCGTGATCCTCCGGGTTGTACTGGCCGTCTAGATTTTCAGGGATATCCATAACAGCAAATATTGTATCATTTTAGCTGTATTTTTCCACAAATCTATTGTATGATGCTTGGCTGAATTCATGCTTCTTTCACAACTTGCTGCTGTTATGTTCACACGACCGCCGTTCTATTTAGTAATTGAAAAGAAAGAGGAGGAAGATGATTCTTTAAGGTACGTTCGAATACGTTCCAACAACAGAGACAAAAGGAGAGAGCTCAGCATGCTTAGAGGAAGCGGAGGAGTGATTTCCGGTTATGAGGTAGAGGTAGAAATCAAGATACCTAGAAACCGAGAGGTTACCGAATCGGAAAAGAAAGCAATGCAGTACTTTCTTGATAACCCTCTCGAAAGAGGGAGGTTTCGAGGAGTGGCTGATTGTGTAATTAATCTACCGTACGAAGAGATGGATGCACCGGATTTAAGTCAGATTACTGATCGGGAACCGCTTCGTGAGATAATGGAAGAGGCACTCGAGATCATACGCGAGTGGAAGTCTAAGAAAAACACATAAATTCACACCAATACCACGGTTAGCGTACACGCTGGCCGTGGTTTTTTACTTTTCTGTCTCTTACACAGCGTTTACGTCTTTTGAAGAAAATCAAAAAGTTTAAAAGACAATATGTATTTTATGATTTCGTCTTTTACAAAAAATGTTGTCGCTTACGGACATAGGTTTTTTATCCCGGAGACATTTCAAGGACATGTTAAAGACAATGGCAAAAATAAGCCTTAAGAAAGGGTTTTTTCACAGGCTAACGCATTGACTGTATGCAACTTTATTGCTACCTTCGAGTATGTAGTGTTGTTGTTTAGTTCTTTCACATCTACTTGTTGACAGCCCTTGTAAGAAATAGGCTCTTAATGCGTCTCCGTAAATAGATGTAGAGGTGTAATGTTTGGCTGCAGTGCTGTTTGTTGACTTCATTGTGCAGTTTGCAACCTTTTATTGTCGTTTGCCGATTGCACTGTGAAGCCGATATTCGGCCTGGTTTCAAGGGAATGTTATCGAGTGTTTGCGTACTGTTGAAATATATCTGAAGCAGTTGTTATTAGTTCTAATAATATTTTTAATCTATGACTTCCACCACCACAACAAAAAGAGGCTCGCTTAATGGTTTATTAACAGTTAACAATTTGCTTACCGCTACCCTCGCACTGGCTAGTGCGGT
>CAYVKO010000025.1:0-3058 GCA_964452185.1 uncultured Candidatus Saccharibacteria bacterium
TTCGAGAGAAAACGAGAACATATCTTCACGAAACCTGGCTTCCAACTATAGAAGAGCGAATGAAGGATGAAATAATCGCATACATGAAAGGTAGCAAAGAGGAGGCCGCAGAAACAGCCTTCAAGCTTACCCAAAAGCCAGCAGAAGGTGGGTTGTATTGGCCTTCCGAGAAGGATATCGAGCGCATCAGAACAACTTTAAAGTTTTCTTTTTTCGACCATGACTTAGACGATCAGGATGTTAATCAAGTTGTTGACGACGAGTTAGACAAAGTAGTGAACGATTATCTTGAAAATATGATTATTGAGGGCGTAGCTGCATTCAGAAACATGCGAAATTATGGATACTCTGACCGACAAATATCTGCTGCGTTAATCAGTAAACCCTTAGATAAATGGCTTAATGTTGCAAAGCGAATGACATAACAAAAAGTTGTCGAGCGTGGTAGGTTGCAGGTGGGATTTCTTTCGGGCCGAGGCCCGTCCTAGACGAGGCTCGCATTAAGTGCGGCTCGCTATTTTTGGCTTGAGAAACCTACTCTTGTTCGATAAACCCTTCCTTTGGAGAAAAGGTTGAAGGGATAGACTCCGACTCTTTTGTGTTTAGATCATACACCCTTATGCGAAAATCAACTTCGTTAAGCCTGATTCCGGTTTCGGGCTCTCTGTACGAAATAGTTTTACTGTAAAGAGCATCACCGGTATCTCCAATACCTTCAGTGCATGTCATTCGGATCGGGTCAGAAAACTTCTTCGTATAAGTGTTGTCTGAAGAACTTGCTTTTAAACCAGAAAAAGTTACTGCAGTCCCAGGATCAGCCGCCTTACAATCCTGTGATAACATCGGTTCAAACTTAAATGCTTCTTCGCCTGTTTCAATACTCAAAGAGCTGATGCTTTCACAACTATTAGATCGACCTACATGCAAGTAATCTTTCGGTGCATCTCGTAAGTTCACATATGTCTCTCCTTGCTTAGAAAAGCACGCATCTCCTGATTTTGCTATCACAACAGGAACAAAACTAACCGGACCTTCCTTAATCGTTGGTATTCCGCCGCCACAGCAATCTTCTATAAGACCGGAATAAAGCAGGCTTTCCTTGCCAGACTTGTCTATTTTATACAAATTCCACACATTGTTGTCACTTGAACTTGTGCTAGCTTCTTCAACTGCTGCCAAGGATTCTCCTAGAGAATGGTAAACGCTGTATTTAGATTCATGACTAGTTATGGAAAAGGTCTTTGATAGCTCATCAAACTGCGTATTAGCTTCTATCGATAGCTTAGCCTTTTCTAAGGAAGTCAGCTCTTGATATTCTTCGCGTGAGAAATCATATAGGTTGTTTTCTGATGTATTCTTCTCTCCACCAATGTCGCCCCCTCTTCGTTGATTAGACTCTTCGCTGTTATCTTGAGTCAAAGTACCTTTTGGCAAATAAATCGGTTGCCCGCCAATATCATGAGTTTTTGCAACATTTTTCACAAAGTACCCCGCGCTTCCATTAAGTGATACTGTTTTTTGACCGATTTTTTTGGCCTTCACTTTGACCAAATTACCGATCTCAGTGTCATCGTCAATTTTTGTTTGCAACCTACCATGCGACCCTCTTTCAAGACCTACCTTCCAATCCTCAACCATAAACGAACATGCACTGTCTGCCGTACAATTATTTGGCTCGCCCGAGCTTATCCGGCCCACAAAAGTGATTTCATTTTCACTCTCAGATATAATCTCTATTTTTTGTTCCGCTTGGAAAAAGTAATACGCTCCGCCTAGAATGATTAATACTAATAACAACACTACGTACTTGTTTTTGAATATATTGCTGCTCATCGAAATGTGGTCTTGTTTTACACCTTCATATTTAGCAGCATTTAACCCTAGAATTGGCCAGAAAATAAACGGGAGAAGCAATAGGCCAAGGCTGAACCAAGAAGATTTATGGAAGTTGCGTGCGAGGTGGTGCAAAACTCTGCACAAAAAAACTGAAAAAATAATTATTATGGTCACATATAAAAGCAAGACTCCCAATACTATCAATATTGCCTGAGAAGGAAAAGTCCAAAAGTTTGGGTTGGTGAAAAAATCAGGCACCTGAAACACCCAGCCAGCACCACAACCAATATCATTCGCTGGCGGACATAATAAGAGCGGTAAGACACTTTCATGCAATAACCAAGAGAGTAAAGGTAAGCACAGCATAAAAATGTACCAACCAGAATAACCACTAATACGCAACAAAATGTAGAAATTGTATACGGGAACCACCGCCTTCCACCCGCCCTCACCCGCCTTTTCAAACACCTTCCACATGCCGTAGAAAGTTAGTACGGTCGCTGTAATCAGAAGTACTGCTGTTATTTCAGGTGTCATTATGCTGAAAATTATCTTGTATTAATAATACCAAAAACATCCTCAGTGGGTGATTCTAAAGTCTAACCCGCTTGGTATTGTAGAGCATCATGTAAAATACTATACACAAAACCATCCATGCTTAAACGTCTCTCTGAAAAACTTGAAAATAAGATGAGAAAAAGCAAGCCAGTGCGTTTTATCGTGCTGGCGATAACTGCTTTCAACTACATCGCCAACACCTTGCTTCCTTTCCTTCTTATTGTCCTAGGCGGTGCTGACCAAGCATTTCATAACGTGTACGTAAATCTTTTGTGGGGCCTCCTGCTTACCATCATTCTCATTTACTACAGCCAAAAAACAGACAACTCTCGCTGCAAGTACTTTAATGATATTGTGCCAGCATTTCTCATTAGCGCATACTTCATCGCTATCATCGTTATCTTCCTGATAAAGACCGCAGCTGTAGTAAGCGGTCCCGTACTGGACACCCTGCCACCATTTGAGATTGCCGGTGTACAAACGAATGTATGGCTTATGCTCAATTACGTCTCCTACATCGTGGAGGCCTGCATACTGTATTACCTTATTACTCACACTTCTGACCACACCAAACCTCAAAGCGCTAGTTAGTGTTGGCTTCAGCTGTCTTTCGCCTTGCCAGCAAGCTGGCAAACTCAGAAAGGCTTGGGGCTTCAAATCCCAC